>CAZHHU010000043.1:0-4687 GCA_964532215.1 uncultured Geminicoccaceae bacterium
TGCCGCAGACCGTCGCCATGGAGCTCGAGCCGTTGCTCTCGGTGATCTCGGAGACGACGCGGATCGTGTACGGAAAGGTGTCCTTGGAGGGAAGAAGCGGATGGGTCGCCCGCCAGGCGAGCTTGCCGTGCCCGATCTCCCGCCTTCCCGGCGCGCCGAGCCTGCCGACCTCGCCCACGCAGTAGGGCGGGAAGTTGTAATGGAGGAGATAGTGCTCGCGCACATCACCCTCGAGGGCGTCGATGATCTGCTCGTCCTGGCCCGTTCCGAGCGTCACCACCACGAGCGCCTGGGTCTCGCCCCGGGTGAACAGGGCGCTGCCGTGGACCCGCGGCAGAATCCCCACTTCCGCCTGGATGGGCCGGATCGCGGTGGTCTCGCGGCCGTCGATGCGTTTTCCGGTCTCGAGGATGCGCGTGCGCACGACCTCCTTCTCGAGCCGCTTGAACAGCTCGACGATCGCGGCCGCGAGTTCGAGATCGTCGCCGGCGAGAGCCTCGAGGGCCTCGTTGCGCACTTCCGCGATGCGGTCGTGCCGTTCCTTCTTCTGCGGCTCCTCATAGGCGGCGGCGACCCGGTCCGCGAATGCGTCCCGGAGCCGGGCATAGAGCTCCTCGCGGTCCGGCACCTCGAGCTCCCAGGGCTCGCGGGCGCATTCCTGGGCGAGTTCGAGGATGAGATCGATGACCGGCTGGAACTGCCGGTGGCCGAACATGACCGCCGCGAGCATGGTCTCCTCGGGCAGCTCATGCGCTTCCGATTCGACCATCATCACGGCATCCCGCGTACCGGCGACGACCAGGTCGAGCTTGCTCTTCTCCTTGACCTCCTCGATCGTCGGATTGAGCACGAAGGCGCCGTCGATGTAGCCGACGCGGCAGGCACCGATCGGCCCCAGGAAGGGGATGCCGCTGATGGTGAGCGCGGCCGAGGCCCCGATCATCGCGACGATGTCGGGATCGGTCTCGCCGTCGTGGGCGAGTACGGTGCAGATGACCTGCGTCTCGTTCTTGAAGCCGTCGGGGAAGAGGGGGCGGATCGGCCGGTCGATGAGACGCGAGACCAGCGTCTCCTTTTCCGAGGGTCGTCCCTCGCGTTTGAAGAAGCCGCCCGGGATCTTGCCCGCGGCGAAGGCCTTTTCCTGGTAGTTCACGGTGAGCGGGAAGAAGTCGATTCCCGGCTTCTGGACCTTGGCGGCGACCGCCGTGCACAGCACGACCGTCTCGCCCAGGGTGGCGAGCACGGCGCCGTCCGCCTGCCGGGCGATGTGCCCGGCTTCGAGGACGAGCGTCTTGCCGCCCCATTCGATCTGCTTGCGCGTAATGTCGAACATCCCTTCTCTTGCCTCGTTTGCCTGTGCCGCGGGCCCGCAGCGCGCGGGCCCGAGCGGCCGTTTCACCGTCGGAGCCCGAGCCGCTCGACGATCCGACGGTAGCGCTCTTCATCCTTGCGCTTGAGATAGTCGAGCAGCCGTCGGCGCTGACCCACCATCATGAGAAGGCCGCGCCGCGAGGCGAAGTCCTTCTTGTGGATCTTGAGATGCTCGGTGAGGTTGGCGATCCGCTCGCTCAGGATCGCCACCTGGATCTCGGGCGACCCGGTATCTCCCTCATGGGTCGCGAATTCCTTGATGATCTCCCGCTTCTTCTCGGCTGTGATGGACATCTTCGACCTCTCGCTGCGGCATCGGGATCACTTCGGGTGGAAGACCCGCACGGGGCTCAGGACCGCATCCTCGAGCCGCGCGAGGGCGACGAGTTCGCCGCCGCGCATGACCCGGACCGTGTCGCCCTCCCGCACCTCCTCGGGAAGCAGCGCCGGGGAGATGCGGATCGGGCGACCGGAGCGGATCCGGAGCACCTGCGGTTCGGTGGCGGCAAACGCCGGGATGCCGGCCAGCGCCGTCGCCACCGGGATGAGCACCTGGGGAAGCGTCTCCTCGGCGACGATTCCCTCGAGCGCCTTGAGCGGAATCGCCATCTCGAGATCGAACGGTCCGACCGCGAGACGGCGCAGCTCCGAGACATGGGCGTAGCAGCCGAGCGCCTCGCCGAGATCGCGCGCGAGCGCGCGCACATAGGCGCCCTTGCCGCAGACCACCTCGAACACCGCGTGATCGGGGTCGGGGCGCTCCACGAGTACGAACTCGTCGATCCGCACCGGCCGCGGCTCGAGCTCGGGAGGCTGGCCCTGCCGCGCGAGCTCATAGGCCCGTCTGCCACCGACCTTGACCGCGGCGAAAGCGGGCGGGCGCTGCAGGATCGTACCGCGGAAGCGGGGAAGCAGCGCTTCGATCTCTTCGTTCGCGGGCCGTTTCGGACTCGTCGCGATGATCCTGCCCTCGGCGTCGTCCGTGTCGCGGGCTTCGCCGAAGCGCATGGTGAAGCGGTAGCGCTTGGGCGCCTCCATGACATACTGCACGGTCTTGGTAGCCTCGCCGAGGGCGATCGGCAGCACCCCGGTGGCGAGCGGGTCGAGGGTGCCTCCATGGCCGGCCTTGCGCGCCCGGGTCAGCCGCTTGACGATGTTCACGACCTCGGTCGAGGTCATGCCGCGCGGCTTGTCGATCACGAGCCAGCCGTCGATCCGGATACCGCGACGTCGCTCGCGCTTCATTGCTGCCGTTCGTCCTCTTCCCGCTGCTCTTCGACCTCGGCGAGCGTCCGCCGCTCTGCGCGCGCTGCGGCGAGGAGACGTTCGATGCGGTCCGCGGCCTCGAAGCTCTCGTCGGCCACGAAGCGCAGTCGCGGGGCGTATTTGAGGTGCATCTCGCGGGTGATGCGGCCGGCGAGCCGGGGTGCGGCCCGGGAGAGGACCTCGAGAATCTCGGGCCGCACCGGCCGTCCGAGCTCGGCCACATACACGGTGGCGTGGCGGAGATCCGGGCTCACGCGCACTTCCGAAATGGTGAGGCTCGCCCCCTCGAGCCGCGGATCCCGGACCTCGCCCCGCGCCAGATATTCGGCGAGCAGATGGCGCATCTGTTCGCCGACCCGCAGCTGACGCTGCGAAGGCTGCCGGTGGCCGCGGGGATCCGCCATGGGTGCCGCCTCTGCGTCCGTGATGGGAGATAGCGTGAGGGTGGCCGATTTCACGCTTCGAGGCTGCGCGCCACCTCCTGGACCTCGTAGGCTTCGATCACGTCACCCTCGCGGATGTCGTTGTAGCCCTCGATGGCGATGCCGCACTCGTACCCCTCGCGGACCTCGCGCACGTCCTCCTTGAACCGCTTGAGCGAGGCGATCGCGCCCTCGTAGATGACCACATTGTCGCGCAAGAGCCGCACCCGCGCATTGCGCCGCACGACGCCGTCGGTGACCATGCAGCCGGCCACCCGTCCCACCTTGGGGACGTTGAAGACCTGGCGGATCTCGGCGTGGCCGAGGATGTTCTCGCGCTTCTCCGGTGCGAGCAGCCCCTCGAGCATCTTCTTCATGTCGTCGAGGAGCTCGTAGATGATGGCATAGTAGCGGATCTCGACGCCCTCGCGCACGGCGAGCTCGCGCACCGGCGCCGGCGCGCGGACGTTGAAGCCGATGATGAAGGCGCCCGAGGCCTGGGCGAGATTGACGTCGCCTTCGGTGATCGCGCCCACGCCGCTGTGGAGCACCCGCACCCGCACCTCCTCCGTGGACAGCTTCTCGAGGCCGTCGACGATCGCCTGCAGCGAGCCGTGCACGTCCGCCTTGACGATCACCGGCAGCTCGCTGAGGGTGCCCTTCTTGAGCCGGGCGAGCATGGTCTCGATCGTGCCGCGCGGGATGGCCGCCGCCCGCTGCTGCTCGCGCAGCTTGCGCTGCCGGTACTCGGCGACTTCGCGCGCGCGCTTCTCGCTTTCCACGACGACGAGCCGGTCGCCCGCCTCGGGAACGCCGTCGAGGCCCAGAACCTCCACCGGCGTCGCCGGGCCCGCCTCCTTGACCTGACGGCCGCGGTCGTCGACCAGCGCCCGCACCCGGCCCCAGTGGGCACCGACGACCACCACATCGCCCACCTTGAGCGTGCCGTTCTGGACGAGGACGGTGGCCACCGGCCCGCGGCCGCGGTCGAGCTTGGCCTCGATGACCGTGCCCAGCGCCGGGCGGTTGGGGTTGGCCTTGAGCTCGAGCAGCTCGGCCTGGAGCTGGATCGCCTCGATGAGCTCCTTGAGCCCGATGCCCTTGAGCGCGCTCACCTCCACGCACAGCGTGTCGCCGCCGAATTCCTCGACCACGACGCCGTGGTTGAGGAGCTCGTTCTTGACGCGCTGCGGGTCCGCATCGGGCTTGTCGATCTTGTTGACGGCGACGATGATGGGCACCTTGGCCGCCTGCGCGTGGCGGATGGCTTCCACGGTCTGGGGCATGACGCCGTCGTCGGCGGCGACGACGAGCACGACGATGTCCGTGACCGAGGCGCCGCGCGCGCGCATCGCGGTGAAGGCCTCGTGGCCCGGGGTGTCGATGAAGGTGACGGGCAGGCCGGAGCCGACGTCGACGCGATAGGCGCCGATATGCTGGGTGATGCCGCCCACCTCGCGCGCCGCCACGTCGGTCTTGCGGAGGGCGTCGAGCAGCGAGGTCTTGCCGTGGTCGACGTGCCCCATGACGGTCACCACCGGCGACCGCGGCACGAGGTCTTCCGGGCGGTCGGGCGCGCCCTCGAGCCCGGCCTCGACGTCGGCTTCGCTGACCCGCTTGGGAACGTG
>CAZHHU010000043.1:4787-21344 GCA_964532215.1 uncultured Geminicoccaceae bacterium
CGCTTCTCCTTGCCCTTCTTGCGCCGCTCCTCGGCCTCCTGCTCTTCCTTGGCCAGAGCCTTGAGCGTCTCCGGCTTCACCACCGCCTTGGCCGCGCGCGGACCGCCGCGCGCGACGGCCGCCGTCTCCGGCTCCAAGGTCGACGGCACGGCACCCGCTGTGGTCTCCGCTTCCTCTTCCTGCGGCTGCTTGGCCTTCTCGGCGGCGAGCAGCCGCGCCGCCATCTCCTCGGCCTTGCGGCGGCGCTCCTCTTCCTCGCGCCGGCGGCGCTCCTCCTCTTCCCGCCGCCGCGCCGCCGCTTCCTCCTCGGCCTTGCGCCGTGCCGCCTCTTCGGCCGCGCGACGGGCGATCTCCTCCTGACGGCGCCGCGCCTCCTCCGCCGCCTTCTGCGCCTCCGCGGCCGCCTTTCTGCGCTTTTCCAGCTCTTCCGGCGTGAGCGCCTTGAGCGTCACGGGCCGGCGCTCGGCCTGGGCGGGAGCTTCCGCCTCGACCGGCGTCGCCTTCACCTCTTCCGCGGCCGCGGGCGCTTCCTTGCGCGCCCGCGCCTCGCCGGCGCCGGGGCGCAGCACGCGGCGCTTTCTCACCTCCACCGCCACCGTCTTGCTGCGGCCGTGGCTGAAGCTCTGCCGGATCATGCCGCTCTCGACCGTCTTCTTGAGCTCGAGACGGGTCGAGGAGCGGGAAAGCCCGATGCGTGCGTTGCGATCGGATTCCTTCGCGTCACTCATCTCGTTGCGTGTCCTCTCGTCCTTCCGTTTGCCCCGCGGGCGGGCTGCCGGCGAGGGCGATCTCGCGAAAGCCCGACAGCCGCTGCAGCTCCCGCCACAGCTTGTCCGCGAGCCGGCCGGGCGCCACGGCGACGTACACCACGTCCTCCCGCCCCACGGCGCGAGCCAGCGCGGCACGGTCGAAGGCCTCCACCCGCACGACCCCGGGCGGGAGCCGACGGAAGCGGGCCTTGGCGTTGGCGCTCGCATCCCGCGCCACGATCAGCAGCGCCACGCGGCCGCGGGCCAGGGCGCCGCGCACCTTCTCGTAACCCAGCGCGACCTGCCGGGCGCGGCGTGCGAGACCGAGCAGGTCGAGACAGCGGCGCTCCAGGCGGCGCTCGATCTCCCGGGCCATCTCCTCGGGGTCGTCGAGCCGCGCGCCGAGCCGGGCGAGGCTCTTCAGGGTCCGTCGTTCGCCGAGCCGCTCGCGTCGTGCCTCGAGCCAGATGCCGCGGCCGGGCAGCCGCTCCTCGATGTCGGCGACGAGCCGGCCATCCGGGGCGACGACGAAGCGCAGCAGCCGCTCCCTGGCGTCGCTGCGCCGGCCCGCGATGCAGCGTCGGCGTCCACCCCGCGGCTCCTGTTCGCGCAGTTCGATCACGCCCGTGGCGTCGCCTCCTCCGCTTCTTCACCGCCCTGCCCGGAGGCTGCGGCCGCAGCTTCCGCCTCCGGCGTGACCCAGCCGAGCTGCACCCGTGCCTCCATGATCATCCGCCCCGCATCCTCCTCCGAAAGCTGGAGCTCGGGCAGCAGCTCGACGAGCTCGTCCGCGGCGAGACCGGCGAAATCCTCGAGGCTCCGCACTCCCTTGCGGGCGAGCTCGACGATCGATGCCAGGTCGAGCTCCTCGAAGGAGAGGAGATCGGAGCTCACACCCAGCTTCTCGGCCTCCTCGCGCAGCTGCTCGTCGCGCGTTTCGAGCCACTCGAGGGCGCGTTCCTTGAGCGCCCTGGCGATCTCCTCGTCGAAGCCCTGAATGGCGGCGAGCTCCTCCACCTCGGCATAGGCGATCTCCTCGATCGAGGCGAAGCCCTCCGCCGCGAGCAGCTGGGCGATCATCTCGTCGACGTTGAGGCTCTCCATGAAGAGCTCGGTGAGCTCGCGGAACTCGCGCGTGCGCCGCTCGGATTCCTCGCTCTCGGAGATGATGTCGATGTCCCAGCCGGTGAGCTGAGAGGCGAGGCGGACGTTCTGGCCGCGCCGCCCGATGGCGATGTTCTGCTGCTCGTCGGGGACGATGACCTCGATGCGCTTCGCATCCGGGTCGAGCACGACCTTGGTGACCTCCGCCGGCGCCAGGGCGTTGACCACGAAGGTGGCGGGATCCGAGGACCAGGGAATGATGTCGATCTTCTCGCCGGCGAGCTCCTGGACCACGGCCTGGACGCGCGAGCCGCGCATGCCGACGCAGGCGCCCACCGGGTCGATGCTGCTGTCCTTGGAGTAGACGGCGATCTTCGCGCGCGAGCCCGGATCCCGCGCCACCGCCTTGATCTCGATGATGCCGTCGTAGATCTCCGGCACCTCCTGCTCGAACAGCTTGGCGAGAAAACCCGGATGGGTGCGGGAGAGGAAGATCTGGGGGCCGCGCGTTTCCTTGCGCACGTCGTAGATGTAGGCGCGGATCCGGTCCTTGGGGCGGAAGGTCTCGCGGGGGATCATGTCCTCGCGCCGGAGAATCGCCTCCGCGCGCCCGAGATCGACGAGAATGCCGCGTCCCTCGACGCGCTTGACCTCGCCGACGACGATCTCGCCCACGCGATCCTTGTACTCGTTGTACTGGCGCTCCCGTTCCGCCTCGCGCACCCGCTGCACGATGACCTGCTTCGCGCTCTGGGCGGCGATGCGCCCGAGGTCGATGGGCGGCAGCGGGTCGAGGATGCGGTCGCCGATCTGGGCCGCGGGATTGCGCGCCCGCGCCTCCTCGAGGGTGATCTGCCGGTCCGGGTCCGCGACCTCCTCGACCACCTCGAGAACGCGATAGATGCGCACCTCGCCGCTGCGGCGGTCGATCTCGGCGACGATCTCGTGCTCGTGTCCGTACTTGCGGCGCGCCGCCGTCTGGATCGCGAGTTCCATCGCGCGCAGCACCTCCTCGGTGGAGATGCCCTTCTCCTGCGCGACCGCGTCCGCGACCCGCAGCAGTTCGGCCTTACCGAGCGTGGCGGCAGCTTCCGTGGCCAAGGTTCCTCTTCCCCACTCTCGTCTCGTCAGCGCTTTGCGGACCGCCGGCGCGGTCTGCGTCCGGCGCCGCCCAGAAGCCGCTCGCTCACGAGCAGCTTCGCGTCCTTGATCTCGGCAAGCGGGATCGCGACCTCCTCACCGTCGAGCTCGAGCACGACCGCTTCTCCCGCGACGCCCCGCAGCCATCCCCGAAAGCGCCGCCGGCCGTCGATCGGGTGCACGGTCTCGATCTTCGCGAGCTCGCCGGCAAATCGCTCGAAATGGGCCGGCCGCGTGAGCGGCCGGTCGATTCCCGGCGAGCTCACCTCGAGATCGTAGCTGCCCGCGATGGGATCCGCGACGTCGAGCACCGCCGACAGCACATGGCTGATCTCGGCGCAGTCCTCGACGGTCATGGCGCGCGCGTGGTCCTTGGGCTCCACCATGACCTGCAGCGTCGGCCGGCGGCCGGAGAGCAGGCGGACCCGCACGAGCTCGTAGCCCATGGCCTCGAGCGTCGGCTCGATGAGTTCGGCGATGCGCTCGAATGGACCCACCCCTGCGTTCGATACAACACAACGGGTGTGAGCCGAAGCTCACCCCGGCCGCGATTTCCCAACCGAGTTCGTGACCTAATATGCACCCGCACGGGCGCGAAGCAAGAGCGCCCGGCCCTTCAGGGAGGGCCTGCGGCCTAGCTCTCGGGCTCGGCGAGGAGCCTCCTCAGGGCCTCGATGACGTCCTTCTCGTCCCAGCGCGCGAGACCGAGGTGGCGGTAGGCCTCGCGTCCCTTGCGATCGACGAGGATGGTCGCCGGCAGGCCGGGAATCCTGAGGGCAAAGGTGGCGCGCATCTTCGGATCGCGGTAGACGTGCAGGCGTCTGACGCCGATCTCCTCGAGGAAGCGGCGCACCTTCTCGGGTCCGCCGCGGTCCACCGAAAGGGCGAGCACGACGAGGTCGCCATCCGGAAAGGCGGCCTGCAGGCGGTCGAGCGAGGGCATCTCCTCGCGACAGGGCACACACCAGGTGGCCCACACGTTGAGCACGACGACCCGTCCACGGAAATCGGAAAGCCGTGCCGGCTTGCCGTCGAGCGTCTCGAATGCCAGATCGGCGACCGCCGGCCGCGCTCCGTCGGTGAGCTCGATTGCGGCCACGGGCGCGGCGAGGGCAAGCGCGGCGAGACCGAGAAGGCCGAGGAGCAGGCGTCGCATCGTCCAACTCACCGGATCGCGGGATGACCGAGAAGACACCGAAGAGCGCGCGCGAGATGTGGGGCGGTCACTTCGCTTCCGATCCCGCTCCGCTCATGGCCGAGATTAATGCTTCGATCGACGTCGACAAGCGGCTGTGGCGACAGGATCTCGCCGGATCCCGCGCCCATGCGCGCATGCTCGCCGCCTGCGGCATCATCGCGGAGGCGGAGCGGGATGCGATCCTCGAAGGTCTCGACCGCATCGAGCGCGAGATCGCGGAAGGCCGCTTCGAATTCTCGCGCGAGCTCGAGGACATCCATCTCAACATCGAGGCGCGGCTCATCGAGCTCGTCGGCGAGCCGGGGCGCCGGCTGCACACGGCGCGCTCGCGCAACGACCAGGTGGCGACCGATTTCCGCCTCTGGGTGCGCGAGGCGATGGACCGCGCCGAGCTCCTGCTGCAAGAGCTCCAGGAGGTGCTGCTCACCCGCGCCGAGGAGCATCACGCCGACCTCATGCCCGGGTTCACGCATCTCCAGAACGCCCAGCCGGTGACCCTCGGCCATCATCTCCTCGCCTATGTCGAGATGTTCGGCCGTGACCGTGCGCGCTTTCGCGACGCGCGTGCGCGCCTCGACGAATGTCCGCTCGGTGCGGCAGCGCTGGCGGGGACGAGCTTTCCCATCGACCGCGAGATGACCGCCCGCGAGCTCGGTTTCGCGCGGCCGATGGCGAACAGCATCGACGCCGTCTCGGACCGCGACTTCGCCCTCGACTATCTCGCTGCGGCCGCGATCTGCGCCGTCCATCTCTCGCGCTTCGCCGAGGAGCTCGTCATCTGGTCGACGCCCGCCTTCGGCTTCCTGCGTCTGCCCGAGGCCTTCACCTCGGGCAGCTCGATCATGCCCCAGAAGCGCAACCCCGACGCCGCGGAGCTCGTACGCGCGAAGGCGGGGCGCATCTTCGGCGACCTCGAACGGCTGCTCGTCGTCCTCAAGGGCCTGCCGCTCGCCTACAGCAAGGACATGCAGGAGGACAAGGAAGGCGTGTTCGACGCCGCCGACCAGCTCGAGCTCTCGCTCGCGGTGATGCGCGAGATGCTGCGGGGTGCCCGCTTCGATCGCACGCGCATGCGGCAGGCGGCGGAGCTCGGCTTCACCACCGCCACCGACCTCGCCGACTGGCTCGTGCGCGAGAAGCGGGTTGCGTTTCGCGATGCCCATGCGATCGCGGCGCGCATCGTCCGTCTCGCCGAGGAAAGGGGGGTGCGGCTTCACGAGCTGCCGCTCGAGACCATGCAGGCCATCGATGCCCGCATCGATGCGGGCGTATTCGCGGTGCTGGCGCCGGAGCGCGCGGTCGCGAGCCGCAGGAGCTACGGCGGTACGGCTCCCGAGCGCGTGCTGGAGGCGGTGGCGGAGGCGCGAAGGCGCTATCTCGAGACGCCGCCCGCGGGCTGATGCTCTTCCTCCTCGAGCGCCCGCTCGAGCAAGGTTGCGGCCTCGTCGAAGCGTTCTTCGATCCAGGCGTTCACGCCCCTCAGCCCCGCTGCCACATCGCGCGCCCAGCGCAGATAGTCGCGCTTGCGCGCGAGGCCCCAGCCGCGGGGCGGGCTCGCCGTGAGCGCCCTGAGATTGCTCGTCTTGTCCGCGAGCTTGAGGATCTTGGCGCGCGCCGATCTCGTGGGCGCAGCCTCGACCTGGCGCCGCTTGCGCTCCGCCTTCGGCAGGCTCTTGTCGTCGGTGACCTCGGCCACGAGGGCGGCGATCTCCGGGCCGAAGCGCTCCGCGACCTCCGCGAGCGTCGCCTCGGTGTCCTCGACCGCATCGTGGAGCACCGCCGCCGCCACGAGCTCGGGATCCCGGCCAGCGGTGGCCTCGGCGACGAGCTCGGCGACCTCGGTGAGATGGTTGATATAGGGTTCCGCGCGCTCGCCCTTGCGGCGCTGGTCGACATGATGGCGGGCGGCGAAGGCGTAGGCGCGCGCGAGGAGCAGGACGGCGTGGGTTCCGTTCATGCGGTCGGCATCGGCATGCATCTCCGCTTCAACCTGTAGCTGCACGCCGGGCGGGCGCCAAGCCCCGCAGGCGGAGCGCTCTTGTGCTGGGATGGGACTGCGCTATGCGGACGGCCGGGAGGAGAGCCGATGAACATCGCCCAACTCTTTGCGCGAAACGCCCGCCGCCTGCGTGACGCGCCTGCGCTCGCGCGTGGTGGGCGGGTGCTCTGCGGTCACGGCGAACTCGCAGCCCGTGCGGCCCGGCTCGGCGGTTCGCTGCGCACGCACTTCGGCCTCGAGCGCGGCGCGCGGGTCGCCATCTTCGCCCGCAACCTGCCCGAGTACCTCGAGCTGCTGCTCGCTTGCTGGTGGGCCGGGCTCGCCGCGGTACCCGTGAACGCACGCCTTCATCCGCGCGAGCTCGCGTGGATTCTCGAGAACTCGGAGGCGCGTCTGCTGTTTGCGGGCGAAGATCTTCCGCTGCCCGGGAACATGCCGCCTTCGCTCCGGGAAACGGTGGTGATCGGCGGGCGCGCCTGGTGGCGTCTGTTCGAAGCGGACCCCTGGCCGCTCGAGGAGGTCGGGGGCGACGATCTCGCCTGGCTGTTCTACACCTCCGGCACCACCGGAAGGCCCAAGGGGGCGATGATCACCCACCGCAATCTGCGGGCCATGACCTATGCCTATTTCATCGACGTCGACGGCATCGCGCCGGGCGACGCGATTCTCCACGCGGCGCCCATGTCCCACGGGTCGGGCATGTACATCTTTCCGCACGCCGCCGCGGGTGCCATGCAGATCGTGCCCGAATCGGGCGGCTTCGATGCCGACGAGGTGCTCGCGCTGCTCGGGCGCTGGCGGGGGGTGACGCTGTTTCTGGCACCCACCATGGTCAAGCGCCTCGTCGCCCGGGTGCATGAGCGGGGCGGCGAGGCTCCGGGACTCAAGACCATCGTCTACGGCGGGGCACCCATGTACCTCGCCGACCTCGAGCGTGCCCACGAGGTGCTGGGCTTCCGCCTTGCCCAGATCTACGGCCAGGGTGAGAGCCCGATGACCATCACCGCCCTCGACAAGCGCGCCCACGCGGAGCGCGATCATCCCCGCTGGCGCCTGCGTCTCACCTCCGCCGGCACGCCCCAGATCGTCTGCGAGGTGCGGGTCGTGGACGAAAGCGACCGTCCGCTTCCTGCGGGGGAGGTGGGCGAGATCGTCGTGCGCGGCGACAGCGTGGTTCCGGGATACTGGCGCAACCCCGACGCGACCGCCGCGACGTTCCGCGGCGGCTGGCTGCACACGGGCGACCTCGGTTGTTTCGACGAGGACGGCTTTCTCTACATCAGGGACCGTTCCAAGGATCTCGTGATTTCGGGCGGCGCGAACATCTATCCGCGCGAGATCGAGGAGGTGCTGCTGCAGCATCCCCGGGTGCGGGAAGTGGCCGTGGTCGGCGTTCCCGATCCCGAATGGGGCGAGCGGGTGGTCGCCTGTGTGGTGGCCGAGGGGGAGCTGGCCGCGGCGGAGCTCGATCGCCTCTGCCTCGACCATCTCGCCCGCTACAAGCGGCCGCGCCGCTACGTCTTTTTCGACGACCTGCCCAAGAACAGCTACGGCAAGATCCTCAAGCGCGAGCTGCGCGCCCGTCTGCTCGCGGAGGGGGAACAAAGCGGCTGAAATGGCGCGCCGCGAGCCCGACGAGCTCGTCGTACAGGCTCATCGGGCCGGCCATCACCGCCCCGCCATCGCGCAGCGCCGCCGCCGAGGAGAGATCGCTCGCGAACCCGCCCGCCTCGCGCACGAGCAGAAGCCCGGCGAGACAGTCCCAGCTGTTCATGTGCGGCTCGAGATAGCCGATGAGCCGGCCCGCAGCCAGCCAGGCGAGCGCGAGCGCACCGGAGCCGTGGCGGTGGTACATGCCGCCTCGGGCAAGGAGCTCGCCGATCACCGGCGCCACTTCCTCGGGACGGCTGCGATGCGAGAATCCCACGCTCACCGTGCCCTCGCAGAGGGCGGCCGCTTCGCGCACCCGGATGGGACGGCCGTCGAGGCGCGCACCGAGGCCGCGCGCCGCGGAGAACAGCTCCCCCGCGCAGGGATCATAGACGACGCCAAGTTCCACACCGTCCGCATCGACCGCGGCGAGACTCACGCACCACGCCCGGATGCCGTTGAGAAAGCACCAGGTGCCGTCGATGGGGTCCACGACCCACAGGCGCCCGTTTCCCCCGAGGCCGGCTCCCGTCTCCTCACCCAGGAACCCGTCGTCGGGAAAGAGCCGGGCGAGACGATCGCGGATGAGTTCCTCGACCTCGCGGTCCGCGTTGCTCGCCATGTCCTGCAGTCCCTTGGCGGCAACCTCCAGGCTTTCGCGGCGGTGGAAGAAGGCGAGGGCGCAGGCACCCGCCTCCCGCGCCACGGCCTCGGCGGCCGCGAGGTCCCGAAGCCTGCGGGCGCGCTCCGGCATCGCTGTTCTCCCCGACGGTCGGCGCGAGATTGACGGGCGGGGACCGCCTTGTCGAGCCCGGCCGCTTGCGGCCGCTCCCGCGCCTTCTTATATGCCGACATGCGGGGAACCGGCTTTCCTCCCGACTTCCCGACAAACCGGAACGGATCCTGTTTCGCTCTGTCGTGTGCTCGCGCGCGGAGGAGGTGCGTGCATGAAGCTCGCGATGGTCGTGCCGCTGATCGAGAGCGTGCCCCCCAGGGGCTACGGCGGGACGGAGCGCGTCGTCGCCTATCTCATCGACGAGCTCGTCAGGCTCGGTGTGGACGTCACCCTGTTCGCGAGCGGGGATTCCCGCACCTCGGCCGAGCTCGTCCCCTGTGCGGACATGGCGCTGCGTCTCGATCCGCGGGTGCGCGAATATCTCCCCCATCAGCTCGTGATGCTGCAGACGGTGCGCGAACGGGCCGCGAACTTCGACCTTCTCCATTTTCACATCGACTTTCTCCACTACCCGCTGTTCGCTGATCTCGCTGGGCGCACCGTCACCACCCTCCACGGCCGGCAGGATTTCCACGATTTCCGCATTGCCCACGCGCGCTTTCCCTTCATGCCCCTGGTTTCGATCTCCCGGGCGCAGCGCGCGCCGCTCGCCGATCTTCCCCTCAACTGGCTGGGCACGGTCCATCACGGCCTGCCGCCCACGCTCTACCGGCCGTCGCGGCGCGCGGAGGACTATGCCGTCTTCCTCGGCCGCATCGCGCCCGAGAAACGGCCGGATCGGGCCATCCGCATCGCCCGCAGGGCGGGCATTCCGCTCAGGATCGCGGCCAAGGTGGACATGGTCGACCGCGCCTATTTCGAGCGGGAGATCGCACCGCTTCTCGAGCTCGACGGGGTGGAGTTCATCGGCGAGGTGGGCGATCGGGAAAAGGAGGAGCTTCTGCGGGGTGCGCGGGCTCTGCTGTTCCCCATCGACTGGCCGGAGCCCTTCGGTCTCGTGATGATCGAGGCCATGGCCTGCGGTACGCCGGTGGTGGCCTGGCGCTGCGGCTCGGTGCCCGAAGTGGTGGACCACGGCGTCACGGGCTTCGTGGTGGAGAGCGAGGATCAGGCGGTGGAAGCGCTCGAGCGGGCCGTCCTGCTCGATCGCGCACGGGTGCGGGCGCGGTTCGAGGAGCGCTTCACGGCCGACCGCATGGCCCGCGAGTACCTTGAAATCTACGCGCGGCTGCTCGAAACTTCGCGCCCGAAGGCGATGGCCGCCTGACGGACGTCGCCTCTCTTTTTGCCTCGAGGAGGAATCCGCGTCGCGGGCGGGCCGGACCGTCCGCGCAGCCTCGTGCCGTCGGGTGGCCACGGGCGGGAGCAGGCGGGAGCCGATCGATGCTGACGAACGGCGGGAGCGGGACCCGGCCGCAGCCCCAGTTCTACATTCCGGCCACCACCTCTCTCTTCGAACGACGCCCCCGCACCCTCAAGCGGGGCGACATGTTCGGCCTGTTCGACCATTTCGGGGACATCCACGACGGGCCGGGAAGCCCCGATGGGCTGTACTACCGCGACACCCGCGTGCTCTCCTCCTATCGGCTGCGGCTCGACGACCGCACGCCGATCTTCCTGAGCTCGACGATCTCGGACGACAACCAGATCCTGAGCGTCGACCTCACGAACCCCGACATTCTGGGCGATGACGGTGCGCTGCTGCTGGAGCGCGACACGCTGCACATCATGCGCATCCGCTTCCTTTCGGATGAGGGATTCTTCGAGCAGCTGCGCATCGAGAACTTCGATTCCCGCCCCCGGGAGATCACCCTGAGCCTTTCCTTCGGCGCCGATTTCGCGGATCTCTTCGAGGTCCGCGGGCATCGGGTCGAGCGGCGGGGGCGGGCGGAGAGCCGGCTGCTTGCGCGGGATCGCGTCGAGCTCCGCTATCGGGCGCGCGACGGAATGCGGCAGTCCGTGCTCATCGCCTTCGCACCCGAGCCCAGCCGTCTCACCGTCGGCGAGGCGCGCTGGCAGCTCACGCTCCGGCCCAAGACCTGGACCCGGCTGCAGCTCTGGCTCGGCGTGACGACGGACGGTGAGACGCCGCGAAGGCCCCGCCGCGGCTTCGAAACGAGCCTCGATGCCGCGCGCCGCCAGCACGGCGAGGAGAGCGCGCGGGCGACGGCGATCGCGAGCTCGCACGAGATCTTCAACGAGATCCTCTGCCGGGCCATCGCCGATCTCTATACGCTGACCACGGTGACCGAGTACGGGCCGTATCCCTATGCGGGGATTCCCTGGTTCAGCACCGTGTTCGGCCGCGACGGGCTGATCACGGCGCTGCAGATGCTGTGGGTCGATCCCGAGATCGCCCGCGGCGTGCTGCGCCTGCTCGCCGCCTATCAGGCGCGGCAGGAGGACCCCGGGCGGGACGCGGAGCCCGGCAAGATCCTGCACGAGATGCGCTTCGGCGAGCTCGCGCGGCTCGGCGAAATTCCCTTCGGCCGCTACTACGGCAGCGTGGACGCGACGCCCCTGTTCGTGCTGCTCGCTGGTCGCTACTATCGGCGCACCGCCGATCTCGACACCATCCGAACGCTCTGGCCCCATCTCGAGGCCGCCCTCGGCTGGATCCTGCGGGGGCTCGAGGCGGGCGGCGGCTTCCTGCGGTACCACACCGGCGGCGACGGGCGGCTCGTCAACCAGGGATGGAAGGACTCGCACGATTCCGTCTTCCATCGCGACGGCCGGCTCGCCGAGGGGCCGATCGCGCTGTGCGAGGTGCAGGGGTACGTCTACGCCGCCCTGCTCGAGGCCCGGGAGCTCGCCCGCCGGCTCGGGTTCGCGGACCAGGCGGCCTTCTGGGAGGGGGAGGCGGAGCGCCTGCGTGCCCGCTTCGAGGAGACGTTCTGGTGCGAGGAGATCGGCTGCTACGGGCTCGCCCTTGACGGTGCGGACGAGCTCTGCCGCGTGCGCACCTCGAACGCGGGTCAGCTGCTGTTCACCGGCATCGTCTCGGAGGAGCGGGCGAGGCGGCTTGCGGCGCTGCTCGCGAGCGAGGATTTCTTCTCGGGCTGGGGCGTGCGCACGGTGGCCGCGGGGGAGGCGCGCTACAACCCCATGTCCTATCACAACGGCTCGATCTGGCCGCACGACAACGCGCTCATCGCCCTCGGTCTCGTGCGCTACGGCCATCGCGAGGCCGCGCTCAGGGTGTTTTCCGCCCTTGCCGATGCCGCCACCCACATGGACCTGCGGCGGCTTCCCGAGCTCTACTGCGGCTTCCGGCGCCAGCGCGGCACCGGCCCCACCCTCTACCCCGTGGCCTGCTCGCCCCAGGCCTGGGCGAGCGGGGCCGTGCTCATGCTCCTGGAGGCCCTCTTCGGCCTCGAGATCGACGCCGAAAGGCGCCTTGTGGTGCTGCGCCATCCCCGGCTTCCCGAATTTCTCGAGGAGGTCGCCCTGACCCGGCTGCGGGTACGGGACGGCGAGGTGGATCTCCTCCTGCGCCGCTACGGGCGGGACGTGGCGGTCAACGTGCTGCGGCGCCAGGGCCGCATCGAGGTCGAGGTGTGCCTCTAGGCAGGGCGACGGTCAGCCGAGCAGACGGCCGGTGAGATCGGCCCGCACCCGCGCGCGGAAGTCGTTGATGGCCCGGAAGTATTCGCGCAGCCGCTCGAGCTCGCGCTCCCTCAGGGTCCCGGGGTCGATGAAGTTGCCCGGCCGGCGCCCGGCCTCGAAATCGGCGATCTGCTGACGCAGCTGCAGACCGGTGAGAAAGGCGAAGGCGCTCTCGAGATAGTCGGCATCATCGGCATTGATCACGCCCTTCTCGCGCAGGGCCGCGATGCGCGCGAGGGTTCCCGTCTCCGGCACCGCATGGCGAAGCGCGAGCAGACGCACGGCCTCGGCGAGGGGGAGCGTGCCGCCGTATTTGAGATTGATGTGGCCGCGGTGCTCGGGATCCTCGCGCTCGGTCAGGAGCCGGCCGAAGAGACCGATCGCGGCGCGGTGATCCGCCTGCACCTCGAACATCTGATAGAGGAAGGGTCGGTTGCGTGCTGCGGCTTGCGTGACGTAGGCGCGCAGCTCGCGGGCGAGCTCGGAGGCGCCGAACACCGGGCGGAAGTCGAAGAAGATGTCGCACATCTGCAGCATCATCTCGTGCAGCCGGCGCATCCACATGCCGACCTGCGCCTTCCACTGCCCGAGGTTCTTGCGCCACAGCGGGTTGATCGCCATCACCCCGCCGCGGCAGAGGGAAAAGCCCAGGGCATCGAGGCGATGGACCATGCGCTCCGCGAGCTCGATGAACCAGGCATCGATGGCGCCGTGCTGCGCGTCCGGGTAATCCGCAAGCACGAAGCCGTTGTCCTGATCGGGCAGGAGGTAGCTCTCGCCGCGTCCGCCCGAGCCCATGACGATGCAGCAGAAGGGCACCGGCGGGGTGCCCCAGCCCTCCTCGCGCATCTCCTCGAGGGTGAGCCGCAGCACGCGGCGGTAGAGGTCGTTGTTGATGTCCGAGATCAGCGCCTGGATCTCGGGTGCGGGCACGTTGTCGGCGAAGAGATGGCGGGCGACCTGGACCTGGGCCATCTTGACCTGGCCGAGGCCCTCGAAGCTGTCCTCGTGGGTGAGACGGTCGATGTCCGCGACCAGCGGGCCCGCCGCCACCGCGAGCGCCTCGTGGAGATAGAGCATGCCCACGAGCCGCTCGCGCTCGTCGATCACCGGCATGTGGCGCAGGCGGTGACGGCGCATGAAACCGATCGCCTTGTAGAGCTGGTCGTCGGCACGCACGGTGAGCACCGGCGAGGTCATGAAGCGCTCGACCGGGTTGTCGGCGATGCGCCGGCAGGCGATGCGGCGGGTGATGTCCCGTTCGGTCAGGATGCCGAGAATGCCGCCCGAAGGTTCCACGACGACGGCGGCGGAAGCGCCCGCTTCCACGATCCGCGCCACCGTCTCCGCGGCCGTGGTCGCCGGTGCGACCACCACCGGCGGCGGCGCCATGTGGTCGCCGACGATGCGGCGGAAGACGTCGGTCTGCGTGACGGCCATGACCCGCTCCCCACGCTCGCCAGCCTAGGCGCGCGGGCTGCGGATGCCTAGCCGGCTGCGGCGATGCGGCCGCGCGCGGGCGCTCGGTCCTCAGCAGGCCCTGTTGCGGCGACGGCTATGGAAAAGGATTCACATGTCACGCTCACGTCCTGACTCGCGACGGGCGTACATCATGTGACGCACATGTCCATTCGAGCGAGCTTGCATGAACTGCTGGAAAAAACCGCTTGCCCCGGAGAACGTTCACGAGATTCAAGCCGCGATCGACGACGCGTACGGACGTGGATGGAATGCGTGTCTGGAGGAGGTGCGCATCTGTGTGGAGCGGGCAGCGGCCCGTTCGCTCCGCTCGATGCCCGACAGGACGGCGCGCGTAACTTCTGGAAGCTGGGAGAACATGGTTCGCGACATTCTGGCAAGGGTGCATGCGCCGCTGACCATGTCAGATCTCCTCCGTGAAATGACGCGCAAGGACGAACGTCCGGTTCCCCGCTCCAGTGTGTATCTGGCGCTGGAGCGATTGCGGAAGCGGGGTGTCGTTCAACGCTTGCCCGACCGGCGTTGGTGTCTGCACGACGCGGAGCTGGGGTCGTGAGTGGCCGTCTCCCCCGCGACATGTCCGGGGACGAGCTTTGTCGGTGTCTCCGGAGGCTCGGATATGGTCCGGTTCGTCAAACGGGATCCCCCGTCTACTGTGCCGACGCGCATGGCCGTGGTGTCGTCGTACCCCGCCATGCGCGGCTCAAGATCGGCACGCTCAACGCGATCATACGAGCGGTTGCCGAACAGCAGGGCGTCTCCAAGGAAGAGATCCAGCGGAGGATCTTTGGCAGCTGAAGGCATGGCCGGATGGCTGCGGTGACGAACCATGCCGCACCCATGCGACATTCTGTCGCGCGCGCTGCCTGATGTCGTCGGCCCATAATTTCATTCATGCGTGAGCTGCGCGAAATCATCTTCATCGTGCGGGAGGACCCCGAGGGCGGCTACGTGGCCGAAGCCGTCGGCGAGGGGATCGTCACCCAGGCGGACTCGCTCGAAGAACTGCGCGCCATGGTGCGGGACGCGGTACGGTGCCGCTTCACCGCAGACGACCCGGCGCGCCCACGGTTGATCCGTCTTCACTTCGTGCGGGACGAGATCGTCGCGGCTTGAGCTCTCGCGCTTTCCTGCCCGGCTGTGTGCGCTCCCTGCACCTTTCGTCGCCGTGCTCGCGGACATGGCGGACGCGCGGAGAACGGGCCCGGTCCGTGCCTGAGGCGGATTCGTGCAGCAGCTTGACGCCGACGTCCTCGAGCCGGTCGGGGGCTTCCTGCGCCCGGTACCCGGCACGGGACCCGAGACCCTGGAAGCGAATGCACGGAGCCCGCCTGTGAGGTGGATGTCGCCTCAGGCTTCAGCGCGGCGCGCTGCGCCGGCGCTGTTCGTGGAGCCGGCGTTCCTCCGCGATGAAGCGCCTGTCCTCCTCGAGCTCCTCGCTGAGCGTCTTCGCCACCTCCTCCTCCACCTCGGCGGCGGCCGCAGCTTCCTTCGTCCGCGCGGCCCGGGCGGCGTCGCTGCGGGCGAACTCCTCGAGCTCGGCCGAGAGCTCCTCGAGCTCCCTGCCGCCCGCCATCATGTTGAGCAGCTGCTCGCGGGTGATCTCGTCCTTGGCGAAGGTGCCGAGGGTGCGGCCGCGGTTGAGGACGGTGAAGGTATCCCCCACCGCCCAGGCGTGATGGACGTTGTGGGTGATGAAGATGACGCCGAGGTTGCGGGCCCGGGCCTGGGCGATATAGCGCAGCACCACCGAGGCCTGCTTGACCCCGAGGGCCGAGGTCGGCTCGTCGAGAATGAGCACCTTGGCCCCGAAGTAGACCGCGCGGGCGATCGCCACGGACTGCCGCTCGCCGCCCGAGAGGGTGCCGACGGCCTGGGTCGGATCGCGCACGTCGATGCCGATCTTCGCCATCTCTTCCCGGGCGATGGCGTTCGCACGGCGGATGTCGAGCCGCTCGAAGATGCCCTTTCCCCTGGCCACGACATGTTCGCGGCCCATGAAGAAATTGCGGGTGATGCTCATGAGCGGGATCATCGCGAGATCCTGGTAGACGGTCGCGATGCCGCGATCGAGGGCATCACGCGGCGATTCGAAGACGACCTCCTCGCCCTCGATGAGGATCCGGCCCTGGGTGGGCTTGTGCACGCCCGAGAGGGTTTTGATGAGGGTGGATTTGCCGGCGCCGTTGTCGCCGAGCAGGCAGTGCACCTCTCCCGGCCAGACGGTCATCGACACCCCCGAGAGGGCGATCACCGTGCCGAAGTGCTTGCTGATGTTGTCGACCTGGATGAGCGGTACGCCGTCCCGCATCACCGTCCCTCCGTGGCCTTGCGTCGGACGTAGTTGTTGAACAGCACCGCGACGAGCATCATGACGCCGAGGAACACCTTGAACCAGTCGGTGTTCACGCCGGTGTAGAAGATGCCCATCTGCACCGTGCCGAAGATGAGCGCGCCGAAGGTGGCCCCGATCGCCGAACCGTAGCCGCCCGTGAGCAGACAGCCGCCGATGACCGAGGCGATGATGGCCTCGAACTCCTTGAGCTGCCCCCGCAGCACATCGGCCGAGCCGACGGAGAGGGTCTGAACGGCGGCGAAGATGGTCGCCGCGACGGCGGTGAACATGAACAGCCCCGTCTTCACCCGCGCCACCGGCACGCCGACATTGCGCGCCGCATTGGGGTCGCCGCCGCAGGCGAAGATCCAGTTGCCGAGCCGCGTCCGCAGCAACACCCAGGTGGCGATCACGGTGAGGCCGATCCACCACAGGATAGACATGGGTATTCCGTTCGCAAGCGGCACGCCGTCGGGACGCACCGCGATCCAGCCCGCATCGCCCAGCCACTGCATGAGCCCCTGACCCACCTTGGCCGAGAACAGGGGCGCGAGCCAGTCG
>CAZHHU010000044.1:0-1068 GCA_964532215.1 uncultured Geminicoccaceae bacterium
GGGACGAGGCCGACGGTGGGCGGCAAAAGCGGCATGCCGATCACCGGCCGCGGCAGAACCGAATTGTAGGGGACGTAGCGGCTGAACTCGCCGCGATGATCGGTGACGACGATGACGTCGTAGTCGATGCCGGTGGTGAGCAGTCTGATATTGTTCTTCTCCCGTGCCCGTGGGTCGTTGGTGGGGACGAATCCCCGCTCCTCCACCACGCGGCCGCCGAAGCGGCGGTTCGAGATCTTGAACACCTCGGAGAGCTTCGCGTCCTCGGGCGTGGGCCCGGTGAGCAGCAGCACATTGCGCCAGCCCTTGTCGGCGAGGAACTGGGCGATGGCGTCCATGTACATGCGATGGCTCGGGATCACATGCAGCAGATGCGGCTGGCACTGCGCACCGCGAAGCTCATCCTCGGCCGCCGAGACATTGAACAGGAGAACGTCCTGTCCACGGGTGCGGGCGGCGAAATCGGCCAGCATCGGTGCCGGCAGATCGACGAGGAAGAAGCGCGCGCCCGACCCGTCACGGAGCTCCTCGAAGGCTGCGGTGAGGGCCTCGAGATCGCGCGCGCGCCGGACTTCGAATGCGAACTTGACCCCCAGCGCCCGTCCGATGATGCGTGCATCCCGCATCGCAACGGCAGCCCCGTCGGCGCCGTTCACGGCTCCCCGCAGGACAAGATTGGCATAGGTCTCGAGCGGCTGCCAGCGGGGATCCTTCTTGAGGCCGAGATAGCCGATCGTCAGCGTCGGACGCTCGGCGGCGAGTGCCGGAGCGGCGAGAAGACAGAGAATCGCGAGCAGCCTGCGCACCGCCTTCACTCCCGGATCAGCACCTTGTAGGGGATCTGGCCTACGGGAACGGACTTGATGTTGGTGAGCGTCTTCGTGTCGATGATCGAGACGTCGTCCGAAAGCCCGTTGGCGGCGTACAGTACCTCTTCGTCGGCGGTAAGCGTGAGCCCCCACACACGATTGCCGGCGAGGATGTACTTCCGCACCCTGCGACTCGCCACGTCGACGACGGCGATGTGGTTCGCACGGCCGAGGGCGACATAGGCCGTCTTGCCGTCCC
>CAZHHU010000044.1:1168-21267 GCA_964532215.1 uncultured Geminicoccaceae bacterium
TCGGGCTCCTCGCCGGTCTCCACCCAGGCGATGACCTCCCGCGTCTCGAGGTCGACGACCGAGAGGGCGGCGTCCTCCTCGTTGGAGACGAAGAGGCGCTTGAAGCCGTGGTCGAACTCGAAGGCCTCCGGCTCCTCGATGTAGGGGATCTCGTCGACGAGCTCCTGCTTCTCGACGTCGATGATGCCGATGATGTTGTCGTCCGCACAGGCGACATAGAGCAGACGCTTGTCCGGGTCCCACTCCATGTCCCGTGGGCGGCCGCAGGCCTCGATGGTGGCGACGAGACGGTGATCCTGGGCCGGATCGAGGACCGTGATCGTGTCGCTCTTCTCATTGCTCACATAGACGAGACCACCCGCTCCCGCGAGCGCAGGTCCCGCGCCGAGAAGCACAGCCGCGACGGCCGCTGGCGCACGCATGGTCGACATGCCGTTTCCTCCCGACCGAGGCACCCCCATAAGGCGCAGCCTATCGTAAACGTCAAGTCATAATCGAATGGTTATGGCCAACACGCGGAACGGCGGTCGCCTTGACGGTCCCGGGCGCCCACTCAATGTTGTGGCCGGGCCCCTGTGGCGGAACGGGTAGACGCGGCAGACTCAAAATCTGCTGGGCTTCGGCCCGTGCTGGTTCGAGTCCGGCCAGGGGCACCAGTTCATCGGCATCGCGGCGGAAAGCGAAGCGATCGGCGTGGATCGATCTGGCACGCTCCGTCCCTCTCATCCCATGGCCGCATCGGCTGCGGTCGCGACGGAAGGCGGGGTGTGCGCGGCTGTTCCCATGGGGAGAGACCCTGCTGGTGGAGCCGGCGGGAATCGAACCCGCGACCCCCTGCTTGCAAAGCAGGTGCTCTGCCCGCTGAGCTACGGCCCCACGAGCCGGCTATATGCCTTCCTCCCCCGACCCTTCAAGGCCGCCTAGGGATCCGCATGCACGGCCTCGAGCAGCGCTTCCACCGCCCGGCCGCGGTGGCTGAAGCGGCCCTTCTCTTCCGCACTCATCTCGGCGAAGGTGCGCGCCTCGCCCTGGGGCCGGAAGATCGGGTCGTAGCCGAAGCCGCCTTCGCCCCGGGGCGGCCAGACGATCTCCCCCTCGACCCGGCCTTCGAACAGTCGCAGCCGGCTGTCCGGCCATGCGAGTGCGAGCACGCAGACGAAGGCGGCATGCCGGTCGGCCTCGTCGAAGGAGCCGAAACGCGCGCAGAGAGCGTCATAGACCCGCCGCATGGCGCGGGCGTAGTCGCGCTCAGGCCCCGCCCAGCGCGCGGAGTGGGTGCCGGGCGCACCATCGAGCCCGCGCAGGGTGAGACCGCTGTCGTCCGCGAGCGCCGGAAGAGCCGCGCCCCGGGCGGCCGCAAGCGCCTTGATGCGCGCATCCTCGGCAAAGCTCGCACCCGTTTCCGTGGGCTCGGCAAGTCCGAGCTCGCCGGCCGAGACCAGCCGCGCCCCGAGGGGGCGGAGGAGGCGCCGGAATTCGCGCAGTTTTCCGGGATTGTGGGTGGCGATGACCAGCGTCCCGCCGCAGAGCTCGCGAAGCGTGCTCATGGGGATGCGAGCGCTGCGCGCTGCTTTGCCACGAGCTCGCGGATGCCCTTCTCGGCGAGCCGGCGCATGGCATCGAAGGCGTCGCCGTCGATCGGCCGGCGCTCCGCGGTGACCTGGATCTCGACGATGCCGCCGCTGCCGGAAAGCACGAAATTGCCGTCGGCCTCGGCGATGCTGTCCTCGGCATAGTCGAGATCGAGCACCGCCTCGCCCTCGACGATGCCGCAGGAGACCGCCGCCACCTCGTCGACCAGCGGATTGCGGGGAAGCTCTCCGGCCCGGACGAGTTTCGCCAGCGCCTGATGCAGCGCGACATAGGCGCCGGTGATCGCCGCCGTGCGGGTGCCGCCGTCCGCCTGCAGCACGTCGCAGTCGAGGGTGATCTGACGCTCGCCCAGACCGTCGAGGGCACACACCGCCCGCAGCGAGCGGCCGATGAGCCGCTGAATCTCCTGACTGCGCCCGCTCGGCCGTCCGCGACTGATCTCGCGCGGCGTGCGGCTCTGGGTCGCACGCGGCAGCATGCTGTATTCCGCCGTGATCCAGCCCATGCCGGAGTTGCGCAGCCAGCCGGGCACCTTCTCCTCCACGCTCGCCGTACACAGTACCCGGGTATGGCCGAAGCTGACGAGGCATGAGCCCTCCGCATAGCGGTTGACCCCGACCTCGAGCACGACTTCGCGCAGCTCATCGGCGGCCCTTCCCGATGGTCGCATGGCGGCCCTCCTCCGCAGTCAGCCGGATACGGGGTCGTCGGCGCCGGCTGCGCACACGGCCCCGAGATGATCGCGCAGCAAGGCCTCGAGCCGTTTGCGGTCGAGCTCGCGGGGGCCGATGACGACGAGCCGCGTACGCCGGCTTTCGCCCGGGCGGAAGGGGCGATCGAAATGCGTCTCGATCCGCGCCCCCACCCCCTGAACCACGAGCCGCGCCGGCTTGCCCGCGATCGCCGCGAATCCCTTGATGCGGTAGATGGTCTCACTCTGCGGCAGGGCCTCGAGCAGGGCGAGGAGGCGGGCCCGATCGGGCACTTCGCCGAACGCGAGCACGCAGCTCGCGAAGTCGTCGTGATCGTGTTCCCCTTCGAGGTCGATGTGCGAGGGACGGTTGTCGAGATCCTCTTCGGCGCCCGCGCCGAGGTCGAGCAGAACGCCCGGGTCGACCCGCGCGAAGGCCGCCGGCAGCACGGGAACGCCGGGTCTCAGATGGCGGGCCACCGCCTCCTCGGCCCGCCGCCGGCCCTCCTCGTCCACCCGGTCGAGCTTGTTGAGCAGGACGAGATCCGCACAGACGATCTGTTCCTCGAACAGCTCCTCGAGCGGCGTCTCGTGATCGAGGGAGGGATCCGCGCGGCGCATCCGCTCGAGGGCGGCGGGATCGGGTGCGAACAGACCCGCCGCGACGGCCTCGGCATCGACGACGGCGACGACCCCGTCCACGGTCGCCCGGGTGCGCACCTCCGGCCAGGCGAAGGCCTGCACGAGCGGCTTCGGCAGGGCGAGCCCCGAGGTCTCGATGAGAATGTGGTCGGGCCGCGGATCGCGGCCCAGCAGGCGGCGCATGGTGGGCAGGAAATCGTCGGCCACCGTGCAGCAGATGCAGCCGTTCGCGAGCTCGACGATCTCCTCCTCGCCGCATCCCGCGATGCCGCAGCCGAGCAGCAGCTCGCGGTCGATGCCGAGCTCTCCGAACTCGTTGATGACGAGGGCGATGCGGCGGCCACCGGCGTGCGCCACCAGATGCCGGAGCAGGCTCGTCTTGCCCGATCCCAGAAACCCGGTCACGACCGTCACCGGTACCTTCGCCATAGCGATCGCTCTCCCCCGCTCATCGCCGACGCCGGGAGGGTGCCGGAGGCCGTGCGTTTCCGCAACCTCGGCGTTCACAGGCAGGCGGTGTCGAGCCAGATCGTCACCGGACCGTCGTTGACGAGGCGGACGGCCATTCTGGCCCCGAAGACGCCGGTCTCGACCGGCACCCCTTCCTCGCGCAGCCGGGCGATGAACGCCTCATAAAGCGCCTCTCCGAGCTCCGGCGGCGCCGCTCCGATGAAGCTCGGGCGATTGCCGCGACGGAGATCGGCTGCGAGCGTGAACTGGCTCACCACCAGCGCCGCCCCCGCGATGTCGCGCAGGCTGCGGTTCATCTTGCCCGCCTCATCCTCGAAGATCCGAAGCCGCGCGATCTTGCGGGCCATCTTCTCCACCTCCCGCATCCCATCCGCGGGCTCGGCACAGAAGAAGACGAGCATCCCATGGCCGATGGCGCCGCGCACCCGGCCCTCCACCTCGACCGAGGCCTCGCTCACGCGTTGGACAAGCGCCTTCACGACGGCTCTCCCTCCTCGAGTTCGCGCGCGATCTCCTCGAGATACCGTTCGAGGAACGCATAGCGGCGGCGGGCGAGCTCCCGTCCGCTCGCGGTATGCATGCCGGCCGGCAGCTTCTCGAGCTTGGTGCGGACGTGATCGAGCGCCCAGGCGACATCGTCGAGCGGCCGCCTCGTGGCGAAGGGATCGTCGGGATCGAGGATGCGCCGCCCCATCACGCCGCTGATCGCGAACAGCCGTGCGAGGCCGATGGCGCCCAGGGCCTCGAGCCGATCGGCATCCTGGAGAATGCGCGCCTCCACCGTGCGCGGCGCAATCCCGGCTGCATAGCTGTGGGCCTCGATCGCATGGCCCACGGCCGCGATCCTGTCCCCGGGAAAGCCGAGCTCGCAGAGCAGCCGTGCCGCGGCCTCGGCCGAGCGCCGCGAGGCGTGGCGCCGTTCCGGCGAATCCTTGGGCGGGTTGACGAGATCGTGCAGATAGGCGGCAGCGAGGAGCACGAGCAGATCGGCCTCGGGGTGTTCGCTGCGGGCGATGCGCCGAGCGAGCCCCCACACGCGGCGGAAGTGCCCGAGATCGTGTGCGGGGTCCCGCTCCTCACGCGCGCGCAGGACGGCTTCGAACCGTTGCCGCCAGCTTTCCAGCAGCTCGTTCATTCCCGCTCCGCCAGAGGTCGCTCGAGAAGCAGATCGACCGCTTCGGCGATCGTTCGCCGGCCCGCCACGACGTCGCGGACCGCGCGCGTGATCGGCATCTCGACGCCGAAGCGCGCCGCCAGATCGAGGGCCGCCTGCGCGGTCCACACCCCCTCGACGAGCGGGGCGTCGGGGCCGGTGAGCGCCGCGAGCGGCCGCCCCCGCGCGAGCTCGTAGCCGAAGCGCGTGTTGCGCGAGGTGAGGCTCGTCGCCGTGAGCAGCAGATCGCCGAGACCGGAAAGTCCGGTCAGCGTCTCGCGGCGGGCGCCCAGAGCGGCGGCGAGCCGCATCATCTCCGCGAGTCCCCGGGTCACCAGCGCGGCGCGCGCGTTCTCGCCGAGGCCGAGGCCGAGAACCGCACCCGCCGCAATCGCGATCACATTCTTGAGCGCGCCGCCGATCTCGACCCCGACGAGGTCGTCGCTCGGATAGAGGCGGAACGTCCGCGACGCGAGCGCGGCGGCGATGTCGCGCGCACGGGAGAGCGGATCGGCCGCGAGGGTCAGAGCGCTGGGGAGCCCCTGCGCGACCTCGGCTGCGAAGGCGGGACCCGAGAGGACCGCGATCGCGGCCGAGGGGCAGAGATCGCGGAGGACTTCGCTCAGCCGCCTGCGCCGCACGCGCTCGATGCCTTTGGCGGCAATCACGAGCGGGCCGCGATGGCCCCCGAGCCCGCCGGCGACCTCGGCGAGCTTCTGCGCCGGCACCGCGAGGACGAGCAGGGAAGCCTCCTCGAGCCGCGCGCAATCGGTCGTCGGCTCGATCGCGGCAGGCAGGGAAATGCCCGGCAGTCGCCGCCGGTTCTCGCGGCGCTCGCGCATTTCGGCCACGGCCCCGGCGCACCGTCCCCAGAGAAGAACGCGCAGCCCGCGCCGTGCAAAGGCGCAGGCGAGCGCGGTTCCCCACGCCCCAGCGCCGGCGACGCCCACGCACTCCGCTCTCACGGCTTCCGCCACCTCACGAGGGACGGAAGCCTGTTAGGGGAGCGAACAGGCGCCTGTCCAGCCGCAGCTCAGGCGGCGCGGCGATGGCGTGCGCCTTCGACGATCTCCCGCGCCATCCGGTCCGCGACCTCATGCGCCGGCAGGCCCGACTCCCGGGCGCGGCGGAAGATCTCCTCGAGCCGCCTCGGGATGACCGTAAGCGCCGCCAGCGCGCGCCGCCGATCGTAGCCTTCGGGCCGCAGCTCCCCGGCGATGTTGATGAGCCCGCCGGCATTGATGACATAGTCCGGGGCGTAGAGGATGCCGCGCTCATGGAGCAGGCGGCCGTGCCGCGCAGCCGCGAGCTGGTTGTTCGCGGAGCCGGCGACGATGCGACAGCCGAGCTCCGGGATGGTGTCGTCGTTGAGCACGCCGCCGAGCGCGCAGGGGCTGAAGATCTCGGCCTCGACGCGGTGGATCGCGTCGGCTTCGACCGCCACCGCACCGAGCGCGCGCGCGGCCCGCGCGGTCCGCGCGCGATCGATGTCCGCGACCACGAGCCGTGCGCCCCGCGCCGAGAGCAGGCGCGCGAGCTCCATGCCGACATGTCCGAGGCCCTGGAGCGCCACCCTGATGCCCTCGAAGCCGCGCCGGCCGAGGGCCTGTTCGAGCGCCACCTCCATGCCCATGAGCACGCCCCGGGCGGTGAAGGGGGACGGATCGCCGGAACTGCCGGCGCCGGGCCTGCCGAGGACATAGCGGGTCTCACGTCCGGCCTCGGCCATGTCTTCGGGCGCGGTCCCGACATCCTCGCCGGTGTAGAAGCGGCCGCCCATGGCCTCCACCGCGCGCCCGAAGGCGCGGAACAGGGCCTTCGTCTTGTCCCGCTTCGGATCGCCGATGATCACGCTCTTGCCGCCGCCGAGCGCGAGGCCCGCCATCGCCGCCTTCCAGGTCATGGCCTTGGCGAGCCTCAGCACGTCCGTCACCGCCTCCCCCTCGCTGCCATAGGGCCACATGCGGCATCCGCCGATGGCGGGGCCGAGGGTCGTGTCGTGGATGGCGATGATGGCCCTGAGGCCCGTTTCCCGATCGTGGACGAAGCGGACCTCCTCGTGCCCCTCGAACTCGGGATGATCGAACAGCTTCATCTCCACCCTCCGCTCCCGGCCTGCAGGAGCGTACATGTTCCGTTCTCAAGATAGCCCGGAAGGAGGGAAAGGAGTTGTCGAATCCTGCCCGAGCGGGCCGCCTTCGGAGAAGATCCTGTTTGAGACGCGCCTTCTGCGCTCGATGGCTTCTGAAACAGACCTGCGATCCGGGGATTTGTTCCCGGCGCCCCGCCCTCAGGCGTCGAGGGCGCGAAGACGCCGCTCGACCTCGCGCCGCTCGGGGCTGTCCGCGGGCAGCTCGCCGAGCAGTTTCTGCCAGTACATGCGCGCCTGCGCCTTCTCGCCCCGCTGCGCGGCCGCGAGACCCAGATAGTAGAGCGCATCCCGCTGCCCGGGATCGAGCGCGAGCACATGAGCGAAGACGCGCTCCGCCTCGCGGGGCACGCGACCATCTTCCCCGCTCTCGAGGAGCGCGAACGCATATTCGAGCTGCGCCGGGATGTCCTCGGGCTGCCTTTCGGCGAGGTGACGGAGGGCGCCGAGCAGTTCCTGCCGCCGGCCGAGCACGCGGTAGGAACGGGCGAGCATCCGCCAGCCCTCGAGATCGTCCGGGTCGTCGGCGAGCCGGGCCGCGAGCCGCGCCACCATGCCTTCGATGCGGCGGCGTTCGGCATCGGAGAGCTCCGCAGCCGTCTCTTCGCCGCGCGGCGGTTCGCGGCCGACCTCGGCGAGCAGGGGCCCGGGGTCGCGTCCGAGCTGCATGGCGACGGTCCGGATGCGGTCGCGAAGCTGAGGGAGCCAGGGCGCATCCGAAGTCGAATCGCGGCCAAGGTCGAGATAGCGGGCGAGGGCATCAGCGAACCGTCCCTCCTGCTCGGCCGCGAGGCCGAGATAGAAGCGGGCGCGGGGATCGCGCGGACTTCGCTGGAGTTCCGCCTCGAACGCGGCCCGCGCCTCCTCCGTCACGATCCCCTGGGCGGCCATCGTCAGCGCCTCGCCGAGCGCCGCGTCGATGCCGCGGATCGAGGGGTCGAGCATCTTGACCTGCCGGTAGGCCGCCACCGCCTCGTCGTAGCGCTGCAGCACCATCTTCGAGCGGGCGAGCAGGAGCCAGCCTTCGACATCGTCGGGCTGTTTCTCGAGTCTCGCTTCGAGGCGTCCCACCATCTCCTCGACCGCCGGCAACGGCGCGCGGGCTCCCTGGGCCACCTCGGACGCCCCGGAATCCGGCTGCGTGGAGAGGAGATCGGGCCTGCCGAGGAGAACATAGACCGTCCCTCCGGCGAGAGGCACGAGCAGCGCCGCGAGCATGACGAGGAGCGGACCCATCCGGGTGTCCGCCTCGCGCTCGCTCTCCGCCGCCGCGAGCCTCAGCATGCGCCGCTGGATCTCGACTTCCGCGGCGCGAGCGGCGGCCGGTTCGACGAGACCGAGTTCGCGGTCGCGGGCGATCTCCCGCAGCTGCTCGCGACACAGGGCGAGCTCGGCCTCGCGGCGATCGGGGCTCTGCCGGCGCCTGCGCAGGAGCGGCCACAGCAGCAGCGCCGCCACCGCGAGCGCGATGAGAATGAAGAACAGGAAAGGCGGGATCGCCATCGGTCTCCAGGCTGCCGCGCCACTATCTGGGCCGCGCCGGGTGCGGAGCAAGCGGACCGGCGACAAGCGGTCGCGCGGGGCGGGATAGGGGCGGACTGGACAGAAGCATCGCGGCACCCGACCTCCAAGGGCGGGTGGCATCCGCATCGCGGGGCCGGAGGGTCTCGTCCCTTCCGCCGGGAGGAACACCGCCATGCGCGATCAGGCGCGACCCGTAGAGCCCGAGTGCCTGTGGCTCGAGGACGAGGGGGCGGTCCCCAATCATCCCGAGCTTCCCGTGCTGCTCTACCGGCAGGTGCTGGATCCCCTGCGGGGGGATTGCGCCGCGGCCTTCGCGCGGCTGTTCCGCCACCACGGCTGGGGCGGCGTGTGGCACGACGGCATCTTTTCCTTCCTGCATTATCACAGTACGGCGCATGAGGTGCTCGGCATCGCCCGCGGTCGCGCCCGGCTTGCGCTCGGGGGGCCGCGCGGCGTGCTCGTCGAGGTCGCGGCCGGCGACGCTCTGGTGCTGCCCGCCGGAACCGGGCACCGGCGGATCGATGCGAGCCCGGATCTGCACGTCGTCGGGGCCTATCCTCCGGGTCAGAGCTGGGATCTGCTGCGCGGCCGGCCCGGAGAGCGGATGCGGGCGCTCGCCAACATCGCCCGCGTGCCGTTGCCGCAGACGGATCCGCTCTTTGGAAAGTCGGGGCCGCTTCTGCGGCTTTGGGCGCGTTCCGGAAAAGGCGAAAGCGCAGGCTGACTGCAGGCGGCGCGCATATGGGCGCCGCGTCGGGCCGAGGGCAGAGCCATGTCCGGGCATCTCCGCGGGGCCGTTTCCAGCGAGCTGCGCGGGCATTTCGTGGCCTTCGCGAGCGCCTTTCTCTGGGCGAGCTCCTTCCCGGTCACGCAGCTCCTTCTCGCGAGCTGGGATCCGCTGCCGCTCGCCGCGGTGCGGATCTCGGTCGCCGCACTGTTCCTGCTCGCGGGTCTCTATTTTGTGGGGTATGGCGGCGAGCTGCGGCGGGCGCCCTGGCCCGACGTGCTGCGCGTGGGAGGAATCGGCATCGGCTGCGGTGCCCTGCTGCTCGTCTGGGGGCAGAGCCTCGCGAGCGCCGTGACGGCGGCCGTGACCACCGCCGCCATGCCGGCGATCTCCGCCCTCGCAGGCTGCATCGAGGCGCGGCGCATGCCGGGGCTGCGTCTGCTGGCCGCGGTCCTGCTCGCGGTCGTCGGCGGCGTGCTCGCGGTGCTCGCCGGACACGGCGGAAATGCGCATTTCCGGGGCGGCGAGCTGCTCGTCTTCGCCGCCATGGTCCTCTGGGTCTGGTATTCGCGCGCGGCCATGCGCAGCCTCGGCGGGCTGTCCGACCTCGCCACCGCCGCCCTCACCACCTTCGCAGGCGGTCTCCTGCTCGTCCTCGCCGTCGGCATCGCGGCGCTCGCCGGCATCCGGGGGCTCGCCGTCGACTGGCGCCCGACGAACGTGGCCCTCCTCCTCTGGCTCGCCTGCATCGCGGTGGCCCTGCCGGTCGCACTGTGGATCCACGGCGTGCGGCTGCTCGGCATCACCCTCTGCTCGATCCACCTCAACCTCGTGCCGCTCTACGCGGCCCTGACAAGCAGCCTCGCCCTCGAGCGCGTGCCGCCCATGCAGTGGCTGGGTGCCGCGCTCGTGGTGGCTGCCGCCCTGCTCGCGCGCGAGAAGACGGCGACCGGGCTTGCGCGCCCGCGGCCCGAGCCGGCGCCGGCCATCGCCGATCCGCCGCGCGGGGCGGCGGGTCATCGCCATCCGGCCACGAAGGCCGATGCCCCGCGGTCGCCAACATCGGCCTGAGCGGGCGCCGCGTGCCGCTCAGCTTTTCCCGTGACCGCGCAGGCGACGGCGCAGTTCGGCCATGAGCTCCTCGCGGTCGGGGCGGAATGCGCGTGCCACCCACCATTCCTCGAGCGCGCGCAGCAGCGCGCCCATCTGCGGCCCCGGCGGGATCCCGGCCTCGAGCAGATCGCGCCCCCGCAGGGGAAAGCGCGGCGGCTCGAAGGCGGTGACGGTCGCCGTCAGCGCCGCGAGCCGCTCGGCATCCATGCGGCCTTCCGCGGCCGCGAGCCGAAGCAGATCGAGATAGCGCCCGGCGCCGAGGCGATAGGCGGCCTGCTCGTGGACCGTGCGGGCGGCAGCGGGATCGGGCAGCTCGGCGAGCAGAAGCACCGCGAGGCGCTCGCGCTCGCGCCGCGACAGCCGCAGCCGCTCTGCGAGCGCCTCCACCTCGCGCGCATCCCGGATCCGCCCGCGCAGAAGCGCCGCGAGCCTGAGCAGCCAGTCCGATTCCGGCGCGAGGGCGATGAGCCGCTCGAGGCGATCGATATCCGCGGCTACCGGCAGGATGCGCGCGAGCACGCCCGTCCGCTCCATGAGCCGCAGGCTCAGGACGGCGCCCGGCGCGACCAGCAGGCGTGCGAGCTCCTGGCGGATGCGTTCGGCGGAAAGGCGGCGGAGCCCTTCCGCTTCGCGCGCGCAGGCGGCGAGCGCCTCGGCATCGGGCGGTGGCCGTCCGTAGCGGGCGAAGAAACGGAAGAAGCGGAGAATGCGCAGATAGTCCTCGCGGATGCGATCCCGTGCGCGGCCGACGAAGCGCACGCGGCCCGCATTCAGGTCGAGGCGGCCGCCGAAGGGGTCGAACAGCCGTCCCTCGAGGTCGCAGCTCATGGCGTTGATCGTGAAGTCGCGGCGCGCCGCATCGGCCTCGAAGTCGTCGGTGAACTCGACTCTGGCATGGCGACCGTAGGTCTCCACATCCCGCCGCAGGGTCGTGATCTCGTAGCTGCGCCCGCCGAGCACGGCGGTCACCGTGCCGTGGGCGATCCCCGTCGGCACGGCCCGGATGCCGGCGTCCTCGAGCCTGCGCAGCACCACCTCGGGTCGCGCCGCCGTGGCGATGTCGAGATCGTCGGGATCGAAGGCGGGATCGAGCAGGGTGTCGCGGACGCAGCCGCCCACGAAGCGGGCGGGCTCGCCGCCCCGCGTGATGGCCTCGAATACGGTCCGGCTCTCGGGCGCCCGCAGCCAGTGCGCCGCGGCGAGGGGGCGCTCCTCCCCGCTCTCCCGGGTGCGGGGGCGGCCGCGCGACGGCTCACTCACCGGCAGGCTCGATGCGCGCGGGAAGGATGTCGCCGTTCACCAGCTGCGGCGGCACGTATTTCCCGGGCGGGCTGCCGTCGAGGAACGCGAGCGAGGCCACGCCGGCGACCGCGAGGAGGAGGCCGGCGAGAGTGAGCGCATACCAGGGCGTGCTCTCGAGCAGGCCGCGGCCGCGTGTCAGCAGGAGACGCCACAGGGCGAAGGCGACGAAGGGCAGCAGGAAGGGCAGCAGGATGCGAAGCAGGAACTGGGTCATCGGCCCATGCCCCTGAGCACGGTCGCGAAGCGGTGAAGGATGCCCGCCGTCGCCCCCCAGATGTGGTATCCTTCATGGTCGAGGACGTAATACCATCGTCGCGTGCCGTTGCGCAGCCGGAATTCGCGCCGGTACCGCCGCAGATCGAGCGCGCGGGCGAGCGGCAGCTCGAAGATCTCCTCGACCTCGGCGGGCTCGGGGCGGAGCTCTCCCGGATCCTCCACCCAGGCCACGACGGGCAGCATGCGAAACCCCGTCGCCGTGTTCTGCGGGGGCAACGCGCCCAGCACCTCGACCCGCTCGGCGGCAAGCGCGACCTCCTCCTCCGCCTCGCGCAGCGCGGTGCGGACGGGATCCGGATCCTGCGGTTCCACGCGACCGCCGGGAAAGCTCACCTGTCCCGCATGGTCGCGCAGTGCGGCGCTGCGTCTGGTGAGCAGGATGCGCACCGCAGGAGGCGGGGCGAGCAGGGGCACGAGCACCGCAGCCGGGATTGCATGAGGCTTTGCCGCGGCCGCGAATTCCCGGAGCGTCGCGTCGAGCGGCCCGAGGCGCATCCGGATCGCGTCCGGACGGGCGAGGGATGCGATATCGGCCGCAGAGCCGGGCACCGGTCCGCTCACGCGCCGCCGTCCTCGAGCGGAAAGAACCGGCCCGCACTCCACACGCCGAGCGGCGCCCCCCGTTCCTCCGGTCCCGGCACCGCCTTCGCCGCGAGCTCGTAGTAGACCGGCCGGGTGACCCGGGCCTCGAGGCCATCCTCGAGGACGAGATAGGGGACCAGGGCCTCGCCGCGGCGCCTCAGACGCCACGACGCGTCCGCGCCGAGGAGCAGCCACTCGTCGAGGTTGGTGCGGAAATGAAGGCGCTGGCTTCGACCCTCACCCCCGGCGGCGAGCTCGACGGCGAGGAAGGGGGCGTCCTCGACCTCGACGGGAATGCGTTCGAAGGGCGTGAGCAGCCAGTGGCGCCCGTCCGGTGCCCGGCGCAGCGCGGTGCGGAACAGCTTGACGAGCTCGATCCGCCGGATGGGCGCATCCTCGTGATACCAGACGCCCCGGGAGTCGATGCGCATGGCGCCCTCGCCGCAGTGCATCTCGCCGCGGGCGAGGGCCGCGAGCACGGCCTCGGGATCGAAGGTACGCTTCGCCACCCTCGGGTTTACTTCCTCCTGCAGGCTTCCAGTTTGTCGTTATCTATGGCGGCATGCCGGAGCGATCCAGCAGCACGGAGCGGCAGTGGTGGCGGAAGCGGATCGGGAGCTGCTCGAAGAGGTCGAAAAGGCGATCGCCGACCTCGCTCGGGTGCGGGCCGAGATCGGACGCGTGATCTTCGGCCAGGAACAGGTCGTGGACGAGGTGCTGATCACCATTCTCGCGGGCGGACATGCGCTGCTCGTGGGCGTTCCCGGCCTCGCCAAGACGCGTCTCGCCGAGACCCTGGGCGTCGTTCTCGGTCTCGTGCAGAAACGGGTGCAGTTCACGCCCGATCTCATGCCCGCGGACATCCTCGGCTCCGAGGTGCTCGAGGAGAGCGCCGACGGCCGCCGGCACTTCCGCTTCATCCCGGGGCCGGTCTTCGCCCAGCTGCTCATGGCCGACGAGATCAACCGGGCGAGTCCGCGCACCCAGGCCGCGCTGCTGCAGGCGATGCAGGAGCGGCGGGTCACCGTTGCGGGACGCGATCACCTGCTTCCATCGCCCTTCCATGTGCTCGCCACCCAGAATCCGATCGAGCAGGAGGGCACCTATCCCCTGCCGGAAGCCCAGCTCGATCGTTTCCTCATGCAGGTCAACGTCGACTATCCCTCGCGCGAGGCCGAGCGGCGCATCATCATCGCCACCACCGGCAGCGATGATCCGAAGCCCGCCAAGGTGCTCGACGGCGAGCGGCTGCTCGAGCTGCAGCGGCTCATGCGCCGCATTCCCGTGGGGGAGCGGGTGGTGGAGACGATCCTCGAGCTCGTGCGTGCGGGACGGCCGGGAAGCCGCGCGCTCGAGGGTATCGACGAGCAGGTGGCCTGGGGTCCAGGGCCGCGGGCGAGCCAGGCGCTGATGGCGACGGCACGGGTGCGGGCGCTGCTCGACGGCCGTCTCACCCCATCGATCGACGACGTGCTGGCGCTGGCGCCGCCGGTGCTGCGCCATCGCATGGCGGTGACCTTCGCCGCACGGGCCGACGGCATCACGGTCGACGACGTGATCCAGCGCCTGTGCCGGCATGTGGCCTGAACGCCGTCCCATGGACGCGGCCCGCTTTCTCGCTCTGCGCCAGCGCGGCGAGGAGCTCGCGGAGCGGCTTCCGGCGCTGCTCGTGGAAGCGGAACGCGTGGCGGCGACGGTGGCCCAGGGTGTCCACGGCCGGCGGCGCACCGGCGTCGGCGAGACCTTCTGGCAGTTCCGCCTCTACCAGCCCGGCGACGACGCGCGCAGCATCGACTGGCGCCAGTCCGCGCGTTCCTCGCATCTCCACTTCATCCGCGAACAGGAGTGGGAAGCGGCGGAGAGCGTCTGGCTGTGGTGCGACTTCTCCCCCTCGATGGCCTTCCGCGCGCCGCCCGCCCGGGAGAGCAAGGGGGAGCGGGCGTTCCTGCTCGCGGTGGCGCTCGCCGTGCTGCTCGTGCGGGCGGGGGAGCGGGTCGCGGTTCTCGGCTCCGGCCTGCCGCCGCGCGGCGGCCGCTACGGCCTCGAGAGCTTCTGCCGCGATCTCCTGGAGGCGGCGCGGCGCCGCGCGCCCGAACCGCCCCTCGAGCGGCTGCCGAAGTTCGCCCGCCTGCTGTTCCTTTCGGACTTCCTCGCGCCGCCTGCGAGCTGGGAGAACCGTTTTGCGCGGTTCACCGCGCTCGGGCTGCGGGCCGGCGCGCTCCAGATCGTCGATCCCGCGGAAGAGGAACTGCCCTTCGAGGGGCGCGTGCTGTTCGAGGGCATGGAAGGCGAGGGCAGCGCCCTGATCGGCAACGTCGAGGCGGTGCGCGCGGCCTACCGCGAACGGTTCCGGGCCCATCGCGAGGCGCTCGCCCGCTCCTGTCTCCGGCGGAGCTGGGCCTTCGCCGTCCATCGCACCGACCGGCCGCCTTCCTCGGGGCTGCTCACCCTGTACCAGATGCTGGCGCCGAACGCCGTCGACTGAGGGGAGATGCTGCAGCTCGGTCCGATCGCCTTTCTCGAGCCCTGGCTGCTTTCGGCCCTGCTGCTGCTGCCGCTGGTGTGGTGGCTGCTGCGGGCGACGCCGCCCGCACCGAGGCGGGTGCGCTTTCCCCCGCTGCTGATCCTGCTCGGTCTGTCGACCCCGGAACGCACGCCCGCGCGCACGCCGTGGTGGCTCCTGCTGCTGCGGTTGCTGCTCGCGGCGCTGCTCATTCTCGCCCTCGCGGGGCCGGTGGCGAACCCGCGGGCGTGGCTTCTCGACGGACGCCCGCTGCTCCTCGTGCTCGACGACGGCTGGAGTGCGGCACCCGGCTGGTCGGCGCGGCTCGCGAGCCTGCGCACCCTGCTGCGGCAGGCGGCGCGCGACACGCTTCCCGTCACGCTCCTGCGGACCGCTCCGACGCGTGAAGGAATCCGCCCGCTGCGCCTGGACCCGGTCGCGCTTCTCGCCGAACTCGAGCAGCTCGAGCCCGCGCCCTGGCCGTCGGACTGGAACGCCGCTGCCGCGGCGCTTGATGCGATCGCACTCGAGGAGCCGCAGATCTTCTGGCTCACCGCGCCGGTGGTCGAGGATGCGGCCCGTGCGCGGAGCTGGCGCGGCTTCGCGGAGAAGCTCCGGCGCATGGGCGCGCTCACGCTGTTCGTCGACGGGCGCGACGGTGCGCCGCTGCGGCTGCGGCTTGCGGATACGGGGCGTGACGCGCTGCGCATCGAGCTCGCGGCGGCGCGTCCCTTTGCGGCGGAGACCCGGCGCGAGCTCCTGGCCCTGGGGCCGGGCGGCGAGGTGCTTGCCCGGGTCCCCGCGCGTTTTGCCGCCGGCGCACGGACGACGACCGCCGAGATCCGGCTTCCGACGCCGGTGCGCAACCGTATCGCACGCATCGAGCTCGCCGGGCGGCGCAGCGCCGCCGAAGTGCTGCTTCAGGACGAGCGCTGGCGACGCCGTGCGGTGGGTCTCGTGGGCTCGCTCGAGGCGGCGGAGAGCCAGCCGCTGCTTTCCGAGCTCTATTACCTGCGCCGCGCCCTCGAGCCCTATGCGGACATCCGCGAGGCGGGTCTGCGGGAGCTCCTCGAGCGCCGCCTGTCCATGATCGTGCTCGCCGATGTCGGGCGGCTCTCGGAGGGCGAGGTCGCGGCTGCGCGGGCGTGGATCGAGAAGGGGGGCGTCCTGCTGCGCTTTGCCGGGCCCAGGCTTGCCGCGGGCGGCGACGATCTCCTGCCGGTGCCGCTGCGCACGGGCGATCGCGCCCTCGGCGGCGCGCTCTCCTGGTCGAAGCCGCTGCCCTTTGCCGCCTTTCCCGATGCGAGTCCCTTCGCCGGCATCAGTCCGGATCCGGAGGTGCGCGTCTACCGCCAGGTGCTCGCCCAGCCGGGGCCGGATCTCGCCGCGGCGACCCTCGCACGTCTTGCCGACGGCACCCCCATCATCACCGGTCGGCGGCTCGGCCGCGGCTGGCTCCTGCTCGTGCACACGACCGCGAACACGAGCTGGTCGAGCTTCGCCCTGTCGCGGCTGTTCATCGATGTCCTCCGCCGCGCCCTGACCCTCGCCCCCGGCGTCGGCGGTGAGCCGCGGGGCATGCTGCGCGCGAGCCGTGTCCTCGACGGCTTCGGCCGTCTCGTGGCGCCGCCTGCGGAGCTGCTGCCCGTCGACGCGCAACGGCTGCGCACGGCGCCGCCGGGACCGGACATGCCGCCCGGGCTGTGGGTTCCCGCGGATGCGGGCGAAGAGTCCGATGCCGCCGCCGTCGCGCTCGATCTCCAGCGCGCGATTCCGGACCCCCGTCCCGCGCCGGTCGAAAACGCATCGGCCGAGGTTCTTCCCTACCTCGAGAAGGGGGAGCTGCACCTCGCCCCCTGGCTGCTCCTCGCGGCGTTCGTGCTCGCGCTCCTCGATTTCGCGATCAGCCTTCTGCTCCGGGGACTGGCGCCACGCCTCACACCCGCAGCCCAGATCTCGCTCCTCCTTCTCGCGTTCGCCCTTGCCCAGAATGCCCGGGCCCAGGAGGACGAGACGCGGATCGCCGAACTCGCGGGCGAAACCCACCTCGCCTATGTTCGCACGGGCATCCCCGAGATCGACGCGCGCAGCGAGGCGGGCCTGCGCGGGCTCGGCCTCGTGCTCGCCCGCCGCACCTCGGTCGAGCCGGCCGATCCCGTGGCGGTCGACCCCGGCCGCGATCCCCTGGCCCTGTTTCCGCTTCTCTACTGGCCGGTTCCGCCGGAGCATCCACCGCTTGCTGCGGGCACGCTCGAGCGCCTGCAGCGCTACCTCGACAATGGCGGCCTCGTGCTGTTCGATACCCTGGATGCGGGGACGACGCTTCCCGGCCTCGAAGGAGGGCCGGGACAGCAGCGTCTCGCGGAGCTCCTCAGGGGCCTCGACCTGCCGCCTCTCGAGCCGGTCCCCCGGGACCATGCGCTCACGCGTTCCTTCTACCTGCTGCAGGATTTTCCCGGTCGCTTCACCGGCCAGCCGGTATGGGTCGATGAAGCGCCCGCGGGTCTCAATGACGGCGTCTCGCGGGTGATCATCGGCGCCCACGACTGGGCCGGCGCCTGGGCGGTGGACGAATTCGGCATGCCCCTCTACCCGGTGGTGCCGGGCGGCGAGCGTCAGCGCGAGATGGCCCGCCGTTTCGGGGTCAATCTCGTCATGTATGCGCTCACCGGCAACTACAAGCTCGACCAGGTCCACGTGCCCGCGCTTCTCGAGCGGCTCGGCCAATGACGACCACCGCCCTGCTCTTCGACCCCTGGCTGCCGGCGGCGCTTCTCCTGGTGCTCGCCGCGGTCGCCCTGCTGTTCGCGGCATACGGGCTCTACCGCCGCGCCCGCGGTGTGCTCCTGCGCAGCTTGCTGTTCGCGCTCATCCTGCTGCTGCTCGCGAACCCCCATCTCTATCGCGAGGAGCGCAAACCGCTCACCAACATCGTCCTCCTCGTGGTGGACCGCTCACCCAGTCAGGGGCTGGATGTCCGCCCGCAGCAGACGGAAGCGGCGGTGAAGGCCCTCGAGACGGCGCTCTCGAGGCTGCCGAACGTCGAGCTGCGCAAGCGCGTCCTCCGGGGCGACCGCGAGCGGGGGACACTGCTGCTCGGAGCGATCCGGGAATCGCTCGCCGAGATCGACCGCGACCGGCTGGCCGCGGTGCTCGTGGTGAGCGACGGACGCATTCACGACGCGTCCCTCGGCGCGAGCCTGCTGCCGCCGGAGGTACCGGCGCATCTTCTGCTCACCGGCCGTCGCGATGAGAGCGATCGGGCGCTCGTCGTCGAGTCGGCCCCGAGTTTCGCGATCGTGGGCGAACCCCAGGAGCTCGTGCTGCGCCTGCGCGACCGTCCCGAAGGGGCTTCCGCCGCCGTACCCGTGACGGTGCGTCGGGACGGCAAGCCCTTCCTGCGGCTCACCGCCCGCACGGGCGAAGAGATCCGCATACCCTTCACGCTCGAGAAGGCGGGAAGGACGGTGTTCGAGATCGAAGCGGCGGGCCGCGAGGGCGAGCTCACCCCGCTCAACAACCGCGCCGTGCTGTCGGTGAACGGGGTGCGCGATCGGCTGCGGGTGCTGCTGGTCTCCGGTCTGCCGCATCAGGGCCTCAGGGTGTGGCGCAATCTCCTCAAGGCCGATCCCAGCGTCGATCTCGTGCATTTCACCATCCTCAGGCCGCCGGAGAAGCAGGACGGCACGCCGATCAACGAGCTCGCCCTCATCGCCTTTCCCACCCGCGAGCTGTTCGAGGTGAAGCTCGACGAGTTCGACCTCGTGATCTTCGATCGCTACACCCGCCGCGGTCTTCTGCCGCTCGTCTATCTCGACAACATCGCCCGCTACGTGGAAGAGGGCGGCGCGCTTCTGGAAGCGGCGGGGCCGGAGTTCGCCTCTCCCTTCAGCCTGTATCGCACGCCTCTCTCGCGGGTGCTGCCCGGCCGCCCCTCCGGCGAGGTGTTCGAAGCCGCATTCAAGCCGCGGCTCACCGAGCTCGGCCGGCGTCATCCCGTAACCCGCGGCCTCGACGGCGGCAGCGAGGAGCCCGCCTGGGGACGCTGGTTCCGCCAGATCGACGTCGAAGCGCGTGGGGGAGAGGTGGTGATGAGCGGATTCGCCGGACGGCCGCTGCTCATCCTCCAGCGCGTGGGCAAGGGGCGGGTCGCTCAGCTGCTCTCCGACCAGGCCTGGCTGTGGGCGCGGGGCTTCGAGGGAGGCGGCCCCCAGGGCCGGTTGCTGCGCCGCCTCGTGCACTGGCTCATGCGGGAGCCGGAGCTCGAGGAAGAGGCGCTCGACGCCCGGGCGGTGGAAGGAGGAATCGAGATCGAGCGTCGCAGCCTGCAGGCGGAACCCGCCGAGATCCGCGTCACGGCGCCTTCCGGAGCGGTGCGGCGCTTCACTCTCACCCCGGACGCCAACGGCATCGCCCGCCTTCGCGTCGAGGCTGGGGAGGAGGGGCTCTACCGCGTGGAGGACGGGGAGCATGTGGCCTATGCCTCGCCCCTGCCCATCGCGGCGGTGGAGCTCGAGAATCCGATCCGCAGCGCCGAGCCGCTGCGTCCGCTGGTGAGCGGCAGCGGCGGCACGGTCGTCGATCTCGCCGCCCGGCCGGCGCCGGATGTGCGCCTCGTGCGTGCCGACCGGCGCGCCTACGGCCGGGGCTGGATCGGAATCCGCGATCGCGGCCGCTATGTGGTGACGGGGAGCGAGCGCGTGCCCCTGCTCCCGCCCGTGGTTGCGCTGGCACTGCTGCTCGCCGCGCTGGGCTTCGCCTGGTGGCGCGAGGGACATCGCCAGAACCGCGCCCGTTCCACTTAACCCGCCATTAACCCTTCCGGGGCAGCATGAGCCCGTAACCTGCTGCCGGGGAGAGGCGGGAATGGCCTATTTCGGCTCCGTGCGACTGCCTGATGGCACCATCGTGGAGCTGTTCCGCGAGCCCGACCGGCGCGAATGGAGGGAGCTCGAGGGGGCGGTGGATCCCGTCGACGGGGTGCGCGCCTTTCTCGTCGGCGACGCCCTCTACGCCTGGGCGCCCGCGGCGCTGCATCGGGATGTGGAACCGGCGCTGCGCAAGCGCCTCCGCGGTGCGCGGGGAAGCTGGCTGCCCCTCTGCATCCGTCCCGCCGTCGCCACGGTTACGGTCACCACCTCGCTGCGGGGCGCTCTCCCTCCGTCGGAGCGGGCTCGCATCGAACGGCGCGTCCTGCGCAACCGGACGCTGCGCATGCGGCTCGGTGACCGTCCCGCGATCCTGTTCGCGGGCGAGCTGGCCGTCGCCGCCTGAACGCCCCGCAGCCGCGGGCGCACGCAGGCCCTTGAAGCGGGGCGGGACGCGTGCCGGGTGCGCGCTCCTGCAGCCCTGGGCGCGCGCAAGGCGCAGCAT
>CAZHHU010000045.1:0-20687 GCA_964532215.1 uncultured Geminicoccaceae bacterium
CTCACCCGCCGAAAGCCGAAAGGCTGCGCCAGGACAGGACGAGGCCGATGACCAGCGTGCCCAGGCCCACGACGCTGCGCAGCAGGGCGAAGCCGTGCCGGCGCGGCCGGGCGAGATGAAGGGGGAGAGCGAAGCCGAGGCAGGCGAGCGCCATGCCGAGGAGACTTCCCGCGGCGAACAGTGCGAGCTCGAGCACCGCCGTGGCGAGGTCCGGAGCGCGGGCCAGAATCAGCACGACGAGGGCCCCCGAGCCCGAGAGCCCGTGCAGCATGCCGATGAGGAAGGCGCGCCGCGGCGCCGCTTCGGCGTGCGGGTGGGCGTGGTCTTCCGGTCGGTGCGGAGTCCCACGCTCGTGGGCGTGCAGATGGAAATGCCAGCGTCCATCGCCGTGATGATGGAAATGGGCATGGACGCGCAGACCGAGGGCGCGCATCAGCACGTCGAGACCGATGAGGACGAGCAGCAGACCGACGGCCGCATCCGCGATCTCGAACAGCAGGGCGGGCAGGTCGAGGTCCAGGAGCAGAACGGGAAGGGCCGCAAGCAGCAGCATGCCCGCATGGCCGAGGCCCCAGGCGAGACCGTGGCGCAGCGCGGACAGCGGGCGCAGCTCGCCGCTCGCAAGCGCGAGGACGACGGCGAGGTGGTCCGCTTCGAAGGCGTGACGCAGGCCGAGGAGGAGGCCGGCGAGAAGCAGGGTGGGAGACACCGGGGTGAAGGCCGCATGCTGACGGAACCGCGGGCACTCTAGCCGCGCCGCGGTCCCGCCGCGAGCGCCGCCGCGTCGCGGGATTGCGTCGCGCGGTCGCGGGGGCGATCAGCGCACCGCCGCCCGGCGGCCCTCGGTCATGCGGCAGAGCATGACCACCGGAGCGAGGCCGACGAGCACGATGAGCAGCGAGGGCAGGGCCGCGCCGTCGAGGCGCTCGGTGGTCGCGAGACGGTAGGCCTCGATCGCCAGGGTGTCGAAATCGAAGGGGCGGAGGATGAGCGTCGCCGGCAGCTCCTTCATGACGTCCACGAAGACGAGCAGCAGCGCGCCCAGTACCGCCGGACGCAGCAGCGGGAGCTGCACCCGCAGGAAGGTCTCGAGGGGACGGTGACCGAGGGTGCGGGCGGCGTCGCCGAGATGGGGGCCGATCTTGGTCCATCCGGCATCGAGCGGGTTGTAGGCGACGGCGAAGAAGCGCACGAGGTAGCCGTACAGCACGGCGACGAGGGTGCCGCTGAGGATGAGCCCGCGGTGGGCGAGGAGACCTGCGAGCAGGCGATCGGCACTCGTGAGCACGAGCAGGATGCCGACGCCGATCACCGCCCCCGGCACCGCATAGCCGAGCGTCGCGAGCCGCAGCAGCAGCCGCGCCACGGGCCCTCCTTCGCGCCGCACCGCAAAGAGCACCGAAAGCGCGGCGGCGACGAGAAGGAGCGCGGCCGAGGCGCCGAGAAGCACGGTGTTCTGAAGCAGCTCCGCGAGCCTGGAGACAGAGACGGTCTCGAGTCCGTCGCCGAGCATGGCGAGCAGGATCGCCGCCGGAAGCAGGAAGCCGGAGAAGACCGCAGCGCCGCAGGCGGCGGTCGCGAGCCAGGCAGGCGCACCGCGCAGCGCCGGCAGCTGCTTGCGGTAGATGTGGATGGTATTGGCCGCAAAGCGCGCGCGGCCGCGCAGCATGCGCTCGGCGACGAAGACGAGCAGGACGAAGGCGAGCAGCAGGCTCGAGAGCTGGGCCGCCGCGGCAGGGCTCGAGAGGCCGTACCAGGCGCGGTAGATGCCGGTGGTAAACGTCGGAACGCCGAAGAAGGAAACGGCGCCGAAATCGGCGAGGGTCTCCATGACCACGAAGGAGAGCCCCGCCGCCACCGCCGGCCGCGCGAGCGGCAGGCCGACGCGCTGAAAGGCGCTCCAGCCGGTGCAGCCCAGGGTGCGGCTCACCTCCAGGGCGCACTGGGACTGTTCCACGAAGGCGGCGCGGGCGAGCGCGTAGACATAGGGATAGAGGGCCATGGAAAGTACGAACACGGCGCCCCCGAGCGAGCGGATCTCGAAGAACGGATAATCCCGCACGCTCCAGCCGGTGACGGCGCGAAGGGTCGTCTGGACCGGCCCGGCGACGTCGAAGAAGTCGGTATAGGCGTAAGCGAGGACATAGGCGGGCATGGCGAGCGGGAGAAACAGCGCCCAGACAAAGAGGTTCCGTCCGGGAAAGCGGTACATGGTGACGAGCCAGGCGCAGCCCGCTCCGATCACGCCCGCGAGCAGCGCCACCCCGAGGCAGAGGAGCAGGCTGTTCCAGAGATATTCGAACAGGACGGTCTGGACGAGATGGCCCCAGATACCATCCGCCCCGCTGCCGAGATAGCCGAAGATCGCGAGGATCGGCGCCGCGGCGAGAAGCACGAGCAGAAGCGCCGGCAGCAGCAGGAGAGCGCGCGACAGGCCACCGCCCGCCATGCGTCGCGGCCCCGCCACCAGGCTCTGGAGCCTCTCGGTCCTGATCATCGCCGCCAGATCCGTAGACCCATGGGCGCGCTACCCGCTCTGTGCCCCCTCAGGGTGGATTCCGCCCTTCCCGCTACGGCATATAGCGAGGGCAGCGGCAGCCTTGGCCCGGATGATGCGTGGAATCGTTTTAAAGAAAAAACGGTCCTGCGGCGGGGAAACGGCCTGCGCGGAGAGCGGCGAGCCGTCGCCTGCGGAGCTCTGTCCGCTGTGTGATCGCCCGCTCGGCACGGTGCGCGTCGAACGCCATCACCTCATACCCCGGACGGCCGGCGGACGCCGCTGGGTGCGGCTGCACCGCATCTGTCACAAGAAGATCCACAGTCTGTTCACCGAGCGCGAGCTCGCACGCGAATACGCCAGCATCGAGGCGCTGCGCGCGCATCCCGAGATCATCCGCTTCATCCGCTGGCTGCACGGCAAGCCGCCCGAGTTCTACGCCCCGACGCGGGAAGCGCGCAGCAAGCGGCGGCGGCGCGGTTGCTTCTGATCTGGCCCCGGAGCGCGAACGCGTGCGCTCCGGGGCTGCGATGTCACTTGCGCTTCAGCACGATGGCGAGCGGCGCGTCGCTTTCGCCCTCAGGGGTCAGGTGGAGACGGCCATCGACGAAGCGGCCGACCATGGGATCACCCTTTCCGGCTGGCGGCACGATGCGGATGCCGTCTTCCTGCGCCGTCCACTGGGCGGTGTCCACCTTGCCCTCGGGATCGGTGAAGGTGGCGCGCCCGTCGGCGAGGAATTCGACGGTGCCGCGCATGTCCGCGAGAGCCCGGTCGATGTCCGCCCGGATCGCGGTGAGCACACCCTCGCGCTGGTCTTCGGGAACGGAATTGGCATCGAGCTGGGAGATGACGAGGGCGAGCATGCTCTCACGCATCTGGTCCTCGTCCACGGTCCAGCGGCCGACGGGACTTTCCGCCGCGACGAGGCGCGCGGCGAGAACGATCACGATCACGCCCAGCAGGCGCAGGAGAAGGCACCGCATGCATTCACTCCAAGCCGGCAGGAAAGACGCCGGTCACCATGCCTGCCCGCTGCTTTCCTGTCCAGCCCGTTGCGCCCCGCAGCCCCCGGTCACTTGATCTTGGCTTCGCGGAACTCGACGTGCTTGCGGATCTTGGGATCGTACTTGCGCAGCACGAGCTTCCCGGTGGTGCGGCGCGTGTTCTTCTTGGTGGTATAGAAATAGCCGGTACCCGCCGAGCTCACGAGCCGGATGAGCACCGTCGAGGGCTTGGCCATGCGCGGACCTCCTCTCCTCGGCAGCAGAGAGCATGCGATCATCCGCCGCGCTAGGTAGAGCCCAGGCGGCGGCCTGGCAAGCGGCGGGAGCGCGGGCGAAGGGCTGCGATGAGCAGCGGCGCGCAGGCCGCGGCGAGGAACAGGGGCAGCCCATGGGGGCCGGCGGATCCCATGGCGAGGCCGGAAAGCGGCGGTCCCAGCGTCATGCCGAGCTCGATCATGACCACGAAGGCCGCGTTCGCGAGGGCGAGCGCGAAGCCGCGACAGGCATCGCCGATGAGGGCGAGGCTCAGGGTGTAGAGGGCGCCCGCGAAGCCGCCGAGCAGAACCAGCAGCGGCCAGGGGGCGAGGCCGGATGCCATCGCCACCGGAAGGAGAAGAAAGCCACAGAGGACGACGGCCGCGACCGCACCGAGCACCGTATGACGCGGCCAGCGGTCGGCGAGCCAGGCGATCGGATACTGAAGAAGGACGTTGCCCAGGATCCACACGCTCAGCATGAGCGCGGCCGTCCCTTCGCCGTAGCCGAACGCCAGCGCGTAGACGGGAAAGAGGGAGAAGAGCGAAGCCTCGAGAACGCCGAAGACGAGGATCGTCAGGAAGGCGAGGGGGGCCCGGCGGAATATCGCGAGCCCGTCGGCGAGACGCAGGTTCGCGGGAGGCGCATCGAGCGCGGCGTCGATTCCCCGGGCCGCGGCCGCGGGCCACGCACCGAGCAGGAAGAGCCCGGCGCTTACCGCGAAGGGCAGATAGCCCTCGCTGCCGAGGAGGACGATCACGAGCGGGCCAGAGGCGTAGGCGAGGCAGAAGACGGTGGCGTAGACGGCGAGCACCCGGGCCCGCTGTCCCTGCGGTGCGAGGGCGTTGATCGTGGCCTCGGCGACGATGAAGACGAGCGCCGTGCCCGCGCTCACCACCACCCGCAGCAGGAACCATAAGAGAAAATCGACCCGGAGCGGCAGGACGAGCATGGCGAGCGCGGCGACCGCCGCCCCGGCCGCGATCGTGCCGCGGGAGCCGAGGCGCCGGTGCAGGGGTGCGAGGAGGGGAACCGCGAGCAGCACGCCGAGGCCGCTGGCGGCGGCGTTGAGACCGATGGCGTCGGCCGCAAAACCCGCCCGCTCGAGCCCCAGCGAGAGCAGCGGCAGGTTGAGCGGGATCGTCGTCCCGACGAGGCTCGCCGTGGCGATGAGCGCCGCGAGCTCCCGCCGGCCGCCCATGGCTCAGCTCCGCCCGAGCCGACGCCGCCGGCCGGCCGTGCGTCGCGGTGGGCCGGTGCGCTCCCAGGCCGCCCGCGCGAGCGCGGCGCCCTGCGCCCGCGTCTGGCTCTCGATGCGGAACGTCAGCGTGCCCCGCACCGGGTCCGCATCGAGCAGCGTGACTTCGACCCGGTCGCCGAGGCCGTAGGTCTCGCCATGGCGCCGGCCGACCAGTGCATGGTGCCGCCCGTCGTAGTTGAAGATGTCCTCACCGAGCTGGGAGACGGGCACGAAGCCCTCGGCACCGCTCTCTTCGAGCGCGACGAACAGGCCGAAATGCTGGACTCCGGTGATGCGGCCGACGAACCGGGCGCCCACCCGCTCCTTCATCACCAGGGAAACGAAGCGCTGCAGCGCTTCCCGCTCCGCTTCCATGGCCCGGCGCTCGGTGCGCGAGAGATGCCGGCCGAGCTCCTCGAGCACCGCCGGATCACTCCCCCGCCGCTCGCCCCCGGCACCGAGAGCGAAGGTGCGGATCAGCGCGCGGTGGACCTGGAGGTCGGCGTAACGCCGGATGGGCGAGGTGAAATGGCAGTAGCAGCGGAGATTGAGCCCGAAATGGCCGATGTTGTGCGGCTGGTAGACGGCCTGCGCCTGGGCGCGGAGCACGAAGGTGGCGACCGTCTCGTAGAGGTCGCTCCCCCTGAGCCGTTCGAGAAGCCGGGTGAAGTCCGCCGGCTTCTTCGCGGTCCGGCTCCAGGGCACGCCGATGCGCTCGAGATAGTCCGCGAGGACCTCGAGCTTTTCCGGATCCGGCCGGTCGTGCACGCGGTAGAGGATCGGGGCCTTGGCCTCGGTCAGCGCCGTCGCCACGGCGACATTGGCCGCGATCATGCATTCCTCGATGAGGCGGTTGCTCTCGAGCTGGGGTCTGCGCACCACGTCCACGGCCCGGCCGGCGGCGTCGAAGACCACCTTCTGCTCGGGAAGTTCGAGGTCGAGGCTGCCGCGGCGCACGCGCGCACGGCGCAGCCGTTCAAAGACCTCGAACAGGGGCGCGAGCACGGGCTCCCACAGGCGCTCGGTCGTCCCGTCGAAACGCCCTTCGCGCGCCGCCTGCACCTGGTTGTAGGTGAGCCGCGCGCGTGAGCGCATGATGCCGCGGTGAAAACGCCAGTGGGTGAGCCGGCCGCGGCGGTCCACCCGCATCTCCACGGCGATGCAGGCCCGCTCCACCTCCGGCTTGAGGGAGCAGAGATCGGTGGAGAGGGCCTCGGGCAGCATCGGGATCGCGCGGTCGGGGAAATAGACCGAGTTGCCGCGCCGCCGCGCTTCCTCGTCGAGCGGGTCGCCGCCGCGCACGTACCAGGCGACATCCGCGATCGCCACCCAGAGCCGGTAATCGCCGGCACGGTCGGGATCACGCTCGGCCCATACCGCATCGTCGAAATCGCGCGCATCCTCGCCGTCGATGGTCACGAGCGGCAGATCGGTGAGATCCTCGCGGCCGCGTCGCCGCGCCGCAGCGAGCGTTTCCGCGCGGGCGAGCACGGGTCTCGGGAACTCGAGGGACAGGCCGTACTGGGCCGCCACCGCCGGGCTGATGGCCTGCGGCTCGTCGGCGCGCCCGAAGCGCTCGACGACCACCGCCTCGGGCACCGCCAGCGGCCGCAGGTGACGCAGGCGCGCGCGCACGAGGTCGCCGGGCTCCACCGCCACGCGTCCTTCGAGGATGCGGTATTCGCGATCATCCCGCCGCCCCGCCGGGCGCAGCAGGAGGCCCCAGGGCGCCGGCTCGACGACCCCCACGACCTCCTGCGCCGCCCGCGGGATGCGCTTGAGGACGTGGGCTTCGTACTCCCCGTCCGGGGTCGGCAGAAGGCGCGCGAGCACGCGGTCGCCCTCCCCCGGGGCCGGCGGTTCGAGCTCCTCGACGAGCACCCTGACGGTGGCCCCCGGCAGCACCGGGCTCTCCCCGTAGAGCTCGCCGTCCTCGTCGACGCCCGTGATCTCGACCATGGCGACGGGCGGAACCTCGGCCCGCGGCGCGCCGCGCCGCCTGCGTGGGGCGCGGTGGAGCCTTCCCTGCCTGCGCAGCTGCGTGAGCAGCCGCCGCAGGGCGACCCGGTCCTTGCCGGTGATGCCGAAGGCGCGCGCGATCTCGCGGGTCGTCGCGCGGCCGCCGCGCGCCTCCACGAAACCCAGGATCTCCTCTACGGGGGGAAGGGGGCGGCTGCGGCGTCGCGGCGTCATCGGGAGCTTCCCGTCCGGGCCTTCCCGCCCTTGCTCCTGCCCCCGCCCCGAGCACCCCCCTTGCCGCTCTTGGTCCTGTTCTTCCTGGCCGCGAGAAGGGCGACGGCCTCCTCGAGCGTGAGCGACTCGGGCGCCTGGCCCCTGGGAAGACTCACGTTCGTGCGTCCGTGGCGCAGATAGGGACCGAAGCGGCCGCTCATGAGCCGTACCGGCTTGTTGTCGGCGGGATGGGGGCCCAGTTCGCGCAGCACCCCCGTCTGCCGGCTCCGCCCTTCCTTTGCCGACGCGAGCAGATCACGGGCGCGGTTCATGCCGAGGGTGAGGACATCTTCCTCCGGCGGCAGGCGCACGAAGCGGTCGCCCCGCTGGACGAACGGTCCATACCGGTTGATGCCGACGAGGATCTCCTCGCCCGTCTCGGGATCGGGCCCCAGTCTGCGCGGCAGGGCCAGAAGCGCCCGCGCCCTGTCGAGGTCGAGGCTCTCGGGCGGAAGGTTGGGGGGCAGCGAACTCCGCACCGCATCCTCGCCGGTGCCCCGCTGCAGATAGGGGCCGAAGCGTCCGAAGCGCAGCCAGATCTCCTCCTGGCTCTCGGGATCGACGCCGATCAGGCGGTCGCGGGGCCTGTCCTCCTCCCCGCTGCTCTCGGCGAGCCTGCGCGTATAGCGGCACTCGGGATAGCGGGAGCAGCCGATGAAGGCGCCGAAGCGGCCGAACTTCAGCGACAGCCGTCCCTCGCCGCAGCTCGGGCAGCGGCGCGGATCCGAACCATCCTCCCGGGGCGGAAAGAGCCTCGGTGCGAGGGCCTCGTTGAGGGCCTCGATGATCTCCGCGACGCGGCGCTTTGCCACTTCCTCCGCGGTCCGGGAGAAGGGTGTCCAGAACCGGCGCAGCACCGCCCGCCAGTCGATCTCGCCGGCCGCCACCGCATCGAGCTGTGCCTCGAGGCGGGCGGTGAAGGCGGGCTGGACGTATTCGTCGAAGAAGCTCGTGAGGAAGGCGTTGACCATGCGGCCCCGATCTTCGGGTACGAAGCGCCGGTTCTCGAGCCGCACATAGCGCCGCTCCTGGAGCACCGAGATGATCTGGGCGTAGGTGCTCGGCCGGCCGATGCCGAGCTCCTCGAGCCTGCGGACCAGGCTCGCCTCCGTGTAGCGGGGCGGCGGCTCGGTGAAATGCTGCTTCGCCTCGACGGCCAGCCGGCGCGCCGGGTCTCCCTCGCGCATCGCGGGGAGAAGGCTGGACGCCTCCTCGTCCTCCTCGCCGGGATCGTCCCGGCCTTCCTGGTAGAGGCGCAGGAAACCGTCGAAGGCGAGGGTCTGTCCGGTCGCCCGCAGCACGGTGCGACCCGCCACATCGCCGATATCCGCAGCCACGCGGTCGAACTGCGCCGCCGCCATCTGGCTCGCCACCGCGCGGCGCCAGATGAGCTCGTAGAGCGCGAGCTGATCGCGGTCGAGAAAACGGGCCACCACCTCGGGCGTGCGGCCGACGTCGGTGGGCCGGATCGCCTCGTGGGCTTCCTGGGCATTCTTGGCGCGGGTGCGGAAGACGCGCGGCCGCGGCGGCAGATAGTCGGCGCCGAAGCGCGCTCCGACGAGCTCGCGGATCGCCGCCGTCGCCTCGCTCGAGAGCTGAACGCTGTCCGTGCGCATGTAGGTGATGAGCCCGACCGTCTCGCCGCCGAGGTCGACGCCCTCGAACAGCCGCTGGGCAAGGCGCATCGTCTTCTCGGCGGAGAAGCCGAGCTTGCGCGCGGCCTCCTGCTGCAGGCTGGCGGTGGTGAACGGGGGCGCCGGCTGGCGGCTTACGCGCTTGCGCTCGATCGCGCGCACGCGAAGTTCCGCCGCTTCCACCGCCGCCTTGGCGCGCTCCGCCGCCGCGCGCGAATCGAGGTCGAACTTCTCGAGCTTTCTTCCCTCGAGCCGCACGAGGCGGGCGCGGAAACGCTCCCCCGAAGGCGTCTCGAGCTCGGCCTCCACGGTCCAGTATTCGCGCGGCTCGAAGGCTTCGATCTCCGCCTCCCGCTCGCAGATGAGGCGCAGCGCCACCGACTGCACGCGGCCCGCCGACTTCGAGCCCTGGAGCTTGCGCCAGAGGATGGGCGAGAGGGTGAAGCCGACGAGATAGTCGAGCGCCCGCCTCGCCTGATAGGCGTCGATGAGATGCTGGTCGAGGGCGCGCGGATGGCGCATCGCCTCGAGCACGGCCCGCTTCGTCACCTCGTGGAAGACGACGCGTCGGATGTCGATGCCATCGAGCGCGCCCTTTTCCCGCAGGGCGGCGACGAGATGCCAGGAGATCGCCTCACCCTCGCGGTCGGGGTCGGTCGCGAGCCACAGCCTGGACGCTCCGCGCACGGCGCGCGCGATCTCGTCGAGTCGCTTCTTCTTCTCGGGAAGCGGCTCGTAGATCATCTCGAAGTCCTTCTCGGGCCGCACCGAACCGTCGCGCTCCGGCAGATCGCGCACATGCCCATAGGAGGACAGCACGCGATAGCCGGGTCCGAGGTATTTGGCGATCGAGCGCGCCTTGGTGGGCGATTCGACGACGACGACGTCCATGAAAGGGAAGCTTTTCCTCTGCTGCCATGTGGTTTCAGCGATGCCGCGCGGGAGATGGGCGCGGCCCCGGGGGCGCGTCAACCGCTGCGGCGCGAGACACGGTTGCCGGGATGGCGATCGATGAGGCCTTCGAGCTCGAGGGTGAACAGCGCCTCCTGGACCTCCGAGGCCGTGCGTCCGCACTGCCGGACGAGGAGATCGAGCCCCACCGGCTCCGGACCGAGCGCGGCGAGCAGACGCGCTTCGAGACCATCGGCCGCATCTTCCGCTGCCGCTTTCCGCTCAGGTGGCGGCTGCGGCGCCTGGCCCGTGCCCCCGCTCCGCTGCCCGCGGTGGGCGCGAAAGGAGGCCGGTGGCAGGGAGTCGAGCACCGCCAGAACGTCCTCCGCCCGCTCGACGAGATGCGCCCCTTCCCGCAGCAGACGGTTCGTTCCCACATGCCGCGGATCGAGCGGCGTGCCGGGTACCGCCATGACCTCGCGGCCGAGCTCCAGGGCGAGCCGGGCGGTCATCAGCGAGCCCGAGCGGGCTGCCGCCTCGACCACCACCACGCCCGCGACCAGCGCGGCAATGAGCCGGTTGCGGCGGGGAAAATGGCGCGCCCGCGGCTCCGCACCGAGCGGCCGCTCGCTGAGCAGCAGACCCCGCGTGCCGATCTCCCGCATGAGCGCCGCGTTCTCGGGCGGATAGGGACGATCGATGCCGGATGCGAGCACCGCCAGCGTCGATCCCGGACCCGCGAGCGCACCCTCATGGGCGGCCGCATCGATGCCCCGCGCGAGCCCGGAGACCACGCACACTCCGGCATCCGCAAGGTCGTGCGCGAGCTCTGCGGCGAAGGCGCGGCCGTTGGCGCTCGCGTTGCGGGCGCCGACCACGGCGACCGAGGGCTGCCCGAGAAGCTCGCGCCGGCCGGCGAGCACGACCACCGGCGGCGGATCTTCGAGCTCGCGCAGCCGCTCCGGGTAGCCGGGCTCGCCGTGAAGCACCACATGGACAGCGAGCCGCGCCGCGCGCTCGAGTTCCCGCGCCGCGTCCGCAGGAGATGCGGGCCTTACCCTCGGCAGGCGGCCCGCCGCGACGAGCCGGGGCAGGGCCTCGAGCGCCGACCGCGCCGAGCCGAAGCGCGCGAGGAGGCGGAAATAGAGAACCGGGCCGATCCCCGCGGAGCGGGCGAGCGCGATCCGGGCGATGCGCTCGCGATGATCGAGAACGGCTTCCTGCACGGAAGGCTGGCCGGTGATCACGGAAGCGATGGTGGAGCGAGCGTGGAATAAGTCAACCTCAAAGAGAAACGGACGGTGGCCGGACTACTATCGCGCGACCGCCGCACGGCCGCCGCGCCGGACCCTGCTGCGCGCGCTCGACGCCTTCGCCCGCGAGGGTCGCGGCACGCTCGTCTGCGTCGATCTCGGCTGCGGCGGAGGGCGCGATACGGTGGAGATGCTGCGGCGCGGTCATCGGGTCCATGCCGTGGACCGGGAGCCCGCGGCGCTGGAGATGCTGCGCGCGCGCCTCGAGCCCGGATGGCAGGCGCGGCTCGTCATGGTGAACGCGGATCTGACCCGCTGGCCGCTGCCGCGGGCCGATGTCGTCAATGCGAGCTTCGTCCTCTTCACCCTCGCGCGCGGGCCGTTCGCAGAGCTGCTCGGCCGCATCCGCCGCGCCCTTCGCCCCGGCGGCCGCTTCTGCGGCCATCTTCTCGGACCCGAGGACAGCTGGGTGCGGGAAGGGCGCTGCTTCGGCGTGACCCGCGAGGAACTTCCACGGCTGTTCGCGGGTTTCGCGCTCGAGTGGGTCGATGAGGAGATCTGCGATTCGACGACGCCGCGAGGGCGGTTCAAGCACTGGCACATCTGGCATATCGTGGCGCGCAAGCATGCGGCCCCGACGACGGAGGAAGAGCGGTGAATCTCGGCGAGGTGCTGCTCGCGGCGCTGGAAGCGCGCGGGGCGCGGGAGATCTTCGGCATTCCCGGCGATTTCGCGCTGCCCTTCTTCCGCATCATCGAAGAAAGCGGACGCCTTCCCCTCTACACCCTCTCCCACGAGCCGGCGATCGGCTTCGCCGCCGACGCATCGGCCCGCTTCCGCTGCGGCCTCGGTGTCGCCGCCGTGACCTACGGAGCCGGCGCCTTCAATCTCGTCAACGCGACCGCCTGTGCCTATGCGGAACGCTCTCCCGTCGTGGTCATCTCCGCCGCCCCCGGCCGGGCCGAGGCGGAAAGCGGCCTGCTCATCCACCACCAGGGGCCGCGCCTCGACAGCCAGATGCGCATCTTCGCCGAGATCACGGTCGCCCAGACGCGGCTCGACGATCCCCACACGGCGCCTTCGGAGATCGCCCGGGTGCTGGATGCCGCCCGTGCGTGCGCGCGCCCCGTGTACATCGAGATCCCGCGCGATGTCGTGGGTGAGCATTGTGCGCCGGCCCCGCCGCCCGCGGATCCCGCAGTCGATCGCAAAGCGGCGCGAGACTGCGCGGAGCGCGTGCTGGAGCGGCTCGCGCGCGCAGAGAGACCGGTGATCATGGTCGGAGTCGAGGTCCGGCGCTACGGGCTCGAAGCGCAGGTCGCCGAGCTCGCGCGCCGGCTGCGGCTTCCGGTGGTCACGAGCTTCATGGGCCGGGGCCTTCTCGCCGGCGCCGGGGCACCGCTTGCCGGCACCTATCTCGGCCGCGCCGGCGACCCGCGGGTGCGCCGGCTCGTGGAGGAATCCGACGGGCTCATGCTGCTCGGCGTCATCGTTTCCGATTCGAACTTCGCCGTAGCCGCCGGGGCGATCGATCTCGAGAGCGCCATCCACGCCTTCGATGGCGAGCTCCGCTTCGGCGGATCCGCCCCGCTGCGGGTCCCGCTCGCCGCCCTCGTCGAGGCTCTGCTCGAGCGGGCGCGCCCCGTCGGCGGCGCAGACTTCGCGCCCGTCCGCCCCGCCCATCCACGCGGTCTGCCGGCGGATGATGCGCCGCTTGCCCCCGGCGATCTCGCGCCGGCGATCAACGACCTCTTCGCCCGTCACGGTTCGATGCCGATCGCCTCCGACATCGGCGACTGCCTCTTCGTGGCGATGGAGATCGAGGAGACACCGCTCGTCGGACCCGGCTATTATGCCGGCATGGGCTTCGGTGTACCGGCAGGGATCGGCGGGCAGCTCGCGACCGCAAGGCGGACCCTCGTGCTCGTGGGTGACGGTGCCTTCCAGATGACGGGCTTCGAGCTCGGGCACTGCAGGCGGCTTGGCATCGACCCCATCGTCCTGGTGCTCAACAACGCCGGCTGGGAGATGCTGCGCGCCTTCGCGCCCGGAAGCCGCTTCAACGATCTCGACGAGTGGAACTTCGCCGCCCTCGCCCGCGATCTGGGTGGCGACGGCTATCGCGTGCGTACGCGAAGGGAACTGGTCGCAGCCCTCGATCGCGCCGCCGCGACGCGGGGCCGCTTCCAGCTCATCGAGGCGATGCTGCCCCGAGGCGCGGTGTCGGATACGCTCGCCCGTTTCGTCGCCGGGCAGCCCCGTCCCGCCCGGGGGCCGCAGGAGGGGTAGCCCTGCCCCCTGCCGCGCTCACATGCGGAACACCCCGAAGCGGGTTTCCGGGATCGGGGCGTTGAGCGTGGCCGCGAGCGCGAGGGCCAGGACGGTACGCGTGTCCACGGGGTCGAGCACCCCGTCGTCCCACAGCCGGGCGGTGGCGTAGTAGGGGTTGCCCTGACGTTCGTACTGCGCGCGGATCGGCGCCTTGAAGGCCTCCTCCTCTTCCTCGGACCAGCTCTCTCCCCGCGCTTCGAGGCGGTCGCGGCGGATCTGTGCGAGCACGCTCGCCGCCTGCTCCCCGCCCATCACCGAGATGCGGGCATTCGGCCACATCCACAGGAAGCGGGGCTCGTAGGCGCGCCCGCACATGGCGTAGTTGCCGGCGCCGAAGCTGCCGCCGACGATCACCGTGAACTTCGGCACCCGGGCGCAGGCGACCGCGGTGACGAGCTTGGCGCCGTCCCTGGCGATGCCGCCGTGCTCGTACTTCTTGCCCACCATGAAGCCGGTGATGTTCTGCAGGAAGAGGATGGGGATGCGGCGCTGGCAGCAGAGCTCGACGAAATGGGCCCCCTTGAGGGCCGATTCGCTGAAGAGAATGCCGTCGTTCGCGACGATGCCGATCGGATAGCCGAAGATGCGGGCGAAGCCGCAGACGAGGGTGGTGCCGTAGCGGGTCTTGAACTCGTGGAGAACCGAGCCGTCGACGAGGCGGGCGATGAGCTCGCGGATCGGGAAGGGCTCGCGCACGTCCTCCGGCAGAAGGCCGTAGAGATCATCCGCGGGATAGAGGGGATCCACGGCATCGGCGAGCTCGAGCCGGGCCCGCTCGGGCGGTGGCAGGTCGGCGACGATGCGGCGGCAGATCGTGAGCGCGTGGCGGTCGTCCTCGGCGAGATGGTCGGCAACACCCGAGATCCGGGTGTGCACGTCGCCGCCCCCGAGCTCCTCCGCGCTCACCACTTCCCCGGTGGCCGCCTTCACGAGCGGCGGGCCGCCGAGGAAGATCGTGCCCTGTTCGCGCACGATGATGGCTTCATCCGCCATCGCCGGCACATAGGCACCGCCCGCGGTGCAGGAACCCATGACCACGGCGATCTGGGGTATGCCTTCGGCGGACATCCGCGCCTGGTTGAAGAAGATGCGGCCGAAGTGGTCGCGGTCCGGAAACACCTCGTCCTGGTGGGGAAGGTTGGCGCCTCCCGAGTCCACGAGATAGATGCAGGGCAGCCGGTTCTCGCGGGCGATCTCCTGCGCCCGCAGGTGTTTCTTCACCGTCATGGGAAAGTAGGTGCCGCCCTTCACCGTCGCGTCGTTGGCGACGATCATGCACTCGCGCCCGGCGACGCGGCCGATGCCGGTGATGATGCCGGCTCCGGGCGCTTCGCCGTCGTACATGCCGAAGGCCGCGAGCGGCGAAAGTTCGAGAAATGCCGAGCCCGGATCGATCAGCGCCTCGATGCGCTGGCGCGGGAGGAGCTTGCCTCGTGCGAGATGGCGCTGCCGGACGGCCTCGCCGCCGCCGCGGGCGGCCTCGGCGATGCGGGCACGCAGTTCCTCGGCGAGCCTGCGGTTGTGGCGGTAGCGCCGCTGGAACAGCGCGCTGCCGCGATCGATGCGGGTTTCGAGGACGCTCACCGCTTTACCAGCCGCCGGATGCCAGCCAGCGTTCCACCTGATCGAGCCGGTCCGCACCCCAGAAGGGCTCGTCGTCGACGAAGATGAAGGGTGAACCGAAGACGCCTCGCGCGATCGACTTCTCCGTCTCTTCCCGGAGCCGTTCCTTGATGCGCGGATCCTGCACCGCGGCGGTAAGCGCCGCGGGCTCGATCTCGAGCTCGGCGGCCACTTCGGCCACCTGTTCCGGCTTCGACATGTCCCGCCCCTCGCCCCAGTGGGCGCGGAAGAGGGCGCGGGCGAACTTCTTGGCGCAGCACACCCCGCGCAGATCGTGCAGCCACCAGAAGGCGCGGCTCGCCGCCAGCGAGTTCATCGGCATCAGCGGCGGGTATTCGAGGGGCACGTCGAGATGGCGGGCGAAGCGCTTGATGTCGCGCAGGAAGTAGTCCTTCTTGAGCGGGACTTCGCTGAGCGGCCTGGAGCCCGTGAGCTTGAGCGCGGCTCCGAGCATGATCGGTTTCCAGACCACCTGGCGACCGTAGCGGGCGGCGATGTCGTCGATCTGGGTACTCGCGAGATAGCCGTAGGGACTCGCGAACTCGAAGTAGAACTCGATCGGGCGGGTCATCGGTGCCTTGCCTCACCCCGTGATCTCGAACAGCTCCCGGCCGATGAGCATGCGGCGGATCTCGTTCGTGCCGGCGCCGATGTCGTAGAGCTTGGCGTCCCGCAGCAGGCGCCCGGTGGGATAGTCGTTGATATAGCCGTTGCCGCCGAGCGCCTGGATCGCCTCCAGGGCCACCCGCACCGCGCTCTCCGAGGCGAACAGCAGACAGGCGGCCGCATCCTGGCGCGTGAGCCGGCCGCGGTCGGCGGCCTTCGCGCACATGTAGGCGTAGGCGCGGCTCGCGTTCCAGGCGGTATACATGTCCGCGAGCTTGCCCTGCATGAGCTCGAAGGTGCCGATGGGGCGCCCGAACTGGCGGCGTTCGTGGACATAGGGGAGGACGACATCGAGACAGGCGCTCATGATGCCGAGCGGCCCGCCCGTGAGCACGAGCCGTTCGAAGTCGAGCCCCCTCATGAGCACCCGCACGCCGCCGTTGACCTCGCCCAGCACGTTTTCCGCCGGAACCTCGCAATCCTCGAAGATGAGCTCACAGGTATCCGAGCCCCGCATGCCGAGCTTGTCGAGCTTCTGGGCGGTGGCAAAGCCGGGAAATCCCTTCTCGACGATGAAGGCGGTGATCCCCTTCGCGCCCGCCTCCGGATCCGTCTTGGCGTAGACCACGAGCACGTCCGCCTCGGGGCCGTTCGTGATCCACATCTTGCGGCCGTTGAGGCGGAACCCGTCGCCGTGCCGCTCGGCCCGGGTGGTCATGGAGACCACGTCCGAACCCGCGCCGGGCTCGGACATGGCGAGCGCCCCCACATGCTCGCCGGAGATCAGCCGCGGCAGATAGCGCCGCTTCTGCTGCTCGCTGCCGTTGAGGCGGATCTGGTTGACGCAGAGGTTGGAATGGGCGCCGTAGGAGAGGCCGACCGAGGCCGAAGCGCGGCTGATCTCCTCCATGGCGATGACGTGTTCGAGATAGCCGAGCCCGCTGCCGCCGTATTCCGGCTCGACGGTCATGCCGAGCAGGCCGAGCGCCCCCATGCGCGGCCAGAGCTCGCGCGGGAAGCGGTTCGTGCGGTCGATCTCGTCCGCGAGCGGCGCGATCTCCGCTTCGGCGAAGCGGGCCACGCTCTCGCGCACGGCCTCCGCCGTCTCTCCGACGTCGAAGGCGAGCGAAGGACTGCGGAATGCGCTCATGCCTCTCCTCCCCGCCACCGTTTCTAGTCCAGCAGCACCAGCTTCGCGAGCCCGAGAAAGCAGAAGAAGCCGACGACGTCGGTCGCCGTGGTCACGAACACCGAGGAGGATACCGCGGGATCGTAGCCCAGGCGATAGAGGGCGAGGGGAATGAGCACGCCCGAGAGCGCGGCGACGACGAGGTTGATGAGCATGGCGAGGCCGAAGACCAGGGCGAGCTCCGGGTCCTGGAACCAGAGGAGGGCGAGCAGGGCGCCGAGCGCGAGGAAGGCGAGACCGTTGAGGCAGCCCACGAGAAGTTCCTTGGCGATGACCCGCGAAGCGTTCGCCCAGGTGAGCTCCTTGGTGGCCAGGGCGCGTACCGCGACGGTGAGCGTCTGGGTGCCGGCATTGCCTCCCATGCTCGCGACGATGGGCATGAGCACCGCCAGGGCCACGACCCGGGCGATGGTCTCCTCGAAGAGGGCGATGACCACGGAGGCGAGGACCGCGGTCACGAGATTGACGAACAGCCAGGGGGCACGGCGGCGCACCGTCTCCGCGGGAGGCACGAAGACGTCGGTCTCGCTCACGCCGCCCAGATGCAGGATGTCCTCCTCGGCCTCCTCCTCGATCACGTCGACGACGTCGTCGACGGTGATCATGCCGATGAGACGCCCGTTGCCGTCCACCACCGGCGCCGAGACGAGACCGTACTGGCGGAAGAGGAAGGCGACCTCCTCCTGATCCATGGTCGCCGGGATCAGCTGCAGCTCCTTGAGCTTGAGATCCCGCATGGGAACGGTGCGCTTGCTGCGCAGCACGCGGCTCACGGGAACGCCGCCCACGGGGCGCATGCGCGGATCGACGATGAAGATGTCGTAGAACTCGTCGGGGAGGTCCGGGGTGGTGCGGAGATAGTCGATGGTCTGGCCCACGAGCCAGTACTCGGGCACGGCCACGAATTCACGCTGCATGAGCCGGCCGGCCGAGTCCTCCGGAAAGGCGAGCTGCTCCTCCACCGCGATGCGCTCGGGAAGCGGCAGATGCTCCAGGATCTCGCGCTGTTCCTCGGCCGGCAGCTCCTCGAGCACCTCGACCGCGTCGTCGCTCTCGAGCTCGGCGACGAGATGTCCGGCCCATTCGGGTCCGAGCGCCTCGACGAGCTCCTCCCGCACCGACTCCTCGAGGTGGCTGAGCGCGTCCGGATCGAATTCGCGGCCGAGGGCACGCACCAGGGCGATGCGCTCCTCCGTCGGCAGCAGCTGGAGGAGATCGGCCAGATCGGCCGCATGCAGGCGCCGCGCGCGCGTCGCCGCGCGCTCCGTCTCGCCGCCTGCGAGCGCGTCACGGACCTCGGCGACGAGCGCATCGTCGAGCTCGACCGGCGCCCGCTCCCGCGGCGCCTCGAGACGCGCGTCACCGGTCACGCCCCGCTCTCCTCGCGGCCGATGCGCTGGGACGCCTCGACACAGGCGACGGTGGTCATGTTGACGATGCCCCGCGTGGTCACCGAAGCGGTGACGATGTGCGCCGGCCTGCTCGGGCCGACGAGGATCGGCCCCACGGCCACCGCGCCGGTGACGACCTTGACGAGGTTGAGGGCGATGTTCGCCGCATCGAGCCCGGGCATGACGAGGAGATTGGCCGCACCGTGCAGACGCGAGCCCGGCAGGATGCGCTCGCGGATCGTCTCCGAGAGTGCGGCATCGGCATGCATCTCGCCATCGACTTCGAGCTCCGGCGCGCGCCGTTCGAGCATGGCGAGCGCATCACGCATCTTGCGCGAGGAGGGGGTGTCGCGGCTGCCGAAATTGCTGTGCGAGACGAGCGCCACCCTGGGCGTGAGGCCGAAGCGGCGCACCACCTCCGCGGCGCGCAGCGTGATCTCGACGATCTCCTCCGCATCCGGGTCGTAGCTCACATAGGTGTCGGTCAGGAACAGCGCGCCCTGCGGCAGCACCAGCGCGTGCACCGTCGAGGCCTGCTGCAGGCCACGCTCGATTCCGAGCACGCCGGTGATGTGCCGGAGATGGCTCTCGAACACCCCGACGGGGCCCGCGATCATGCCGTCCGCCTCGCCGCGGCCGACCATGATGGCCGCGATCACGGTGCGCCGCGTGCGGACGATCTCCCGCGCCATCTGCGGCGTCACCCCGCGGCGTCCCATCCGGCGGAAGTAGTACGCCACATAGTCGTGATAGCGGGGGTCCGAATCCGGGTTGCAGAGTTCGAAATCCTCTCCGGGAACGAGGGACAGCCCGTAGCGGGCGATGCGCATGCGCACGACCTCCGGGCGGCCGACGAGGATCGGCCGCGCGAGTCCCTCCTCGACGATGACCTGGGTCGCGCGCAGCACCCGCTCCTCTTCCCCGTCGGCGAACACGATCCGCCGCGGATCCCGCTTCGCCCGCTCGAACAGCGGCTTCATGAGGAAGCCCGAACGATACACGCGGGCCTCGAGGCTGCGACGGTACTCGTCGAGATCCGCGATCGGACGGCTCGCCACCCCGCTTCCCATCGCGGCCGCGGCGACCGCCGGCGGAATCTCGACGATGAGCCGGGGATCGAAGGGCTTGGGGATGAGATAGTCGGGGCCGAAGGAGAGCGTCTCGAGGCCGTAGGCGGCGGCCACGGTATCGGGCACGGGCGTGCGCGCGAGCCGGGCGAGCGCCCGCACGCAGGCCTTCTTCATCTCCTCGTTGATGGTGGTGGCGCCGACATCGAGCGCGCCCCGGAAGATGAAGGGGAAGCAGAGGACGTTGTTGACCTGGTTCGGATAGTCGGAACGGCCGGTGGCCACGATCGCATCCGGGCGCACCGCCTTGGCCTCCTCGGGCATGATCTCGGGCACCGGATTGGCGAGGGCGAAGATGATCGGGCGCTCCGCCATGCTCGCCACCATCTCGGGCTTGAGCACGCCCGGTGCGGAGAGGCCGAGAAACACGTCCGCACCCCGGATCGCCTCGGCAAGCGTGCGCATCTCCGTGCGCCGGGCATAGCGTGCCTTCCAGCGGTCCATGAGGCGTTCCCGGCCTTCGTAGACCACGCCCTCGATATCGGTGACGAGGACGTTCTCGCGCTTCAGCCCGAGGCTCGTGAGCAGGTCGAGACAGGCGAGGGCGGCGGCCCCGGCGCCGCTGGTGGTGAGTCGGATCTCCTCCAGTCGCTTGCCCACGAGCCGGAGCGCGTTCTCGAGCGCGGCGGCGACGATGATCGCGGTGCCGTGCTGATCGTCGTGAAAGACCGGGATGTTCATGCGCGCGGCGAGCGCGCGCTCGATCTCGAAGCATTCGGGCGCCCTGATGTCCTCGAGATTGATGGCGCCGAAGGTGGGCTCGAGGGCGGCCACGATGTCCACGAAGCGCTCGGGATCGGATGCGTCGAGCTCGATGTCGAAGGCATCGATGCCGGCGAACTTCTTGAACAGGACCGCCTTGCCCTCCATCACCGGCTTGGCCGCGAGCGGACCGATGTTGCCGAGGCCGAGCACCGCGCTGCCATTGGTGACCACCGCCACGAGATTGGCGCGCACGGTGAGCTCCGCAGCCTGCGCCGGGTCTTCGGCGATGGCCTGCGAGGCCGCGGCCACACCGGGCGAATAGGCGAGCGAGAGGTCGCGCTGGGTGGCGAGCGGCTTGGTCGCCACCACCGCGAGCTTGCCCGCCGTCGGGCGGCGATGGAACTCGAGCGCTTCCTGGCGCAGACGGGCAGCGGGATCGGACATGACGTCGCTCCGGGCACGGAAGGCCGCGATCAGAGGCGCATCTGCCCTCCGTCCGTCAAGCCGATAGCTGGAGGGGTCCTGAAGCGGGAATTGGTGCGGCCGAGAAGACTCGAACTTCCACGGGGTTGCCCCCACCAGCCCCTCAAGCTGGCGCGTCTACCAATTCCGCCACGGCCGCACACCGCGATCGGCGTGCAAGGAGTTAGCGAGCGCGCCTTGCCGTTTCAAGCCCCGCCGCATGTCGCGGCCGTGGTGGGGAGGT
>CAZHHU010000046.1:0-5093 GCA_964532215.1 uncultured Geminicoccaceae bacterium
GAGCGCAGATGCGCGGTGACGGCGCGTATTCCGTTCTCGCATGAGGCGTATTGCAGGCGTGACATTCGCGCATTAGGGGAATACGTCCTCAGCAGAGCGCGACGGACCGTGGCCATGGGCGGGAGCTCTCGAGCGGAAACGGATCCAGCCTTCGCCTCGGACTGGATCTACGAGACGGTGGACGAGCTTCCCCGGGGCCAGGGCCGTCTCACCCTGCGCGCGCGCATGCGGGCCCTCGAACTCATCGAGGCGCGGCTGCCACGGGCGGGCACGGAGCCCCTGAGCTTCCCGCTCCGGCTCGAGATCTTCGACGGCTTTGAGGGCGATGAGGCGGCGGCTGCGACTGCCGCCCGCTCGAGCACGGCGGCTCTGCTGCTGCTGGGTTCGCTCGATATCGGCCGGGCTCGAAGCGGCAACCGCCATCTGCCGCGCGAGCTGGCGCGGGATGCGGGCCATGGCTATGTGTTCGCCGCCGCCCAGCTCGCCCTCCCCGGCCCGCTGCGATCGCCGTCGCAGAAGGCCCATGCGCCGGATCTCTCAGGCATCTCGGGGCCGACGCTTCTCTGCCGCGCGCCGGCAACGGCGCTCGCCGCGCTGCCGCTCGGGCCGACACGCAGCATGCGGCGCGAAGGAGGGCGCGAGCTCCTCCGTCCCATCGCCCTGTTCGCGCGCTTCGAGCTGCGCTCGGGGGCCTGTGCCTGCGTGCTCGCACGCATTCCCTCGCCCCTCGCGGCGGAAGCCGCGGCGCTCGCGCGGCTGTTCGAAGCGGCATGCGGTTATGCCGGCGGGGATCCGCTGCTCGTCGCGATCTCGGCTGCGCGCCTCGAGCGGGAGCCGATGGCGGCAGCGCACCGCTTCGACCTCCAAATCCCCGCATCCGCCGCCGGTGGCGAGCGGATGCTGCGGACGGTTTTCGTCCGGGACGCGCGCGCAACGGTGAACGGAGCCGGCGGTGCGGTGTCGCGGCCACGTTCCCTGCTGTCGGATCGATGCGCGCTCGTGGTCGAGCTCGAACCAGACTGACGGCCGCAGGCGCCGCGACCGGAGAGCTGGGGCATGCGCTTTCTGACCTACAACATCCAGTATGGGGTCGGAGAGGACGGGCGCTTCGCGCTCGAGCGCGTGGCCGAGGAGATCCTGCGGCACGATCCCGACGTCGTCGGCCTGCAGGAAGTCGAACGCTTCTGGAAGCGCACGCAGGAGACCGATCAGCCGCGGCTGCTCGGCTCCCTCATGCGCGGCTATCACTGGGTCTACGGCGCCAATCTCGACATGCACGCGGGCACCGAGCGTGATCCCAACCGCCGCCGCCAGTTCGGCAACATGATCCTCTCGAGGACGCCGATTCTGAGCTCGCGCAACTTCCCGCTGCCGAAATTCGGCACCCTCAAGCAGCACTCGATCCAGCAGGGCGCGCTCGAGGCCGTGGTGCGAAGCCCGAGGGGCAGCGCGGTGCGCGTCTATTCCACCCATCTCTCCCATCTGTCCCCGGCGACCCGCCTGCCCCAGGTGGAGATGCTGATCGAGATCAACCGCCGCGCCTATGCCGAGGGCGGCGCCTGGTGCGGCGGTCATCCCGACCCGCGGGCCGGATGGCTCGAGGGCGACATGCCGCCGATGCCGCGCGAGGCGGTGATCATGGGAGATCTCAACTTCGCCCCGGATTCGGAGGAGTATGAGCGCATCATCGGCCCCATGGCCGGCCCCTATGGGCGCCTCGTCAACCGCGATGGCTTCGTGGACACCTGGGTCGCGGCCGGTCACGAGGAGCGCGAGGGCGACACCTGCAACGGTCGGCGGATCGACTACATCCTCTGTTCCGCCTGGCTCGTCGATCGGGTGCGGCACGCCTTCATCGACAGCACCGCGAGGGGCTCCGATCACCGCCCCGTGATCGCGGACATCGACCTCTAGACCATCCGCAGCTGTCACCCTCCTTCCCGAGCCGCCCGGCTCGCGGTCGGGCAGGCATGCCGCCGATCACCCTCCGATACGCGAAACGCCCTAGCGTGTGCAAGTTTCGGCTTGCCTCGGCCGCCGTATGCGGTACCAGCTAGAGGGCGGAAAGGGGCTCGGTCATCAAGGAAAAGGGCAAGGGAGCGGGGGATCCCCTGATGTGGCTGTCGAAGATGCGTTCGAGCCGCGCGCGCGTCATCCGGCGGGCCACCGTCAACGACGTGCCCACCATTGCGCGCATCTATGTGGACTGCTGGCGGCACACCTATGACGGGATTCTTCCCCGGGCGTACCTGCGGCAGCTTTCCTACAGCAACTTCGAGACCTTCTGGCGGCGCACCCTCGCCTCGCGTGGCTGGGCCTTCATCGCCGAGGTGGATTCGCGCGTCGCCGGATTCACGAGCGGCGGGCGCTCGACCCAGCTCGATCTCGCCGGCGGCGAGATCTACGTTCTCTACGTGCTGCCCGAATTCCAGCGGCAGGGTCTCGGGCGCGCCCTGTTCGATGCGGCCCACTACGAGCTCGCACGCCGAAACTACCGCGGCGTGCTCGCGCGAACCCTGGCGATGAGCCCGACCCGCGGCTTCTACGAGCGGCTCGGCGGACGCATCGCCGCCGAGCGGACGATCGAGATTCAGCGCGTGCCGCTCAGGGAATTCTGCTACGTCTGGCCGGACTGAGCGGAGATCGCCGGCCCCGGGATCGTCGGCGCTCACACCGTGGGAAGGATCCGGAAGCCTCCACCGGGGATCTCCCGGACCTCTTCTTCTGTTTCCACCGCCGTCACCCGGGCTGCGGGCGGTCCCAGCCGGCAGCGGGCGACCATTTCCTCGACCGCGTCCGCGGGACCGTGGAAGAGGGCTTCGACCGAACCGTCGCGGCGGTTGCGGACCCATCCGTGGAGCCCGAGCCGCTCCGCTTCATCGACGACCCAGAAGCGAAAGCCCACGCCCTGAACCCTTCCACGAATGCGCACGCGGCGTGTCGCAGCAGCCTCCGCCATCGTCTCCTCGCGCCGAGTCTGGCCGTCGCGGACTTGCAAATGCGCCGCAGCTGCGCGATCTGCAAGGGCGTTCCGCATCCCAGGGGTGTTGCATCCGGGACATGCGTTTGCTGCTCGTGGAGGATGATCCCGATCTTGCCGCCGCCGTAGCCGGGAACCTGCGGCGCAGCGGCTTCAGCGTCGATGTCGCCGGCAGCACGGAGGAAGCCGAAGACGCCCTCGGAGTCCAGGAGTACGCGGTCGTACTGCTCGATCTCGGTCTGCCCGACGGGGACGGGCTCGAGCTTCTCGAGCGCATGCGGCGTCGCGCCGTCTCGGTGCCGGTGCTCATCCTGACCGCCCGCGACCGCGTCGCGGACCGCGTCGCGGGCCTCGAGGCCGGAGCCGACGACTATCTCGTCAAGCCCTTCGCCCACGAGGAACTCGTTGCCCGCATCCGGGCCCTGCTGCGCCGGCCGCGCGACGATCTCGGCCGCGAGGTGCGGCTCGGAGACCTGCGCTATCTGCCGGGGACGGGGGAGTTCTTCGTCGGCGACGAACCTCTCATTCTGCCGCGGCGCGAGAAGATGCTGCTCGAGGTGCTGCTGCGCCGGGCCGGACGGGTGGTGGTCCGCGCCGCGCTCGAGGAGGCGCTCTGGGACTTCGCCGAGGAGATCGAATCGAACACGCTCGAGTCGCACGTATCGCGGCTGCGGCGCAGACTCGATCGCGCCGGAGCGCGGGTGCGCATCCACACCGTGCGCGGGGTCGGCTACATGCTGCGGGCGGACGAGAGCTGAGCGTGCCGTCCTCGCTCGTCCGCGTCCTCAGCCGGCGCATGGTCGGGGTCATGGTCGTGGCCATGGCGGTCACGGCCGTACTCTACGCGGTATTCAAGCCGGTGGAGCTCGAGTACGAGCTGGGCGCCATCGCCGAGGAGATCGGTGAACGCGTCCGGCGCAACGAGGCGGGCCAGCTCGACGTCCGCATCGACCCCGAATTCACCGCCTGGCTGGCCGCCATCGAAGCGCTCCATCTCCGCGTCTACGAGGAGGAGACCGGGCGCACCCTGTTCGCCTTCGACCAGGAGCGCGGCGATCCTCGTGCAGTCGAGGCCCTCATCCGCTGGCCCCCGGGCTTCTTCGTGCTCGGTCATCACGAGGCCGAGGAGCACGACTACGGATTCATCGAGCTGCTGGAGACGGAGGACGGAGACGTGATCCGGGTCGTCGCCCGCCGCGGGCCCGCGAACTGGCACGACCTCTATTACTGGATCACGACCGAGTTCACGCGCGAACTCGGTCCCATCATCAGCGCCGTCTTCCTGTTCGGCGCCGCGCTCGCGGTCTGGACCGTCCGTCGCGCCCTCGCGCCGCTCGGGCGCATCGCGAGGCAGGCCCGCGCCGTGCGCCCGGGTGAATCGGCACGCCTCGATACCGCGGGCATTCCGGAGGAGATCCTGCCCCTGGTCGAAGCCGTCAACCGCATGCTCGACCGGCTTCAGGACGCCTTCGCCCAGCAGCGGCGCTTCACCGCCTTCGCCGCCCATGAGCTGCGCACCCCGCTCGCGGCACTTCGTGCCCGGCTCGACGGACTGCCTCCGGATCTGCCCGAACGCGACGCGCTCCTGCGCAGCGTGGAGCGCATGGCCCATCTCGTCGACCAGTTGCTCGCGGTGGCGCGCCTCGAGAGTGGCGAGATCCGCCCCGACGAAATCGCGGATCTGCGCGAGATCGCGCGCGAGGTGGTGATCGAGTACGCGCCTCTTGCGCTCACCGCCGGCAAGGAGATCGCGCTGAGCGAGCCGGAGGAGCCGGTCCCCGCCCTGGTCCACCGTGACAGCCTGTTGCGGGCCATCGCCAATCTCGTCCACAACGCGCTCAAGTACGCACCGGAGGGGACGCTCGTCGAAGTGATCGTCGAGCGGGAGCGGCGGGTGCTCGTGCAGGATCGCGGCCCCGGCCTCGGCGGCTGCCCGCCGGAGGAGCTCTTCGAAGCGTTCCGCCGCGCCCGGCATCAGCGGGCGGATGTCACGGGAGCGGGGCTCGGTCTCGCGGTCGTGCGCGAGACGGCCCAGCTCCACGGCGGACGCGCGTTCGCACGGGAACGCCCGGGTGGCGGCGCCGTCTTCGGGATCGAGCTGCCGGCGCCCTGA
>CAZHHU010000046.1:5193-20356 GCA_964532215.1 uncultured Geminicoccaceae bacterium
CAGGAAAACCCGCGCATCGCCGAACTCAACGCGCGCATTACGGGCAATCCCGATCCGCTGCCGCCGCTCGAAGAGCGCCTCCCCAAGGAACCGCTCGTCGTCGCCCCCTACGAGGCGATCGGCACCTACGGCGGCACCCTGCACGGGCTGTCCAAGGCGACCGAGGCCGGCACCTCCGACCTCCTCTCGGTGCGGCACGTCAACTTCTTCCGTTATTCCGACGATCTCAAGACCGTGGTGCCGAACGTCGCCAAGTCCTGGTCGTGGAACGACGACTACACCGTGCTGACGATCAAGCTGCGCGAGGGGCACCGATGGTCGGACGGCGAGCCCTTCACCGCCGAGGATGTCGTTTTCTGGTATGAGGACCTGATCCTCAACAAGGACATCTACCCCGAAACGCCCAGCCGCTGGCTGTTCGCGGGCAAGCCCATGAAGGTCGAGGCGGTGGACGCCACCACGGTGCGCATGACCTTCCCGGTGCCGTCGCCGGGCATCGTCAACCGCTTCGCGGTCGACTACGGCCAGCCCTTCCAGCCCAAGCACTTCCTCGCCCAGTTCCACATCAAGTACAATCCGAAGGCGAACGAACTCGCCAAGGAGCGCGGATTCAAGAACTGGGCGGAACTGCTCAACAACTACTACGGCGGCTCTGACTGGAAGGACGTGCCCTCGCCGCTTCTCAAGGGTACCGACAACCGCGTCTCGCCGACGCTGGAGTCGCACATTCTCGTCGAGGAGACGGCCACCGGCCGGCATCTCGTCGCCAATCCCTTCTTCCACATGGTCGACACCGCCGGCAACCAGCTTCCCTACATCGACGAGATCGACGAGAAATACGTGCCCGAGAAGGAGGTGCAGAACCTCAAGCTCGTGAACGGAGAGGTCACCTACAAGATCCAGGCACTGTTCATCGAGGACTACCCGCTGCTCAAGGAGAACGAGAAGAAGGGCGGGTATACGGTAGACCTCGCCGCCGGGCTCGGGACGAACGTGTTCTACGCCTTCAACGTCACCCACAAGGATCCCGTGCTGCGGAAGATCTTCGGAGACCTGCGCTTCCGTCAGGCCATGTCGCTCGCCATCAACCGCGAGGAGATCAACGAGCTCGTCTACCTCGGGCAGGGCGAGCCCATGCAGGCCACGCCGGCGGAGCCGCTGACCGTGACCTTCGTCTCCGAAGAGCAGAAGAAGTACATGATCGAATATGATCCCGAACGAGCCAAGGCGCTGCTCGACGAGATGGGGCTCAAGGACACGGACGGCGACGGCGTGCGCGAGCGGCCCGACGGCAAGCCGCTGATCGTCCGCATCGTGTACTCGAACCAGGGAGCCCCGGTGCGCCTGCACGAGCTCGTGCGCGATTACTGGGGCGCCGTCGGCGTGCGGGTCGACCTCAAGGAGGTGAGCTCGGACGAATACCGTGCGGCGGCCAACAACAACGAGCTCGATCTCACGGTGTGGAAGAACGACGGCACGAGCGGTCCGGCCATCTCGCAGGACATCTCGCGCCTCGTCCCGCCCTTCGGCTTCTACTTCAACCCCGGCACCGGCTTCCTGTGGGCGCGGTGGAAGCGCACCGGCGGCAAGGAGGGCATCGAGCCGCCGGACGAGGTGAAGCGGCTCTGGGAGCTGGCCGAGAAGTTCATCCAGCTGCCGCTCGGCTCCGAGGAGAGCAACCGCATCGGCGCCGAGATCGTGGACATCCATGTGAAGAACCTGTGGAAGATCGGCACCGTCGGCAACGTGCCGGGCCCGGTCTATCACAAGAACATCCTCAGAAATTTCCCCAGGTTCACGGCCAACAGCTACGACTACTACTGGGCCTACGCTTACCGGCCGCAGCAGTGGTACATCGCCGAGTGACGGGGACCGGCGGCGGGGAGGGACACCCCTCCCCGCCCGCCGCCGCGGCCTGAGATCGCGTCCTCCGCGCCATGCTCCGTTTCCTCGTGCAGCGGCTGCTCGGCATGATCGTGACGATGTTCTTCGTCTCGATCATGGTCTTCGCGATCATGGAGCTGCCGCCGGGCGACTACGCGGACCGCTACGCCTTCCGCAAGTTCTCGGGCACCGGCGTGTCCGTGACCGAGCAGGACATCGAGAGCATCCGCAAGCAGTTCGGGCTCGATCGCCCGGCCTGGGAGCGGTATCTGAGCTGGATCGGCGGCATCGTCACCCGCTTCGACTTCGGCCCGTCCTTCGCCTTCGAGACCTCGGTCACGGACGTCATCGGTCAGAGGGTGGGGCTCACCGTGGTGCTGCTGGTGGCGACGCTGCTGCTCACCTATCTCATCTCGATCCCCATCGGGATCTATGCCGCGGTGCGGCGGCAGTCGCTCGCCGACTACTCGCTCACCGTGGTGAGCTACCTCGGCCTCGCCATTCCCAACTTCATGCTGGCGCTCATCCTCCTCTACATCGGGGTCACCTGGTTCGACACCACGGTCGGGGGCCTGTTCTCGCCCGAATTCGAGAAGGCGCCCTGGAGCTGGGCGAAGTTCGTCGACCTGCTCAAGCATCTGTATGTACCGGCGATCGTCCTCGCCTGGTCGGCCACCGCCCTGCAGCTGCAGACGGTGCGCGCGACCATGTCCGACGAGCTGCACCGGCCCTATGTCGACGCCGCGCGGGCGCGGGGGCTGCCGGAGTGGAAGGTGATCCTCAAATATCCGGCGCGTCTCGCCATCAATCCCGTGGTCAGCACGATCGGCTTCGACGTCAACCGCATCTTCTCCGAGCTCCCCATCGTGGCGCTGGTGCTCGGCCTGCCCGAGCTCGGGGAACTCCTCATCCGCAGCTTTCTCGACCTCGACATGTACGTCGCGGGCGCGATCCTGCTCATGCTCACCTTCATCATCGTGTTCATGAACTTCGTCTCGGACATCGTGCTCGCGATGCTCGACCCCCGCATCCGCCTCGAGGGAGGGTGAGCCGTGGCAACCATGGAGCAGGCCGCGGACCGCGCACTCAGCGCGCGCGAGCTCCGCTATTACACCGCCTCGCAGTGGCAGCTCGTATGGTGGCGCTTCCGCCGACACCGCGGCGCGCTCTTCGGCGCCTGGATCCTGCTCCTGTTCGCCCTCATGGGCGCCTTCGCGCCCTTCGTGGCGCCCTATTCCGGCACCGCGCGCGATCGCGACTACGTCTACGGACCGCCGCAGATTCCGCGCTTCTTCGATGAAAACGGCTTCTCCCTCAGACCCTTCGTCTACGGGCTCAGGACGGAACGGGACCCGATCACGCTGCGCAAGATCGCGAAGGTGGACCGCAGCACGCGGCGCTACCTGCGGTTCTTCGTCCGCGGCGAGCGTTACCACCTCTTCGGTCTCGTTCCCCTCGAGACCCACCTCTTCGGCGTCGAGGAAGGCAGGATCCATCTCCTCGGCACCGACGAACTCGGCCGCGATCTGTTCTCGCGGCTCATGTTCGCGACCGGCACCTCGCTCTCCATCGGCGTCCTCGGGGTGCTCATCGCCGAAGGGCTCGCGCTCGTGATCGGGGGCATCGCGGGTTTCTTCGGCGGCTGGATCGACTACGCCATCCAGCGCCTTACCGAGATCGTGCGCGTCGTTCCCGTGATCCCCCTCTACATGGGCCTTGCCGCCGCCTTCCCGCGGGAATGGTCGAACATCCAGGTCTATTTCGCCATGACCCTGGTGCTCGGTCTCGTGGGCTGGCCCACCCTCGCGCGCCGGGTACGAAGCCACCTTCTCGCCCAGCGCCGCGAGGACTACGTGCTCGCGGCCGAGCTCGCGGGTGCGCGACCCGCTTGGATCATCCGGCGCCATCTCCTGCCATCCTTCACGAGCTACATCATCGTCGACGTGGTCATCAGCTTTCCGTACATGATCCTTTCCGAAACCGCCCTTTCCTTCATCGGTCTCGGCCTCCGTCCGCCCTCGATCAGCTGGGGCATCCTGCTTCAGGAGGCGCAGAACGTGCGCGCCATCGAACAGGCCCCCTGGCTGTTCCTTCCCGCCCTGTTCGTGATCGCCGCGGTGCTCGCCTTCACCGTGCTCGGCGACGGCCTCAGGGATGCCGCCGATCCCTACGCGGTCTCGAAGTCGTGACCATGAACCGTCCGTCCCCGACCGAGCCGCTCGTGGAAGTCTCGGACCTCACCGTCGATTTCGACACCGACGAGGGACGCATCCGCGCCGTGGAGGAGGTGAGCTGGACGCTCGCGCCGGGACGCACGCTCGGCATCGTCGGCGAGAGCGGCTCGGGAAAGAGCGTCGGCACCCGCGCGCTCGTACGGCTTCTTCCCCGCAACGCGCGCCTTTCGCCGCAGAGCTCGATCCTGTTCCGGCGCCGCAGCGGTGACCGGGTCGACATCGCCCGCCTCGATCCCCGCGACCGCCGGCTCCGGGAGATCCGCGGCGGGGAGATCGGCCTCATCTTCCAGGAGCCGATGGCCTCCTTTTCGCCGGTGTACACGATCGGCAACCAGATGGTGGAGGCGCTTCTCCAGCACGGCCATCTCGATGGCGCAAAGGCGAAGCTGACGCCGCGCGAGGCACGCGAGCGGGCCGTCGAGATGCTCGCCCGGGTGGGGATCGCGAACCCCGGGCTGCGCGTCGATCAGTATCCCCTCGAGCTCTCGGGCGGCATGCGGCAGCGGGCGATGATCGCGCTCGCGCTGGTCACCCGGCCGCAGCTGCTCGTCGCCGACGAACCCACCACCGCCCTCGATGTCACCATCCAGGCCCAGATCCTCGATCTCATGAAGGAGCTGCAGGACGAGTTCGGCATGGCGATGGTGTTCATCACCCATGACATGGGGGTGATCGCCCAGATCGCCGACGAGGTCGCCGTCATGTACCTCGGCCGCATCGTCGAGCGCGGCGACACCGCGGCCCTGCTGCGCGAACCGCGGCACCCCTACACGCTCGGTCTGCTCGCCGCCCTGCCGCGGCCGGAGGCCGGCCGCCGCCGGCTCGTCCCCGTCCCCGGCGACATCCCGAGCCCCCTCGAGCGCCCCGCGGGCTGTCCCTTCCACACCCGCTGTCCGAAGCGCATCCCCGGCCTGTGCGAGGTCCGCATTCCGCCCGAGACCGATCTCGGCGACGGCCACCGGGTGAGCTGCTTCCTCTATGGGGAGCAGGAAGGGTGACGGCGGCGCCGCTCGTCGAGCTCGACCGGCTCGAGGTCCATTTCCCGGTCCGCAGCCGCGGCCTCTTTCGCCGCGTCGTGGGACGCATCCATGCGGTGGACGGCATCGACCTCACCATCCGGCGCGGCGAGACGCTCGGCCTCGTCGGCGAGAGCGGCTCCGGCAAGACGACCCTCGGGCGCGCCGTGCTGCGGGCGGTGCCGGTCACCGGCGGCACGCTGCGCTTTCACACCGCGGACGGCCCCGTCGACCTGCTCGCGCTGCGCGGCGAGGATCTGCGCCGCTTTCGCCGCCACATGCAGCTCGTCTTCCAGGATCCCTACGCCTCGCTCGACCCGCGCATGACGGTGCGCGACATCATCGCCGAGCCGCTCGAGGCTCCGGGCCTCGTGAAGAGCCGCGCCGAAGCCGATGAGCGGGTGCGGGAGATCGCCGCCCGCTGCCGCATCAACATCGAGTATCTGAGACGCTTCCCGCACGCCTTTTCGGGCGGGCAGCGTCAGCGCATCGGCATCGCGCGCGCGCTCGTCGCCCATCCCGAGTTCGTCGTCTGCGACGAGGCGGTCTCGGCCCTCGACGTCTCGATCCAGGCGGACATCCTCAATCTGCTCATGGATCTGCAGGACGAGCTCGGCACCACCTACCTCTTCATCACCCACGATCTCGCCGTCGTCGGCCAGATCGCGAACCGCGTCGCGGTCATGTATCTGGGCCGCATCGTCGAGCTCGCGCCGACGGCCGAGCTCTTCCGGAGGCCGCTTCATCCTTACACCCGCGCCCTCTTCTCCGCGATCCCGAGCCTCGAGGGGCGTGCGCGACGCAAGGCCATCCTAGTCGGCGGCGAGATCCCGGATCCCGCGCATCCGCCATCCGGCTGCCGCTTTCACACCCGCTGCCCGTTCGTGCGCGATCGCTGTCGGGAGGAGACGCCGCCGCTGCGCGAGCTCGCGCCGGGGCACCGGGCGGCCTGTCATTTCGCGGAGGAGCTCGCCTAGGCCGGAGAAGTCACAAGGCGGAACGGCCGTCCGCCGTCCCGCCGTCCGCATCCCGGGGTGCTGCGGGCGAGAGCAGCGCGAGCACCCAGCAGGGCGGGCAGGTCCAGAACAGCCAGGGCGCGGCCGCAAGCGACAGCAGCAGCCACGCCCGCGGCGGGGTCGAAGGCGGAATCATGCCGCCTTCGCCTCCTCCTCGACCCTGCCCTCGATCACGGGCTTCTCACCCTCCTCGAGCGTCGCGCCGGTGCGGATCGTGATCCGGCGCGGACGCAGCTCCTCGGGCATCTCGCGCTCGAGCTCGATCACGAGCAGGCCGTTCTCGAGCCGCGCGTCACGGACCTTGACGTAGTCCGCGAGCTGGAAGCGCCGCTCGAACGCCCGCGCGGCGATGCCGCGGTGGAGATATTCCACCTCGCCCTCCTCGCGGCGCCTGCCCCGCACCGTGAGCAGATTGGGCTCCGTCACGACCTCGAGGTCCTCGGGCCGGAACCCCGCCACGGCCATCACGATGCGGTAGCGCTCATCGCTCAGCTTTTCGATGTTGTAGGGCGGATAGCCCCCGTTCTCGGGCAGCTCGAGCGCCGTCTCGAGGAGCTTCCAGAGGTGGTCGAAGCCCACCGTCGAACGCATGAGCGGTGTGAGATCGAGCGTGGTCATGGCTACCCTCCTTCGAGCGATACCCATGCCTGTACTCGCGGCCCCATGCGGCAGCCGCATCTCAGAGCTAGGAACTCTCCCCCGCCGCTTCAAGGGCCGCCGGGCTCGGGGACGCGCGCACGGGCTCCGCCGAGGGCGAGCGCCAGCGCCGCCGCGAAGGCCAGGGCCATGGTGAGCAGCGTGGAGAGGGCGCTGCCGTCGAAGAGAAGGGCGGTGAAACTCGCGACCGCAGCGGGAATGACCGTCTGCAGCGCCCCCAGCACCGAGCTCACGGCGCCGGCCATCTGCCCGTGAGGCTGCATCGCCGCCGCAGTGGCGTTGGACATGAGGGAGCTGAAGGAGAAGAACGCGCCCGCGAACACCGCGATCAGGTTCCCGAGCCGCGCGCCGCCGGCAAGCAGAAGCGCGACGCCGAGAATGCAGAAGCCGGCACCGGTGACGGTCGCGAGGGCGATGAGCCGCTCGAGGGCGAAATGCCGCAGCAGCCGCGCGTTGACGAGACTGCCGGCGGCCGAGGCCATGGCGATGACCGCGAACACGAGGCCGAAGCCGCCGGGCGAGAGGCCGAAGCCTTGCATGAACACGACCGGGGCGTTGGTGAGATAGACGAGCAGCACCACGAAGTTGAGCACCGCAATGGCGCCGTAGATGCGCGAGCGCGGATGCGCGAACACCGCGGTCCAGGAGGCGAGCAGGCGTGCCGGGCGCAGCGCGCCGCGATCGGGCGTGCTCAGCGTCTCCCCGAGAAGCCGCAGACTCGCGAGCCACAGAACGAGCCCATAGAGGGCGAGAAACAGGAAGACGAAACGGAAGGAGCCGAGGAGCAGCAGCAGCGCGCCGAGGCTCGGTGCGACGATGGGGGCGAGAATGAAGGCCGCCGTCGCGAGCGAGAGGGTGCGCGCCATGCGCGATCCCGTGAAGAGATCGCGGACCACCGCCCGGGCGAGCACCGGCCCGGCCGCGGCGACCACACCCTGGAGCGTGCGCAGCGCGAGAAGCGTTTCCATGTCGTCTGCAAGCGCGCAGGCGAGCGATACGAAGGTATAGGCGAAGAGCCCCCACAGCAGCACCGGTCGCCGGCCGAAGCGGTCCGAGAGCGGGCCCACGAACAGCTGGCCGAAGGCGAAGCCGGCGAAGAACAGGGTCACGGTGAGCTGCGCCCGCTCGATCGGGGCTTCGAGCCTGCGGGCGATCTCCGGCAGCGCCGGGAGGTTGATGTCGGTCGTCATCGCCGACACGGTCATGATGCCGGAGATGAGGAGCAGAAAGGCCGTACCTTCCGGATCGAGGCCGGAGGCGGCCGCCCGCGCGCGCCGGCGGAGCCCGCTCAAAGCCCGAAATAGAGCTGGAACTCGACCGGATGGGGGGCGCGCTGCACCCGCTCGAGTTCCTGCCTGCGGATCGCGATATAGGCCTCGACGAGGTCGGCGGAGAACACCTCGCCGCGGAGCAGGAACTCGTGGTCGGCCTCGAGCGCGGCGAGGGCTTCCTCGAGGTCCGAGCAGGCGCGCGGAAGATCCTCGATCTCCTCGGGACGCAGATCGTAGAGATTGCGGTCCATGGCGTCGCCCGCCTCGAGCCTGCGCTCGATGCCGTCGAGGCCGGCCATGAGCACGGCGGCGAAGGTGAGGTAGGGATTGGCCGTCGGATCGGGAAAGCGGATCTCGATGCGCTTGAACTCCGGTCGCGCGGCGAAGGGGATGCGGATCGCGGCCGAGCGGTTGAAGGCCGCGTAGGTGAGGAGCACGGGTTCGTCGGAGCCCCAGCGCAGGCGACGGTAGCTGTTGGTGGTGGGATTGGTGAAGGCGTTGAGCGCCCGGGCGTGGGCGAGGATGCCGGCGATGAAGGAGAGACAGAGGGGGCTCAGATCGGCGTAGCCCTGGCCGGCGAAGATGGGCTGGCCCTGCTTGCGCAGCGAGATGTTGATGTGCAGCCCCGAACCCGGTTCGTCCGCAAGCGGCTTGGGCATGAAGGTGGCGCTCTTGCCGTAGGAGGCCGCGACCTGCTGGAGCACGTATTTGAGCAGCTGGACGCGGTCCGCGGCGAGAAGCAGCGGCGCCGCGGCGGTGGTGAACTCGCACTGCGCGAGCCCGCGACCGTGGCGGTGCTGGATGCGGGAAAAGCCGAGCGAGCCCAGAATGGTCGCCGCCTCCGCCCGCAGATCGGCGAGATGGTCGGCCGGCGGAAGTGCGAGATAGGCGCCGCCGGGAGGGGGGCGATGGCCCGGGTTGCCCCCGGCGTAGCTCTGCGCCGCAGCCGGGCGGCCCTCGCTCGCCTGAAGCTCGTAGCCGCCGCGCATCGGGCCGAGCTCGATGCGCACATCATCCAGCAGATAGGCCGAGATCTCGGCCGCGACGAGAACGACATCGGCGATCTCGAGATCCCGCAGGTGCTGCGCCGCGCGGCGGGCGACGCTGCGCGGATCGCGCTCGTATCCCATCCCGGTCGAGGGCTCGGATCCGTCGCAGAACAGCACGAGCGTGGGCTGGGCGGTGAAGGGGTCGGCGAAGGCCGTCTCGAGATCGGGCTTCAGAAGGAGGTCGGACTCGGTGACCTCCCGCCAGCCCGGGACCGCGGAACCGTCGATGAACAGCCCATGTTCGAGAACCGTCGCATCCACGCTCGCGGCATCGATGGCGGTGTGGCGCATGCGGCCCGTGAGGTCGGTGAAACGGAAGTCGACGAGCTTGATTCCCTCGCTCTGGATGCGTTCGAGGACGGCCTCGGGCGTGCTCATGAGCCTCCGCTCCGCGATGGTGGATGCGCTTTTACGCGAGCCTCCGGCGGGGGCCAAGAGCGCCGGCCGTTCACCCTTTCTCAACCTGCAGGCGTCAGGCTGCTCCCCGGAGGAACGAGCTCCCGTGTCCGGCATCACGCGCTTGCCGCCCGCCCCTCTGCAGCTTCCCGCCGCTGCTTCCGGCGCCGCGGAAAGCGGGGGACAACGCGTGCTGCTGCGGGTGATCGCCGCAGACGGGCGCGGCCTCTGGCTTCAGCTCCAGGGTCGGCTCTATCGTGCCACGGAGACCCTGCCGCTCCGCCCCGGTGCGGTCCTTGCCGCACGGATGATGGAGGCGGCGGAGGGCTCGCGTGGGAGGGAAGAGCTGACGCTGCGCCTCGAGAGCGCTGCCGGGAGCGGCCGGGTGCTGCATCTGCGGCCGGCGCGGAAGCTGCCGGACGTGCCCGCCGGCTCCGGGCGCCTTGCCGCACCGCTTCGCACCATCGCGCTGCCCGTCGCGGCAGAGGCGGAGGAGCCGCTGCCGCTGCGCCTTCTCCTCGATGCCGCCCGCGGCCTCGAACCCGGGGCGCAGCGCCACGAGGCGCCCCCGAAGCCGGGGGACAGCGGTGCCGCCACCACCGCCTCTGCGCCGGCCGCGGAGCCTGCGGCAGCGGCCGCTCGGGAGCGGGATCCCGAGGTGGCGCTGCTGCTCGCGCGGGAAGAAGCGCAGCGGCGCGATGAAGGGCGCAGATGGTGGTTCGAGGTGGAGCTCGCGCGGCTCGGGCGGGTGCGGCTCGAGCTGTTCGCCCGCGGCCGCCGCCGCGATCTCCGCCTCTGGAGCGAACGTCCGCTCCCCGCCGAGGTCCGCCTCGAGATCGCGGATCTCTTCGGTGCGGCGCTCGAGATCGCCGGGCTCGGCGGTGAACTCGCATTCGCCCGCTTCGGTCAGCCGGGCGCGCAGCCACTCGCCCGCTCAGGTGAAGGTGAGGGCTTCCTCGTCTAGCCGGTCCCGCTCCGGGGAGAGGCTCGGCTTCAGATCGCGACTGCGTGGCGGCGCGAATCGGGCTCGAGATAGCGGTCGAAGGCCGCGGCCAGAAGCCGCAGAAGCGGTCGGTGGCCGGGCTCGAGCACAACCCGCTGCCCCGAGCGGCGGGCGACGCCGAGGGATTCGAGCAGCGCCATGCGCTCGGGATCGGGCGCGAGCATGGCGACGGGCAGCGCGAATTGCCGCGCGATCGCCGCGAGGTCGACTTCGCCGTAGCACATGATGCGCTCGATCACCGCCCGGATCGCGCGATCCTCGCGCGAGAGCTCGAGGCCGCGCTGGATCGGCAGGCCGCCGCCCGCGACGGCGGCGCGATAGGCGCGAAGATCCGCGGCATTCTGGACGTAGCCCCGGGGCAGCGAGCCGATCGCCGAGGCACCGAAGCCGAGCAGGACATCGGCCGGATCCGTGGTATAGCCCTGAAAATTGCGGTGCAGCCGCCCTTCGGCGAGGGCGCGCGCCATGGAATCTCCGGGGCGGGCGAAATGGTCGAGACCGATCGCCACATAGCCCGCATCCTCGAAGGTCGCGGCCATGGCCTCGAACTGCGCCGCCCGTTCCTCGGCATCCGGCAGGCTGGTCGCGTCGATCAGCCGCTGGTGGCGCTTGAGCCGGGGCAGATGGGCGTAGCCGAAAACGGCCGCCCGATCCGGTTCGAGATCGAGCAGGCGTTCCACGCTCTCGCGCGCGCTCGCACGCGTCTGAGCGGGAAGACCGTAGAGGAGATCGACCGAGAAGTGACGGATGCCGACGCGGCGCAGGAGGCGGAAGCACTCGGCCACCTGCCGGTAGGGTTGCGGGCGGTTGATCGCCTCCTGGACCCGGGGATCGAGCGTCTGGACGCCGAGGCTCACGCGGTTGATGCCCACCTCGGCCAGTGCCTCGGCGAGCTCGGCATCCACCATGCGGGGGTCGAGCTCGATGGCGAGCTCGGCATCCGGCATGAAGGCGAAGCGGGTACGCAGGCGCTCCATGGTGCGCCGCAGCCCCGAAGGCCCGACGATCGAGGGGGTGCCGCCGCCCCAGTGCAGATGAACGACGCGAAAGCGGCCGGGCAGCAGCGCCGCGACGCGGTCGATCTCGGCGAGCAGGAGATCGAGATAGGCGGCCACCCGATCGTCGCGGTGGGTGATGTAGGTGTGGCAGCCGCAGTACCAGCAGAGCTGGCGGCAGTAGGGAATGTGCAGATAGAGCGAGAGCGTGAGCTGCGGATCGAGCGCCCGCAGCCACGCTTCGTAGCGCGCGGCGTCGATCCCGGGTCCGAAGTGCGGCGCCGTGGGATAGCTCGTATAGCGCGGCACCCGGGCGTGTTCGAACCATCGCACGAGTTCGGCCCGCATCCGCTCACTCCGCTCACCCGGAGACGATATAGGGCAGCCGTTCGCCTTTGCGCAGCGCTGCGGCGAAACGCCTTGGCGGTCGGTCCGTCAGGGAGTGGAGCGGGTGACGGGAATCGAACCCGCGACATGCAGCTTGGGAAGCTGCCGTTCTACCACTGAACTACACCCGCGACACCCATATCGATAGGCGTTCTCGCGCCGAGGTCAACACCCGAGGCGCCGTCCGCAGGACGCGGCCGCAGCCGCGCTTCGGATCAGCGGAAGGCGGGCTCGTTGAAGGTGCGCAGCTTGCGCGAATGGAGCCGCTCCGGCCCCATCTCGCGCAGGATGCGCACGGTCTCGAGGCCGATCTCGAGATGCTGGCGCACCCGCTGGCGATAGAAGCGGTCCGCCACGCCGCGCAGCTTGAGTTCGCCGTGCAGGGGCTTGTCCGAGACGCAGAGCAGGGTTCCATAGGGGACCCGGAAGCGCAGCCCATTCGCGGCGATGGTCGCGCTCTCCATGTCCACCGCGATCGCCCGTGCCTGGTTGAGGCGCTCGTAGAGCTCGCCGTAGCGCAGTTCCCAGTTGCGGTTGGCGGTGGTGGCGACGGTGCCCGTGCGCACCCGCGTCTTCATCTCCAGCCCCCTGAGCCCGGTCACCCGTGCGATCGCCTCCTGCAGAGCGATCTGGACCTCGGCAATGGGCGGCACGGGCACAAACGGCGGCACCTCCTGATCGAGCACGTGGTCCTCGCGCACATAGCCGTGGGCGAGCACGTAATCGCCGAGTTTCTGGCTCCGCCTCAGACCCGCGCAGTGCCCCAGCATGAGCCAGCAGTGGGGGCGCAGCACGGCGAGATGGTCGGTCATGGTGCGCGCGTTGCTCGGCCCCACGCCGATGTTCACGAGGCTGACGCCGCGCCCGTCGGGCCGCGTCAGATGCCACGCCGGCATCTGGGGAAGATGCCGCGGCGTCCGCCCCTCCTCCGCGCGGTCGTGAAAACGCGGATTGTAGTGGATGCGATCGCCCGGGCCGACGAAGCGGTCGTACTCGTCGCCCTCGCGCACGGCCTCGAGGCCGAGGGCCACGAACTGGTCGACGTAGCGCTGATAGTTCGTGAGCAGGATGAAGCGCTGGAAGAAGCGCGGATGGGTGCCCGTGTAGTGCACGAGGCGATGAAGGCTGTAATCGACCCGCTCGGCGGTGAAAAGCGCGAGCGGCCGGGGTTCGTGCGGCGCGCCGCGCCAGGTGCCGTTGGCGATCGAATCATCGGTGTGGGCGAGGTCGGGCATCGGAAACAGCGCCGAGAGGCGGGCGAGCCGCTCCTCCGCGATCCGCACCTGCGCCTCCTCGACCACGAAGGGGAGCGGAATCGCGCGGGTGCCGACACCGACCACCACCGGAACCCCGTGGTTGCGCACGAGCTGCGCGATCTGGCCCTGGTAATAGTCGGCGAAGAGATCGGGGCGGGTCAGGGTCGTGCCGTAGATGCCGGGCTCGTGCAGAATTCCATAGGCGAGCCGGCCGTCGAGGTTGAGCTCCGAGGGCTCCACCCGAACGCCGAGGAAGGGATAGCGGGCATCGACCGTGGCGGGCTCATCGCCGGCCGCGAAGGCCTCGAAGGCATCGAGCAGCCGCCTGCGCGCGTCCTCGTAGAGCTGTGTGATACGCGCCACCGCCGCACGCGGCTCGCGCTCGATGTGGAGATCGCGGATGCCGGCACGCCGAAACGGCTCGAGCAGGCCTTCCGGAGTCATCTTCTCTCCCCGTATGCGCGCGCCTCCGCGCAGCTCCTGAGCCGCGCAGGCGGAATCCGGTGGTCTCAGTGGGTGGCGGGCCGCGGTGCACGCTCACGCCAGAAGCGGTGGATGAGAAACGCGCAGGACGGCAGCAGATCGGGCGCGTTCTCGAGGAGCTCGGCGATCTCGCGGCGGTCGGCCTCGACCCCTTCGGGGAGTTCCCCCTCGGCCGCGGTCACGAGGATCGCCATCACCGCCGCAAAGCCCTCCTCATCCTCGAACAGCGGCTCCCAGGCTTGCGCGCGCAGATCCATCGCCTGCACGAAGCCCGCGGCCCACATCGTCGCGTCGGGCCGGTCGTCCTCGAGCTCGTAGATCGGCGCATATTCGTCCGGTGCGGATTCGAACTGGCGGCGCAGCTCGCTGAGGCGGCTGAAGATCGTCGTCAGCACCCGCCGCAGTTGCTCCTCATTCTCGAACTCGGGCTCGCCGCTTCCCCACACGAGCGGCATCCATTCCTCCGGAGGGATCTCCTCCGGTCCCACCGCGAGGCCGGTGAGGAAACCGTCGAGTTCGGAGAGGCTCATGGCGTCCTCGGGCACCGCTTCGGAGAGAAGAAAGCGCTCGAGATGCACGAGCTCCGCTTCGGAAGTCGAAGAGGCGGGGACGATTTCCATCACGGCGCGCCTCCTGTACGGGGGAGATGCGATCCCAACATGGCACCGCGGCGCCCGGATGGGAAGCGCCGAAGACCGCGCCGGGCCCGCGGGCCCTTCATCCCTCGGTGAAGGCGGCAACCAGCGGCGTGTGGTCGGAAGCATGCGCTCTCGCCCGCGGCGCGCGGTCGATGGCCACCCGCTCGAGGCGGTCGAGCGCCTGGGGCGAAAGCAGCAGATGGTCGATGCGGATGCCGTGATCGAGCTGGAAGGCGCGGCCCTGGTAGTCCCAGAAGGTATAGGCCTTGGGTTCGTCCGGATGGAGCGCGCGGAAGGCGTCGTAGAGGCCGAGATAGACAAGGGCGCGGAAGGCGCGCCGCGATTCGGGATGGAACAGGGCGTCGTCGCGCCACGCCTCGGGGTCGTAGCAGTCGATGGGCTCGGGAATGACGTTGTAGTCGCCGCCGAGGACGACCGCGTCATCCCCCTCGAGGAGCTCCGCGGCGTGACGGCGGAGCCGCTCGAGCCAGCGCAGCTTGTAGGCGAACTTGTCGCTGCCGACGGGATTGCCGTTGGGGGCATAGAGCGCGGCCACCCGAAGACCCCCGGTGAAGCCCTCGACATAGCGCGCCTGGGCGTCCTGTTCGTCACCGGGCAGACGGTCGACGATGGGGTCGATGGCAAAACGGCTCAGGATCGCGACGCCGTTCCACCCCTTCTGCCCGCAGACGAGCGCATGATAGCCGAGATCCTCCACCTGCGCGCGGGGAAAGGCTTCGGTCGTGCATTTGAGCTCCTGCAGGAGGACGATGTCGGGCCGCGCGGCCCGAAGCCACTCCAGGAGCGGGGCGAGGCGCGCCTTGATGGAGTTGACGTTCCAGGTCGCGACGGTGATCGACATCCGCTCCTCCGCGCCG
>CAZHHU010000047.1:0-4500 GCA_964532215.1 uncultured Geminicoccaceae bacterium
GCCGGGCCGGCGCCGGCGCGCCGTGAACAGGGCTGCATGGCACAGCTCACGCGATCGTGAGCACGCCCGCTCCTCCGGGCATACGGGAGGATGTTGACCGCGCGCTCCCGGTCTGCCGTAACCTCGCGGGTCTTCGCCGCCGGCGGAGGCCTGAACGGGAGAGGTGGATATGGCGACCGTCACCAACGTCACCCTCGAGATCGGCCCGGCCGATTCGCGCAACCGGCGCCGCGTGGAGGTCCGCTGGACCGTGTGCTTTTCGCGCTGCGAGGCGATGGCCGCATCCGTGTTCCGCGAAAGGGTCGCCCTGCGCGGGGATGATCCTGTCTGGGACGACCATCTGATCACGCTGCGCAGCGACTGCATACGGGCCTCGCAGGGCTGCGTGGAACGGCGACTGGTGCGCATGGTGGCCTCGAGCACGCTCGACGAGGATCCCGACACCATCATCCTGGGCTGGGTGATCGGCAACAGGGACGAGGTCTACGCCCGGGTCTGCCTCGAACCCTTCGAGCCGCACGGAGACTGCGGCAGCTCCCCGACGGTGACAGCGGACTTCGGTCCCGCCGGGGCCGCCTGACCCCGGCCCGGCCACGCCTCGCCGCCAACATCCCGACCGCCGGAGCAGGGGCAGCGCCGTCGTCGCGCGTGGAGGTCGCGAGCGCGCCGCCGGCTCGCACCGGGATCCGGCGCAGGCCGTGGGTATCGTCGGCGCTCCCGACGGCGGCGCGATGGCGTGGTTCGTGCGGCAGACGGTCCGCGACGAGCGCCATGAATGCCGGGGGTGACCGCCAGCGGGGCGTGACCGTCCTGCGGCCGGGGCGATCAGCTTCGCCCCGCTGCCGCCGCCCGTGCGGCCTCGAGGCGCGGCACGGTGTGACACGGCCTGCGGCGGCAATCGGCTGGCGCTTCAGCGAACTCCGGCGATCGTGAAACGGGTGGGAACGGCGGGAAACGGCGGGCTGGCGGAGGGAGAGGGATTCGAACCCTCGGTACCCGTAAGGGTACAACGGTTTTCGAGACCGCCCCGTTCAACCACTCCGGCATCCCTCCGCGGGGGCGGAGCCCGACGGCTATCTAGCGGGCGGATGTGGGCCGGACAAGAGCGGCCGGCGGCAGCTGTACGCGCTCCGGGGGCGGCGGGATCACCGGCTCAGGCGGCGAGGGAAGGGGTCACACGGGCGGCGAAATCGGCGGGAAGGCGGTAGCGCCTCAGCTCCCCTCCGAAGCCGGGCGGCGTGCCGAGCACAAGCGTCTCGGCGATGTGCGCGAGGACGGCGCCGGGGCGCCCCTCGGGGTCGGCGAGGAAGTAGCTGTGGCCCAGGGGATCGTAGAGATCGTTCACGGCATCGCAGTCGACCGCGAAGACATTCGCCGGCGTGCGCGCGAGATTCTCGGGTCCCGTGTGGCCGAGGCGCCGGGTCACGATCTTGTTGCGGAGATTGGCGATCTTGCTCGAGCGCAGCGCGAAGTCATCGGCCGCGTAATAGACGAGGACGTTGCGCGCGGCGCGGGTGATGGCATGGCCCGGCTGTCCGGGCTCGAGCGCTTCGTTGGCGATGTCCGCGGCCACGAGAAAGATGCTGCGGAAGAGGGCCGGCGGTGCGCCGCGGTCGTGCGTCCATTTGGCGAGGGCGAAGCGCAGCACCCGCGCGCCCATGGAGTGGGCGAGCAGGTTCACATGCTTGAGGCACAGGGCCCGCGGGGGCAGGGAATCGCGCCAGTCGAGGAACTTGCCGAGAAGGCGGGCGAAGGCGAAGCCGCTCATCTCGGCCGCATCCTGGTCATCGAAATAGTCGAGCAGCAGGCCGAAGTCGTCGTCGCAGGGCCAGATCAGCGGCACGATCTCGATGCGGCCACCAGTGAGGCGGTCCAGCAGGCGCTGGAGACGTTCGGCGGTCGGGAAGATGTGGCTCTCCGGCTGATTCGAGAAACCGTGCAGATAGAAGAGGATCTGCCCCCGCGGGGCCTTGCGCAGGGTTGCGAAGAAGGGTGCCGCGGTGAGCTCCACATAGTCGTCGCGCCCGCGCCGCTCGCAGAAGTAGAGCGCCGGCGAGGGCGTCGAATCGCCGGTGTCGAAATGCAGCCTGCGGCCGGGACGGGATTGCGGTCCTTCGACGGGGCGGCGGTTGGTGATGAACAGCATCGCGACCTCGAAGCGGCAGCGGGATGCGGCATAGGTATATCATCCTAACAGCTGCCGCTCAAGGTCGCATCCGCAGATGCGGACGGCCCGGCGGTGCCGGGCCGTCCTGCGTGTGAGGAGGTCGCGGATCAGTAAGCGGCGGCGAGGCCCGCGAGCAGGAGCAGGGCGACGATGTTGATGACCTTGATCATCGGATTGATCGCAGGCCCTGCGGTGTCCTTGTAGGGGTCGCCCACGGTGTCGCCGGTCACGGCCGCCTTGTGGGCGTCCGAGCCCTTGCCGCCGTAGTTGCCGTCCTCGATGAACTTCTTCGCGTTGTCCCAGGCACCGCCGCCGGAGGTCATGGCGATGGCGAGAAAGAGGCCGGTGACGATGGTGCCGAGCAGCATCGCCCCGACGGTGGTGAACGCCGCCTGCCGCCCCGCCACCCAGGAGATGACGAAATAGACGACGATGGGCGAGAGCACGGGCAGCAGCGAAGGCAGGATCATCTCCTTGATCCCCGCCTTGGTGAGCATGTCCACGGCGCGCCCGTAGTCGGGCTTTTCGGTGCCCTCCATGATGCCCGGCCGCTCCCGGAACTGCCGGCGCACCTCCTCGACGATGGCGCTCGCCGATCGCCCGACCGCGAGCATCGCCATGGAGGCGAAGAGGAACGGCAGCAGGCCGCCGATGAAGAGGCCGACGACCACGAAGGGATCGGAGAGGGTGAAGCCGACCTCGAGATCCGGGAAGAAGTGGTGGAGGTCGTTGACGTAGGCCACGAACAGGACGATCGCCGCGAGCCCCGCGGAGGCGATGGCATAGCCCTTGGTCACGGCCTTGGTCGTGTTGCCCACCGCATCGAGGGCATCGGTGACCTGGCGCACCTCATCCGGCAGCCCGGCCATCTCGGCGATGCCGCCCGCATTGTCGGTCACCGGGCCGTAGGCATCCAGGGTGACGACCACGCCCGTGAGCGCGAGCTGGGTGGCGGCGGCGATGGCGATGCCGTAGATGCCGGCGTTGAGATAGGCGATCAGGATGCCGGCGCAGATCACGAGCACCGGCAGCGCCGTGGCCTCCATGGACACGGCGAGGCCCTGGATGATGTTCGTGGCGTGCCCGGTGGTCGAGGCCCTAGCGATGAGCTGGACGGGCCGGTGGGTGGTGCCCGTGTAGTAGTCGGTGATCCACATGATGAGGCCCGTCACGAGCAGGCCCACGAGGGTGCTGTAATAGACATGCCGGCCGGCGAAGGAGAAGAGGACCTCGTCTCCGAGCTTCGCCTCGTAGACCGGCTCGGTGAAACCGAGCACGAGCCAGGTGAAGGGGATGAGCAGCACCGCCGAGATGCCCGCAGCCCCCCAGAAGCCCTTGTAGAGCGCGGCCATGATGTTCTTCGACGGGCCGAGCTTGACGAGGAAGGTGCCGGCGATCGAGCCGAGCAGGCAGACGCCGCCGACAACCAGGGGGAAGACGATGAGCGACCATCTCGCCGCCCCGGTGAAGAAGATCATGCCGAGGAGCATGGTCGCGACCATGGTGACCACGTAGGTCTCGAAGAGGTCCGCCGCCATGCCCGCGCAGTCGCCCACATTGTCGCCGACGTTGTCCGCGATCACCGCCGGATTGCGGGGATCGTCCTCGGGAATGCCGGCTTCGATCTTGCCCACGAGATCGGCGCCCACATCCGCCCCCTTGGTGAAGATGCCGCCGCCGAGACGGGCGAAGATGGAGATCAGCGAAGCGCCGAAGGAAAGCCCGACCAGGGCCTCGAGCAGGGTCCGCTCGTCGACGCCGATGAGCTTGAGGATGCCGAAATAGCCGGCAACCCCGAGCAGGGCCAGCGAAACCACGAGCATGCCGGTGATGGCGCCGGCCTTGAAGGCCACATCCAGCGCACCCTCGAGGCCCTTTTCGACCGCCGCCTGGGCGGTGCGCACATTGGCCTGCACCGAGGTGTTCATGCCGATGTAGCCGGCGGCGCCGGAGCACACGGCGCCGAGGAGATAGCCGATCCCCACCGGAATGCCGAGGAAGAAGGTGAGCAGCAGGAACACCACCAGGCCCACGATGGCGATCGTCATGTACTGGCGGTTGAGGTAGGCGGTCGCTCCCTCCTGCACCGCCGCGGCGATCTCCCGCATGCGTTCGCTGCCGCTCGCGAGCGCGAGGACATGCCCGCGGGTCGTCAGGCCGTAGACGATGCCGGCGACGCCGCAGGCGAGCACGAGGACGTAGAGAAACCACTCGAGACCGGACATCTCCTGGATCCCCCGAATTGCTCCGGCGGAATCTCCGCCGGCCGCGGATGGTCGCGAGAGTGCGGAATATGGCGGAAGGCCGGCGGATCGTTTAGCCTCCGGTGCGCC
>CAZHHU010000047.1:4600-20346 GCA_964532215.1 uncultured Geminicoccaceae bacterium
GCCTCGGCACCAGCCGCCGGGTGCAACACGAACACCACACGCCCATCGGATCATGGGCACTGCCCCGCAGGCGCGCGTGCATCCCGCGCGGCGAAGAAGCGGAGATCCGTGCCGCCATGAGGTCCTGTTTCACCGACACCCACAACCTCGCCGCGGGCGCCGCCGCCGTCCCCCTCGCCGCGGCGATGACGGCGCGGAGTCGCCTCCGCGGTCGCAGCGTCGGCGTCGTCCTCTCGGGCGGTAACCTGGACCTCGATCTCTACCGGGAATGTGGACGCGATGCCGGCGCGGCGTAATCGGCCGCCCCTGCCTCCGGCTCCTCCGCGTGCGGGCTCCTACCGCGTCATCTACGCGGATCCGCCCTGGCGTTTCGCGACCTGGTCGGAGAAGGGCAAGGGGCGCAGTCCGGAAGCCTGGTACGACTGTCTCGGGCTCGAGGAGATCGCGGCCATTCCGGTCCGGGAATGGGCAGCCCGGGACTGCGTGCTGCTGATCTGGGTCACCGATCCCATGCTCGAGCGGGCGTTTCATGTTCTGCGGGCCTGGGGCTTCACCTACAAGACGGTGGGCTTCTGCTGGATCAAGCTGCGCCCCGGCGCCCGCGGCCGACTGCTCTCGCGCGAAGACTTCTTCACCGGCCTCGGCTTCTGGACGCGGGCCAATGCCGAGCTCTGCCTCCTTGCCACCCGCGGCAGGCCGCGGCGCCGCGCCAGCGACGTGCGCCGGCTCATCGTGAGCCCGAGGCGGGAGCATTCCCGCAAGCCCGAGGAGGCCTATGAGCGCATCGAGAGACTCCTCGAAGGGCCGTATCTCGAACTCTTCGCGCGCAGCAGCCGCCCGGGGTGGGACTCCTGGGGGCTCGAGGCCGGGCTGTTTGCCCGGGGTGCGCGCCCGCGCCGGCGCTGGAAGGCCTCGGGCGGGCCGTCGCGGCATGAGTGCGACGGTCTCTTCCCGGATCGCCCGGCGTCCGGCGAGGAATGAGCGATGCCGCGCTAGGCGTGGCCGATGAGCACTCCGGCTGCGAACACGAGCAGCCCCCCGAGAACGATCTGATAGGCCGCCTGGAGGAAGGGCGTATCCATGTACCGCGCACGCACCCAGGCGATCGCCCAGAGCTCGAACAGCACGATCACCACCGCGATGGCGGTGGCGGTAAGGAAATCGGGAATGAGATAGGGCAGGGTATGACCGAGCCCGCCCACGGTGGTCATGAGGCCGCAGACGGTGCCGCGGATCGCCGGATGGCCGCGGCCGGTGAGCGCGCCATCGTCGGAGAGCGCCTCGGCGAAGCCCATGGAGATGCCGGCGCCGACCGAGGCCGCGGTGCCCACGAGGAAGGCGTCCCAGCTGTTGCCGGTGGCGAAGGCGGCCGCGAACAGCGGCGCCAGAGTCGAGACCGAGCCGTCCATGAGCCCGGCAAGGCCGGGCTGTACGATCTGGAGCACGAAGCGGCGATGCGCCGCTTCCTCCTCTTCCGCCGCCGCCGCACCGGCGGCATAGCGCTCGCGCAGCCGGCGGGCGAGGCTCGCGTGTTCCTTTTCCGTCTCGGCGAGCTCGACGAGAAGCTCGCGGATGGCGAGATCCGTGACCTGTCCCGCGGCCTTGAGGTAGAAGTTGCGCGTCTCCTCTTCCATGTCCTCGGCGATGCGCCGGATGGTCTTGAGGTCGGCGTGCTTCATCAGCCATACCGGGCGCCTGCGGATGAAGCCCCGCACGTGCTCGCGGCGGATCAGCGGAATGTGCTCGCCGAAGCGCCTGCGGTAGAGCTCCACGAGGCGGCGGCGGTGCCCGTCCTCCTCCCGTGCCATCTCCTCGAACACCTGCGCCGAGTGCGGGAAGGTCTCCCGCAGCGCGTCGGCGAAGTCCCGGTAGATCCGGCCGTCGTCCTCCTCGAGGGAGATGGCGAGCGCCAGGATCTCCCGTTCGCTGAGGTCGGTGAACCGCTTGGCGGGGCCGAAGCTGATGGGAAACATGGCGGCACGGTTCCGCTTCTGCTGTTGATGACCCGGACCTGTCGATGCTCTTCAGCCGCGTCTCGTCACCCGCAGGCCGCGGCGATCGAGATGGCGGATGACGTCGGCCAGGGGAACCCCTGCGGCGGCGAGGCGGACGAGCGTGAAGTAGAGGAGATCGGCCGCCTCCCACACGACATCCTCCCGGCTCTCCGCTTCGGCGAGCTCGCCGGCCTCCTCCCGGAGCTTGGCGGCGAGCAGTGCGGGATCTTCGAACAGCCTCTTCGTGTAGGAGCCGACGGGCGCTGCCTCGCGGCGGGCCGCGACCACGCGCTCGAGCCGGCCGAGGCCCTCTTCCCTGCCGAAGCAGCTCCAGCGGCCGAGATGGCAGAACCCGGGAGGGCGCTGGCGGACCACGAAGCGGAGCGCGTCGCGATCACAGTCGAGATCGACGCGCAGCAGCTCCTGAACCGCCCCCGAAGTCTCACCCTTGCGCCACAGCGCGGCGCGCGAACGCGACCAGTAGACGCCGCGGCGCTCCTCTACCGCGGCCCGCAGCGAATCGGCATTCGAATACACGAGACCGAGGCAGCTGCCGAGTTCGTCGACGACGACGGTGGGCCAGAGCCCGTCCGGGCGGTCGCTGCGCAGCGGCGCGGCGAGGGCATCGGCGAGATGGAGACGTCCCGTGTAGAGCGCCATGCCCACCTGGGCATCGGCGCCGAGGCGGTCGAGCTCGCGGATCTCCTCCGCCGTGGTGACGCCACCCGCGATCGTCACCCGTGCCTCGCCCGCCGCTTCGACCACGGCCTTCGCGAGGCCGAGATCGGTCCCCCTCATGTGGCCTTCGCGCTCGACGAAGGTGACGAGAAAGCCGCCCACGAAGGGGCGAAGCTCGCGGATCCGGTCGAGCATCCGGGCGCCCGTGCCCCGGCGCCATCCCTCGACCACCACCTCGCCCGCGCGGGCATCCACGGCCGCGATCACGCGCTCTCTGGGCAGGCGGCGCAGCAGTTCGGGCCTTGCCGCGGTGCCGAGGATGATCCTGCGGGCGCCGGCATCGAGCCAGCGCACGGCCGTCTCGTAGTCGCGGATGCCGCCGCCTATGCGGCAGTCGAAGCGCGCTGCGAGCCGCTCCACGAGGTCGCGGTTGGAACCCGTGCCCATGGCCGCATCGAGGTCGATCACGGCGATCTCGCCGCAGATCGCGAAGCGCGCGGCGACGCCGAGCGGGTCGCCGGCATCCAGCGCCTTCTCCCGCCCCTCGACGAGCTGGACCGTGGACCCCTTGGCGATGTCGATCGACGGCACGATCATGGGCGGATCGGGATCCCTCTTGCCATCAGGTAGCGCTTGACGGTGGCGACCGCATAGTCGCCATCGTGGAAGATGGAGGCGGCGAGCACGGCGTCCGCACCGGCACGGAGCGCCTCGAGGAGATGCTCGGGACGATCGGCGCCGCCGGATGCGATCACGGGGACATCCACCGCAGCCGCGACGGCGCCGGTGAGTTCGAGGTCGTAGCCGGAACGCGTGCCGTCGCGATCCCAGGATGTGAGAAGAATTTCGCCCGCCCCGCGACGAGCCCCCTCGCGCGCCCAGGCGATCGCGTCGATGCCGGTGCCCTCGCGGCCGCCCTTGACCAGCACCTCGAACCCCGAGGCCGTGCGCCGCGCATCGATCGCGAGCACGCAGCACTGCCGGCCGAAGCGTTCCGCGATCTCGGCGAGGAGCTCGGGACGGGCGACGGCCGCGGTATTCACCGAGACCTTGTCGGCTCCGGCCTCGAGGAGACGGAGGGCATCGTCGACGCAGCGGATGCCGCCGCCTATGGTCAGCGGAATCGACAGCACCGCGCGCACCCGCTCCACGGTGGCAAGCTGGTGACCGCGCCCCTCGGGGGTCGCCGAGACGTCGAGGATGACGATCTCATCCGCGCCCTGATCTTCGTACAGCTTCGCCCGCGCGGCGGGATCACCCGCGTCCCGCAGCCCCTGGAAGCGCACGCCCTTGACGATCCGACCGTGAGAGACGTCGAGACAGGGGATGATCCGCCGCGCGAGCATCAGCGAAGCTCCAGAAAGCGCGCGAGCAGCGCCGCGCCATAGGTGCCCGAGAGCTCGGGGTGGAACTGGCAGCCGATGAGGCCGCCACGCTCGATCGCGGCGATGAAGGGACCGCCGTGGTCGGCGAGGGCGGTGCGAAAACCGGGAGCCTCGACCGCACGGTAGGAATTCGCGAAATAGGCCCAGCCGGATGCGAGGAGGCCTCCGTCTTCGCCGGCTTCCACCTCGTTCCAGCCGAACTGCGGGGTGCGCACGGCGGCGGGAAAGCGGCGCACCGCCGCATCGACGATGCCGAGCCCGGGGATCCCCGGGCTTTCCTCGCTCTCGCGGAAGAGCAGCTGATGGCCGACGCAGACGCACAGCGTGGGCCGGTCGCGGGCGATGCGTTCGCGGAGCGCGCGATCGGCACCACTTGCACGAAGCCGCGCCATGGCGGCAGCGAAGGTGCCGACTCCGGGGAGCACGACGTGGCCCGCATCGCGGATGCGCGCCGGCTCGCCGCCGATCTCGGGCTCGACGCCGAGGCGCCGCAGGGCCGCGCGCACCGAGGCGAGATTGGCCGTGCCCGTGGGCACGATGACGACCGCGCGGCTCACAGCACCCCCTTGGTGCTCGGCACGTCCGCCGCGCCCGTGCGCGCCACCGCCTCGCGCAGCGCCAGGGCGAGCGCCTTGAAGGCCGCCTCGACGCGGTGATGGTCGTTCTGCCCCCGCAGCACGTCGACATGCAGGGCCATGCGGCCGGTAGCCGCGAGCGAGCGGAAGAAATGGTCGAGATTCTCGCAGGCGACCGCACCGAGGCGCTCGCGCGAAAGCCCGAGATCCACCTCCGGCCAGGGGCGGCCGGAAAGATCCACCACCACCCGGGCGAGCGCTTCATCGAGCGGCGCGTATGCGGCACCGAAGCGCCGGATGCCCCGCCGTTCGCCGAGCGCCGCATCGAGCGCCTGGCCGAGGGCGAGGGCGCAGTCCTCGACGGTGTGGTGGTCGTCGACCTCGAGATCCCCGCTGCAGGAGAGCTCGAGGTCGAAGCCGCCGTGGCGTGCGAGCTGCGCGAGCATGTGGTCGAGGAAGCCGAGGCCGGTTGCGACCCGGGCGTTGCCGCGGCCGTCGAGGCTGAGGCGGACGCGGACCTCCGTCTCGCCGGTGCGGCGGTGGATGTGGGCCTCGCGCGCGCTCATGGGACGATCTGGGCGATGTCGAAAACGACGATATCGGTGCCGCCGCGGCTCTTGATCTCGCGGATGAGCTCGGGCAGCCGCGCGCGGGGGACCGCCGCCTTGACCGCGAACCCGGCCTCGTGATGGAGGCGGGCGATGGTGGGCTCGCGCATGCAGGGGAGGATCTCGACGACCGCCTCCAGGCATTCGGCGGAGACGTTGAGCTCGAGCATGACGCGCTCGCGCGCGGCGAGCACGGAGCGCAGCAGGAGCACGAAATGCTCGATGATCTCCCGTCGGCGCCGGTCCTCGAGCGCGCCCGGATGGGCGTAGAGGCGGGTCGAGGAGCGCATGAGTTCGTCGAAGATCACCAGTCCGTTGGCCCTGAGGGTGGCGCCGGTGGCGGTGTTGTCGACGATGCAGTCGGCATCTTCGGGCGGAAACACCTCGGTGGCGCCATAGGAGTGGACGATCCGCGCCTCATGGCCGCGGGCGGCAAGCCAGCGCCGCGTGAGCTGCTCGTATTCGGTCGCCACCACGAAGGGGCTGCGCGCGGGCGTGCCGCCATCGAGGAAGTCGGCTGGCGCCGCGGCCACGATGCGCACCGGATCGAGTCCGGTATCGAGCAGCTCGACGAGCTCGGCTCCCTTCTCCGCCACCCAGTCGGCGCCGGCAAAGCCGATGTCGCGCGAGCCGAGATGCAGCATTTCCACGATGTTCTGCGGCTTGAGGAGCTTCGTCTCGAAGCCCGGGAGCGAAAGCACGGGCCGGTAGCCGCGACGGTCGAAGGTAAGGCGGATGCCCGCATCCTCGAGCAGCCGCAGCACGCCCTCCTGCATGCGCCCCTTGGGGAGGGCGAGATGGACGAGGGGCGTATCGCTCGGGGACGGGGTCACCTGATCGTTCCGGAAGGGGGCTCACGCGTCGCGGCCGATATAGGTGGCGCCGCAGAAAGCGTAAAGCCGACGCGCCGGGGCGCGGGATGGGCGCAGGCGCCGTCAACCCTTTGTTCACCCGTCGGCGGTAGGCGAAGAAGCAGCCGCAGCGTGCGATGCGGCCCCGGCTCGTGGTCGGGGTTTGCCGGATCCTGTGGAAGGAGCGATGTCCGAGCCGACCGTTCTCGTCGTCGACGACAGCCGCGGCGAACGGCTCCTGCTCCGCCATGCGCTCACCGACCTCCGCAGCGGCCTCGACATTCTCGAAGCGGCCGACGATCAGGAGGCGCTCGCGCTGTACCAGAACCGTCCCGTCGATCTCGTCTTCCTGGACATCCGCCTGCCCCGCCGCAGCGGCCTCGAGGTCCTCGCCGATCTCCTCCTTCTCGACCCGGAGGCGTGGGTGGTCATGGTCTCCCATTTCAGCAGCCGCGAGCATGTGGTGCGTGCGCTCAGGCTCGGTGCCCGCGATTTCGTCGTCAAGCCGTTCAACTACCGGCGGCTCGAGGCCATCTTCGCGGCTTTCGCGGCTCGGGCGGCAAAAAGCGGCGAACGCTTTCCGCTCACGGCGCAGCCGCGGCGCGCGCTTTCCACAGCAGCCGCTCGACCAGGGCCCCCTCGAAGCGCGTGATCCCGAGCCGCGCGCCGATGTCGAGCGCGATCGGGCGATCGACGCCTACGAACAGAAGGTGTTCAGGGTCGACCGCGCGCAGGCGCCGGAGCACCGCCGGCCTCGCGAGCTCCGGCAGCCGGGGTCGTGACACATCGAGCGCCAGGAGGTCGCCGGACAGCGCTCCGAGCTCGAGAAGCGAGACGAGTGACGGCAGGAGGCCTCCCACCGCGAGGCGAAAGCCCGCGCGGCGAAGCTCGGCGCGCAGCGCGCCGCCGCCGGCTTCGTCCTCGAGCGCATCCCACCACGGGATTTCGATGATGATGCGGCCCCGCTCCTCGCGCGTCGTCGCGGCCAGAAAGCGCGAGAACTCGGGTGTCGTGAGCACCGCGCGCGGCAGCCGGAAGATCACCGCATGGCGTCGGAACGGGCGCTGCAGCAGGAGATGGAGCAGCAGCAGGCGATCGAGATGGACGCCCAGCGCATCGAGGAGGGGCTCTCCGATCTCGGCGACCGCGGCGTGCGGCATGCGCGCGCGAAGCAGCCCCGAATCCATCTGCAGGCGGCGATGGAGCGGCTCCCATCGACCCCGTCTGAACCGCGCACCCTCGCCGATCTGCAGCAGGGAGGCGGGTTCGATGCCGTCGAGCAGACGGACGACCCGCCGCAGCGCATCCGCAAGGGTGGCGCAAGGGTCGGGCGCGGCGGGAGCGGCTTCGGCTTCCTCTTCCGCAGCGTCTTGGGCGGAGGGCGCGGAACGCTCCGCAACCGGATCCGGTGCGAGCGCGTCGAGCCGGGCACGGAGTGCTACATGGTCCCGCGGCAGTTCGTAGAACTCCAGCGCCCCGGCGATGGCATCCGGCGCATCGCCCGCGCTGTTCGTATCGAACAGGACGGTCAGCCTCTGCTCGAGCTGTTCTCGCGGCAATTCCCCGAGCAGAAGCCGGAAGCCGCCGCCGAGATCGTGGCTCGTCCCGCGCAGCTGTGCGGCGAGCTCGGCGAGGGCGTGGTGGAGATAGTGGGTGAGAGCCGGTCGCGCCTGGCTCTGCGGAAAACGCTCGAGAGAGACGAGGGCAGCCGCAAGCTTCCGTCCCTGCCGGTGGGCACGCCGGATCTCACGGACTGCGGCTTCTCTGCTCACCGCTCGACCTTCCCGTTCCACGCCCGCTTTGGCAGCTTTTCACCAACGAGCGGTTAACGCAGGACGCCCATGGCGGGGCTGCTGCCCTTGAACGGATGGCGCGGCGCGGCCACAAGAGGGGAGTGCCCCGGCAGCGGTGACGGGCTCCAGCGAGCGGGGAGAAGGCGGGTGGCGAGAGAGGCGGCGCTTCGCTCGACAGCCGGCCGCGAGCGTGCGGCGGCGGGGGAGCGTGATCTGCTCGTGATCGGGCTGATCACTCTCGGCCATTTCTTCGCCCACTTCTACATCATCGCTCTGCCGCCGCTGTTTCCCGTTCTCGCCGATGCGCTGCAGGTGGGATATACCGAGCTCGGCATCGCGCTTGCGGTGCTCAATCTCGTCACGACCCTGACCCAGGCCCCGATCGGCGTCCTCGTGGATCGCTATGGTCCGGCGGCCATTCTCATCGCGGGCCAGACCGCCTTCGCGATCGCCATCGCCGGCGTCGGCCTGTTTCCCCACTACGGGGCTCTTCTGGCCTTCGCCGCGCTCGCCGGCCTCGGCAATGCCGTGTACCATCCGGCCGATTACGCCATTCTCAACGCACGCGTGAGTGAGCGCCGCATCGGACGCGCCTTCTCCTTCCACACCTTCGGCGGTTATGCGGGCTTCGCCGCGGCGCCACCTGTGCTCGTGACCCTCGATGCGCTGCTCGGCTGGCGGCCGGCGCTGGTGATCACCGGCGCTCTGGGCCTGCTCGTGGCGCTGCTCATGCTGATCGCAAGACGCGATCTGCACGTCGAGCCCCATCCGGTGAGCGTGGCGCGCGGCACCGGCTGGCGCCACAATCTCGCGCTGCTGACGAGCCGGCCGATTCTCCTGAGCCTCCTCTTCATCACCCTCTATGCGACCGCGCACGGTGGCTTCAACAACTTCACCGTCGCCTTTCTCGAGCGTGCCTACGGCTTCGACCTCGCGGCCGCCAATGCGCCGCTCGCCGCCTTTCTCATCCTCGGCGCGCTCGGGGTGCTCGCCGGCGGAATCGTCGCCGACCGCGTGCGCGCGCACGATCGCGTCGTCGCCTTCTGTCTTCTTCTCGTCGCCGCGGTCGCGGCGCTGGTCGCAGAGTGGCGGCTTCCCTTCACCCTGCTCGTGGCGCTGTTCGGGCTCGCCGGCTTCGCTGCCGGGGTCGTCGCCCCCTCGCGCGACATGCTCGTGCGCAGCGTCACCCCGCCCGGGGCGATGGGCAAGGTGTTCGGCTTCGTGACCACCGGCTTCAACATCGCCGGACTCGTGGCACCGCCGCTCTTCGGCCTCGTCCTCGACTACGGGCGCCCCGAGCATCTTCTGTGGCTGGTGGCGCTGCTCTCGCTGGCCACGCTTCCCGCCGTGATCGCCGCCTCGGGTGCGGGGACGCGGTCCGCCGCCGGGGAGCGGGAATAGGCCGTGCCGGCGGCGTGTAGATAAGCGCGAGGGACGTCGGAACAGCTCATGGGTTTCGAGGATGAGCTCGAGCGGGCCATTCCCCATCTCCGTCGCTACGCGCGGGCGCTCACGCGCGACCTCACGCGCGCCGACGATCTCGTCCAGGACTGCCTCGAGCGGGCGCTCGCACGCCGGCATCTGTTCCGCCCGGGCTCCCCGCTGAAGCCGTGGCTGTTCCGCATCATGCACAACATTCACGTGAACGAGCTGCGTGCGCGTGCGGCGCGCCCCGCGGAGGTCGCCTTCGATCCCGCGGCGGCCGATGCTTCCGCCGCCGCACGGGCGGGTGAGCGGCTCGCCCTTCGCGACGTGGCGCGGGCGCTGGATGCGCTTTCCGAGGAGCAGCGGCAGGTGCTGCTGCTCGTCGTGCTGGAGGATTTCACCTACCGCGAGGTGGCGGAAGTGCTGGGGATCCCCGTCGGCACGGTGATGTCGCGCCTTTCGCGCGCCCGCGAGACGCTGCGCCGCGCGCTCGACGGAGAGGGGCCGCGCCTGAGGAGGGTGAAGTGAGCGCCGCGGGCGAACCGCCGAGCGAAGCGGAGCTCCACGCCTATGTGGACGACCAGCTTTCGGCCGAGCGGCGGGCCGAGGTCGAGGAGTGGCTGCGGTCCCATCCGGCGGAACGGGCGCGCCTCGACGCCTATGCGCGCCAGAACCGTCTCATCCGCGAGCTCTTTCCGCCCGTGGAAGGAGACGGAGGCCTGGGCAGCCGGCTTCTGCGGCGGCTGCATCGCCGCGCCGCCCGGTGGCGGCTCGCGGCCTCGGTGCTGCTCCTGCTCGCAGGCTTTGCCGCCGGATATGGGACCGCACGGCTCGATTCCTTCGCCCGCCGCCCGCCTCCGCGGGAGGTCGCGGTGGCGCTCGATGGGATCCGGGCGTATCGCGTCTATGTGAGCGAGGTACGCCATCCCGTGGAGGTCGGCGCGGACGAGGAGGCGCACCTCGTCGCCTGGCTTTCGAACCGGCTCGGAGCACCGCTCCGCGCACCCGACCTCACCGCTTCCGGCTATGTGCTCATCGGCGGCCGCCTGCTTCCCGATGCCCGCGGCCGCCCCGCGGCGCAGTTCATGTACGAGGACGCCGCCGGCAGGCGCATCACCCTCTATCTGGCCCGGGACGGCGACCGTGAGGGCTCGAGCTTCCGTTACTGGCAGCGGGGCGAAGTTGCGGCCTTCTCCTGGCGCGAGGAGGGGCTTGCCTTCGCGCTCGTCGGCCCCCCGGAGCGCGAGCTTCTTCTCCGCCTCGCGCGCGACGTCTACGCGCAGTACCGCGAGCCGGCTCCCGGCGGTGCCGGCTGAGCCTCAGGGAACGGGCTGGCTGCGCGCGAAGTCGAAGTACAGCTCCCGTGCCCGGCGGTAGATCGGCCCCGGCTGCAGCTCGCGGTCCTCGAGCCGGGTGATGGGCAGAACCTTGCCGTAGTTGCCGGTGGAGAACAGTTCATCCGCGGCGAGCAGGTCCTCGCGGGTGATCGTCGTCTCGCGGACCTCGATGCCGTCGGCGCGCAGCAGCGCGATCACCCGCTGACGGGTGATGCCGTTGAGAAAGGTGCCGTTCCAGGCCGGGGTCAGGGCGACGCCGTCGCGCACCAGCCACAGATTGGCGGTCGCGAGTTCGGCCACGTTGCCGCAGGGGTCGAAGGTCACGCAGTTGTCGAATCCGCGCCGCACCGCCTCGGCAAGCGCCCGCTGCATGTTCGGATAGAGGCAGCTCGCCTTGGTGTCGGTGGGCGCCATGTCGCGTGCCGGCCGGCGGTAGCTCGAGAAGCAGACCGAGGCCCCCCTGGGCTCCGGCATCGCGAGCTCATGCAGGACGAGGGCGAAATCCGTCGATTCGGCCTCGGGCAGCACGAAGCCGCGGCGCGCGAAGAACATGGGCCGGATGTAGAGCGCGGCATCGGGCGGAAAGCGCCGTACCCCCTCGATGCACAGCTCGATGACGCGCTCGAGCGGCAGGGTGGGGCGCAACATGAGGCCCTCGGCGGACTCGAAGAGCCGCGCGCAATGCCGGTCGAGATCGGGAATGCAGCCGTCGAAGGCCCGCGCCCCGTCGAACACCACGCTCGCCATCCAGAAGGCGTGTTCGGTGGGGCCGAGAATGGGCAGATCGCCTTCGTACCAGCGGCCGTTCCAGTATACGATCGATGCCATCGCCACCTCCCCTGTGCGGCTCCCACCATGCGCCGGATGGCACCATGGGGGCAAGAGTGCGGACGCATGCCGGGCGCCTTGCCGCGGGGCGCAAAAGCCACTAAGGCGGGATCCCCCGGAGGCGGAGCGATGGACAGGATCCCCGCGGTTCTCTTCGTCTGCACCGGAAACATCTGCCGTTCGCCGATGGCGGAGGCGGTGCTCCGCCATCGTGCCCGCGCCTGCGGCCTCACGGTCGAGGCGGACAGCGCGGGCACGAGCGCGGAAGAGGCGGGCAATCCGGTGGACGGGCGCGCGCGGCAGACGCTGCTCGCCCGGGGCTACGAGGTTCCCGAACGGCGGGCGCGTCGGGTGCGGCGGGAGGACTTCCACCGTTTCGACCTCATCCTGCCGGCCACAGAGACGCATCTTCTGGCTCTCGAGCGCATGCGCCCGCGTCGATCCCGGGCTGGACTCCACCTCCTCATGGAATACGCGCCCGGGCTCGGCGTGCGCGATATCCCGGATCCCTGGTGGGGCGATCTCGCGGATTACGAGTACGCCCTCGATCTCATCGAGGCGGCGGTCGAGGGTCTCGTCGACCGGCTGCGGAACGGCCTGCTCCGCCCATGACGCCACCGCTCGAGGCGCGGATCGAGACGGTCCTCGGCGTCCGCGTGCGGGCGATCGTTCCCCTTCACGGTGGCTGCATCGCCGAGGTGCGCCGGATCGACCTCGAGGACGGCAGCCGTATCGTGGCGAAGTGCGCGCATGATACCGATCTTACGGTGGAAGCCTGGATGCTCGGGGAGCTCGCGCGCACGGGAGCGCTGCCCGTACCGCGGGTGTTCCATGCCGAGCCCGGGCTGCTGCTGCTGGAATACGTTCCCCATGATGCCGGTGCGCCCGGGCCGGCGGCCCAGCGCCACGCGGCGGAGCGGCTCGCCGCGCTCCACGCCGTGCCGCGGCCCTTCTTCGGCTGCAGCCGGGACACGCTGATCGGTCCGCTTTGTCAGCCGAACCCGCGGAGCGAGCGCTGGATCCCCTTCTTCCGCGACCACCGGCTGCTGTACATGGCCGCCGTGGCGAGGCGCGGCGGGGCTCTGCCCGGGCAGGTCTTCGCCCGCATCGAGCGCCTTGCGCTGCGGCTCGAGGAGCTGCTCGTCGAGCCCCGACACCCCTCCCTGCTGCACGGCGACGTCTGGAGCGGCAATCTCCTGGTGCGCGGGGACCGCATCGCGGCCTTTCTCGATCCCGCGCTCTACTGCGGCCATCCCGAGATCGAGATCGCCTTCACGACCCTCTTCGGCCCCTTCACGAAGCCGTTCTACGATGCCTATGCGGCGCTCGCCGGGCTCGATCGCGACTTCTGGAAGCTGCGCCGGGACGTCTACAATCTCTACCCGCTGCTCGTGCACCTGCACCTGTTCGGCCGCGGCTATCTGCCGCCCATTCTGCGCACGCTCGAGCGCTGTGGGCTGTAGGGAAGGCTGCAGACGTCCCGCCGCTGGCGATGGGGCCGCGGGGCGGGAGCTGTCGGCTGCGCCCGCGCGAGAGCGAGAGGTCCGCGCAGGCGCAGCTTGATGGCTGTCAATGTGTGTCGGCAGGGCGGGAGGCATCGAAGGCGGCCGGAAGAGCGGGGGGATCGCAGATGGTCGTGTGCGCGACAACAGCAGCGAAGCTCGGCCGGCGGCGCGTCATCCACCTGTTCGCCGCGCTCGGCGCGGGCATGCTGGCGGGCCCGGCACGGGGTCGGGGACCGACCCCGGTGCTGCGGAGCTGGAGCGGTTCCGCGCTCGGTGCCGAGGCGTCGATCATCGTCTGCCACGAGGATGCATTCGAAGCCGAGCGCCTGCTCGGCATCGCGCTCGCGGAGGTCCGCCGGCTCGAAGCGATCTTCGATCTCCACCGCAGCGATTCCGCGATCTCCCGGCTGAACCGCCGCGGCGTTCTGGCCAACCCGCCACCGGAGTTCGTCGAGCTTCTCCGCTTCGCGCAGCGCATCGCCGCCCTCACGGACGGCGCCTTCGATCCCACCGTGCAGCCGCTCTGGGAGCTCTATGCCGGGCACTTCGCGCGGGCGGGAGCGGATCCGGCCGGCCCACCGCCCGGAGCGGTGCGCGAAGCGCTGGCGCGGACGGGCTGGCGGCGGCTGGTCATCGAGGATGCCTGCGTGCGCTTTGCCGACCCGCGGATGGCACTGACCCTGAACGGCGTCGCACAGGGCTATATCACCGATCGCGTGGCGGATCTGCTCCGTGCTGCCGGGATGCGTTCGGTGCTGCTCGATCTCGGTGAGGTCCGGGGTCTCGGCCGCCACGCCAGCGGTCGTCCGTGGCGGGTGGCCGTATCGGACCCCGAGGATCCGACGCGGATGGTCGGGCGATTTGCCCTCGAGGATCGCGCGCTCGCGGTATCGGCCGCGGCCGGAACGCGTTTCGATCCTGCAGGCCGCCATCACCACCTCTTCGATCCCCGAACCGGACGGAGCGCCGCTCTGTACCGGCAGGTGGCCGTGCTCGCGCCGCGGGCGGTGCTCGCGGATGCCCTCTCAACCGCGCTCTACGTCATGCCTCCCGAAATGCGGGTGCAGCTCCGCGGGCGGTTCGCGGAGGTCGAGGCGTTCATCCTCAGGGCCGACGGCGGCCGCGAGCGCTGGAAGGCGTGACCCTGCGGGCTTCCTTCGAGCCGCCCGCGAGTGGCAGGCGGCAGAAGCCCTGAGGGGGAACGCCGAGCGCGGCGTTGAACTTGCTCGACAGGTTCTGGAAGGCGATGAGCGCGGTAAGCTCGATGATCCCGTCCTCGTCGAAATGGCGGCGCAGCTCGGCGAAGGTGTCGTCCGCGACCTCACGGTCGCTTCGGGTCATGTCCTCGGCATAGGCGAGCGCGGCGCGCTCCTGTTCGTCGAACAGCGGGCTTTCGCGCCAGCTCGCGAGCGCTTCGAGCTTTTCGTCCGACAACCCCCGCCGGGCCGCGATGGCGGCGTTGATATCGACGCAGAAGGGGCAGTGGTTGATCTGCGAGATCCGCACCGTGAGTAGGGAGCGCAGCCGCGCCGGAACGGGCGAGCGCCGCCGGTCCAGGGCGCCGTAGAGCGCGGCCACGGCGAGGAACAGGCGGGGGACGCGGGCCCACAGGAGCGCCGCGTCGAGCGGCCGACCGTACTTCCGCTTCTGGTTCCAGAAGAAGAGGCGAAGATACCAGGGACAGTCGGCGACCCGGCGCGGCGGCACACGCATCGCGGGATCAGATCGCCTGCACCGCCCTACTCAGCAGCTCCCGCACCTGTGCCGCGACCTCCCCGACGCCCGGATTGTCGACGACCTGCATGGCCGCGGCGGGATCCATGGCCGAGACCTCGATGCGGCCGTCGTCGAGCTCCCGCACGACGACGTTGCAGGGAAGCAGCACCCCGATCCGGGGCTCCATCTCGAGCACCCGGTGGGCGAGCCTGGGATTGCAGGCGCCGAGAATGAGATAGGGGCGGGTGTCCACGTCGAGCTTCTTCTTGAGCGTCGCCTTGACGTCGATTTCGGTGAGTACGCCGAACCCCTGCTCGGCGAGCGTCTCCCGGGCGCGGCTCACGACCTCGTCGAAGCTCCGCCCATCGAGCACGCGGTCGATGCTGTACTTCATGCCCTCCTCCGCTCAGCGTATGCCGTTCGCACGTTGCAGCTCGCGGACATAGCGCACGATGGCGACGATGTCCTCATCGCTGACTTCCGGCCGCGGTGGCATGTCGCCGAAGAACCAGTGATGCTGGCGCACGCCGAAGCGCGCGGCCCGCGCGAAGGCAATATCGGCGTGGTGATTCGGCCGGTAGATCTGGTGGACGAGCGGCGGGCCACGATCGCTGCCCGCGGCATTGCGTCCGTGGCATTCCGCACAGTAGGCTTCGAACGCCTTTTCACCCCGGCGGCCGAGCTCGGTGAGCTCGGGGACCACGACCCGTACCAGAGGTTCGGTCCGCACCGGGGGTCGGCTCCAGTAATAGAGACCGGCTGCGGCCGCGACGAGCACGACCGCAGCGGCGACCATCGGCTTCAGTTTCCCGGTCAGGGGCATCCGCGGACGATCCGGAGGCTCACCTTGTCAGCCGACGCGATGGATGGCGCCGGTGCGCCGGTCGATCTCGAACTTGTCGACGAGAACACCGCCCTTCCTGGTCACGATCTCGGCGGTGATCGTGTTGTCGTCGACCTCTTCGACCTTGCCCACGGCAAGCCGCGGGTTGCCCATCATCGCGAGCCAGTTCTCGAGCCATGCCCGGACCTGCTCGGCGTCCAGCGGTTG
>CAZHHU010000048.1:0-17994 GCA_964532215.1 uncultured Geminicoccaceae bacterium
TACGGCAGTCCGGTGTGGTCGCCGCGGGGCGATTTCATCGCCTTCACCAAGATCAAGGGCGGCTTCTTCCACATCGGCGTCATGCGTCCGGACGGCAGCGACGAGCGGCTGCTCACGCGCAGCTTCCTGGACGAGAGTCCGAGCTTCGCCCCCAACGGGCGACTTCTCGTCTTCGCCCGCCAGGACCCGGCGACCGATCGCATTCGCCTCATGACCATCGATCTCTCGGGCTACAACCTGCGCGAGCTGCCCACCCCGACCGATGCTTCCGATCCCGACTGGTCACCCTTGATTCCCTGATTCGCGCCCGTATAAGCGGGCTGTCTCGACTCCGTGGTCCCCTCAGCCGCATGAGAGAGGCCGATGATCCGCACCCTCCCGCTCCTCTTCGCGCTCGCCCTGCTCGCGGCCTGCGCTTCCACCTCCGAAGAGATGGCCGCCTCCAAGAGCGGCGGCGGGACGGCGGCAGGCGGTGAGGCTGCCGCGGCGCCCGCCGGGACGATCACCGCCGATCCGCTTGCGGGCGGGCCCGTGCCGGGAAGTCAGGAGGATCTCGAGATCAATGTCGGTGATCGGGTGTTCTTCGCCTTCGACAGCGCCGCGCTCGACGAGAGCGCCCGGGCCGTTCTCGACAAGCAGGCGGCGTGGCTGCTCGCCCACCCCGACGTGACGGTGACGATCGAGGGTCATGCCGACGAGCGCGGTACGCGCGAGTACAACCTCGCACTGGGCGAACGCCGGGCTGCGGCGGTGAAGAACTATCTCGCCGCCAAGGGGGTGGCGCCCGAGCGCATGCTCACGATCTCCTACGGCGAAGAGCGGCCCGTCGACCCGGGCCATAACGAGGCCGCCTGGGCCCTCAATCGCCGGGCGGTCACGGTCGTCAACGTGACCCAGTGACGTGCGCGCCCTCGCGGCTCTCGCGCTTCTGCTGCCTCTTTTCGCGGCGCCGCCTGCTGCCGCCGCACCGTCGTCCCTTGAGACGCAGCGAAGAGATCTGCTGCGGCGGACGCAGGCGCTCAAAGCGGAGCTCCTCGCGCAGGCCGTCACGGCACCGCAGCCGGCGCTTGCGGATTTCGAGGCCCGCCTGCTCCGGATCGAGGAAGAGCTGAGGCGGCTTACCGGGCGCATCGAGGAGCTCGAATACGGCCAGCGGAGGCTCGAGCGTCGGCTCGAGGAGCTCGCCGCCGGCAGGAGCGGCACCGCTGCCGCTCCAGCGTCCGGAGAGGCGGGCACGCGGGGCCCGGCGCCTTCCTCGGCCGCGCCGCCGGTCCCTGCCACGGCGACCGTCGAGGAAAGCGAGCCGGCTGCCGTGCCGGGCCGCCTGGCGGCGCCCGGAGCGGCGCCGGAGGTTCCCGCGGGCGCGGCGGAGAGCGGCGCGGCACGGCTCGAAGAGGCGCTGCGCGGGGCGCCGGAGGAACGTTACCGGGCCGCGCTCGATCTCCTCGAAGCGGGCGACTTCGATGCCGCCGAGGAGGCCTTCGCCCGCTTCCTCGCGGACTTTCCCGACCACCCGCTGGCCCCGAAGGCGACCTACTGGCTCGGCGAGACCTACTTCTATCGCCGGCAGTATGCGAGCGCGGCCCAGACCTTCGCGCGGGGCTACCGCCGCTATGGCCCCGAGGCGCCGCGGGCGCCCGACATGCTGCTCAAGCTCGGCATGGCCCTCGCCGCCGTGGGCGATCGCGACCGCGCCTGCGAGACCTTCGATCGCCTCGCCGAGCGGCATCCCCGCGCCCCGGCTCCGGTGCGCCAGGCGCTCCGCCGTGAGCGCGCCGCCGCCGGCTGCCCCTGAACCCTCCCCGCTCACGGAGGAGGAATTCGAAGCCTTCATGGCCCGCTTCGCGCCCTTCGAGCCGCGGCCGCGTCTCGCGCTCGCGGTCTCCGGGGGTGCGGACAGCATGGCCCTCGCCTGGCTGTGCCGCCGCTGGGTGCGCAGGCGAGACGGGACCCTGCTCGCCTTCATCGTCGACCACGGACTGCGGCCGGACTCCGCCGCCGAAGCGGCACGGGTGCGGGGGTGGCTCGAGTCCCTGGGCATCGCTGCCGAGATCCTGCGCTGGGGCGGTCCCAGGCCGGCGACCCGGATCCAGGAAAGGGCCCGCGAAGCGCGCTATGCCCTGCTTACCGCCGCCTGCCGGGAGCGGGGAATCTTCCACCTGCTGCTCGCCCACCGGCTCGAGGATCAGCTCGAGACCGTGGCCATGCGGGCTGCGAGGGACAGCGGTCTGCGCGGCCTCGCGGGCATCCCGGCGGAGCGGTTCGTGGCCGAGGTGCGCCTCCTGCGCCCGCTGCTCGAGGTGCCGAGGCGGCGGCTCGAGGCCACCCTGCGCGCGGCCGGCGTCCGCTGGCTCGAGGATCCCTCCAACCTCGATCTGCGCTTCCAGCGCGCCCGCCTCCGCCTCGCCCCCCTGCCCGAAGCCCGGCTCGCTGCGCTGGCGCGAAAGGCGGCGCGGACACGGCAGGCCGAGGAGCGGGCGCTCGCCCGCTGGTGCGCCCGCTGGCTGCATCTCGACGGCCTCGGCTATGCGTCCCTCGCGCTCCCGCCCTGGCTCGCACTCGAGGACTCGCTCGCGGCTTTCGTGCTCGAGCGGGTGCTGCTCGCGGTATCCGGCAGGGAGCATCCGCCGCGCTCGGCGCGCCTGCAGCGGGCGGTCGCGCGGCTGCGGCAGGACGCGGCCCGCAGCTTCACCATCGCCGGCTGTCTCCTGCGAAAGCGGGGGGAAAAGCTGTTCCTCTTCCGCGAGCTGCGCGCGGTGGCGCGGGGCATGCGGATCGAGGAGCCGGGCCGGCTGCTGTGGGATGGGAGGTGGCAGATCGCGGTTGCGGGAGAAGTGCCCGGCCTCTTGCTCGAGGCCTGGGGGCGGCTCGCAGGTACCTCCCTCGGCGCCGCGCTGGCTGCCCGGGCGCGACGCCTCGAGCTTCCTGCACCGGCCCTTCTGTCGCTGCCCGTGCTCCACGACGGCAGCCGCATCATCGCGAGCCCCGTTCACCCGCCCCGCCCTGGCGTGGCGCGTATCATCATGAGCTACAGGCCGCGGCGCCGCCTCGTGGAAGCGCCCTTTCCCCTGTATATTGCTTCGGGTTCGGGGTAGCCTAACTAAGCGGATGTGCCGGCCTGCCGTCGCCTCAGCGGCGACGCGTCCAGGCCGCGGTGGGGAAAGCGAGGACCATCGGTGAACAATTTCAGCAAGAATCTCGCGCTCTGGGTCATCATCGGCCTGCTGCTCATCGCGCTCGTCAACCTGTTCCAGGGCTCGCGGCCGCGCAGCCCGCAGACGAGCGTGGCCTATTCGGATTTCATCGCCGACGTCGAAGCGGGGCGGGTGAGCGAGGTGGCCATCCAGGGCGAGGTGGTGACCGGGCGTTACACCGACGGCCGCCCCTTCCAGACCTACGCGCCGCAGGATCCCAAGCTCATCGAGCGCCTCACCGAGGCCCAGGTGCGGATCAACGTCCTGCCGGTGGACGACAACGTTCCCTCGCTGCTCGGGGTTCTCGTCTCATGGTTCCCGATGCTCCTGCTCATCGGCGTGTGGATCTTCTTCATGCGCCAGATGCAGTCGGGCGGCGGCAAGGCGATGGGCTTCGGCAAGTCGCGGGCGCGGCTGCTCACCGAGAAGCACGGTCGGGTGACCTTCGCCGACGTCGCCGGCGTGGACGAGGCCAAGGAGGAGCTGCAGGAGATCGTCGAGTTTCTCAAGAATCCCCAGAAGTTCCAGCAGCTCGGCGGCCGCATCCCCAAGGGCTGTCTCCTCGTGGGCCCGCCCGGTACGGGCAAGACGCTGCTCGCGCGCGCGATCGCGGGGGAGGCGAATGTGCCCTTCTTCACCATTTCCGGCTCGGACTTCGTGGAGATGTTCGTGGGCGTCGGCGCCTCGCGCGTGCGTGACATGTTCGACCAGGCGAAGAAGCACGCCCCCTGCATCGTCTTCATCGACGAGATCGACGCCGTCGGACGGCACCGCGGCGCCGGCATCGGCGGCGGCAACGACGAGCGCGAGCAGACCCTCAACCAGCTCCTCGTGGAGATGGACGGGTTCGACGCCAATGAGGGGGTGATCCTCATCGCCGCGACGAACCGCCCGGACGTGCTCGACCCGGCATTGCTGCGCCCCGGCCGCTTCGACCGCCAGATCGTCGTGCCCTATCCCGACGTCGTCGGGCGCGAGAAGATTCTCAACGTCCACATCAAGAAGATCCGGGTGGCCGGAGATGTGGACACCAAGGTGCTCGCGCGCGGCACGCCCGGCTTTTCGGGCGCGGATCTCGCGAACATCGTCAACGAAGCGGCGCTGCTCGCCGCCCGCCGCGGCAAGCGGGTGGTCACCATGGCCGAGTTCGAGGCCGCCAAGGACAAGGTCATGATGGGCATCGAGCGCCGCTCGATGGTCATGAGCGAGGAGGAGAAACGGCTCACCGCCTACCACGAGGCGGGACACGCGGTGGTCGCCTACCACACGCCGGCCTCCGACCCCATCCACAAGGCGACGATCATTCCGCGGGGCCGCGCTCTGGGCATGGTGATGCGGCTGCCCGAGGGCGACCGGATCTCGGTGAGCCGGGAGAAGCTCGAGGCCGACATCACCGTGGCCATGGGCGGCCGGGTGGCCGAGGAGCTCATCTTCGGCCGCAACAAGGTCACCGCCGGGGCGGCGTCCGACATCCAGCAGGCGACCAAGATCGCACGCCATATGGTGACCGAATGGGGCATGAGCGACGAGCTCGGCCCGGTCGGCTACACCGACGGCAATCAGGAGATCTTCTTGGGCGCCCAGCTCGCCCAGATGCGCAACGTCTCCGAGGCGACCGCATACAAGATCGACCAGGAGATCCGGCGCATCGTCGAGGAGGGCTACGGCAGGGCGCGGCGGATTCTCGAACAGCATCTCGACCGGCTCCATGCGCTCGCGCAGGCGCTGCTCGAGTATGAGACTCTGACCGGGGAAGAGATCGATCAGCTCATGCGCGGCGAGCCGATTCTGCGGCCCGAGGAGCCGGAGGAGCCGCGCGGTGCCGGGGCGCCCGAGGGGCGGCGCACGTCGGTACCGCCGACGACGCGGCCCGCCACCGGTCCGGGGGGCATGGAGCCGCAGCCCGGCACCTGATCGCTTCGCACTCCCGCGCGCAAAAGAAAACACCCCCGGATCGCTCCGGGGGTGTTCCGTTCGCGGGTCTGGCGTCAGCCGACGCGCTTGAGGTTCTCCGCGGCGCTCTTGCCGTTACGGCCGCGCACGAGATCGTACTGCACCCGCTCCCCTTCGCGGAGCGTATCGAGGCCGGAGCGCTCGACGGCGGAGATGTGGACGAAGGCGTCGGGTCCGCCGGAATCCGGCTGAATGAACCCGTAGCCCTTCGACTCGTTGAACCACTTGACTGTACCGGTATTCGACACTGGCTTGGTCTTCCTCGTAGACGTGGTGATCACCTCCGGCCACCGGCCGGAGGCGAGGCCCTTCCGCATGTTCCGAAAAACCGCCGCGAACGCGGCGGGGACGAGACCTGCAGAACACCTTCACCCAACATAGCCCGCCCGGGTGAGAGGGCAAGCGAAAAATCGCTTCAGTGGCGCTTTTCCGGATCCTCCGGGCGCGGGGCCGGCTCGAGTTCGCGGCGCAGGGTGAGGGCTTCGCTTGCAGGCGGTGGCTCCACGTCCGAGAAACGGAGCAGCCCCCCCGCCGGTACCGCGCGGCGCAGCCGGAGCTCATGCGCGAGGCCGATCGGAAGCAGATCCTCGGCGGCCGCGCGCGCGGCCGGCACGAGTCGGCCCCAGACGCAGCGTCCGCCCTCGCCGTCGAGCACCTCTCCCGCGGCGAGGTCGCGCTTGGCGCAGGCGACGACGTCGCCATGCCAGGCCTGCGGCGTACCGGTGGACCTTCCCTCGAGGGCGACGCGGGCGACGCTCACCGCGAGCTCGAGGCCGATGAGATGATAGGGCCGCCAGAGGGCGGCGAAGCGCCCGCTGGGATCGGTGATCATGCCGTATTCGCGGAAACAGGCCGCGCTGTAGGCGCAGGGCGCTTCGACCACCACATACACGCCCCAGCGCAGATCGTCGGGGATGGGCGTGCCGTCGCGGCGCAGCGAGGAGACGACCTCGACCATGCCTCTGCGCGCAAGTACCCCGCCCTCTTCGCGCGGGCGGAGCACCGTCGCGAGCTCCGCCGTTCCGGCGGGCGGAAAGCCGAGACCGTCCTCGGGCACCGCGAGCCCCGTGGCGTTGGCGACGGCCGCCATCTCGATCGCCGACTTGGTGCCGTCGAGAAAGGAGTTGAACATCTTCGCATTCATCCCCGCCCGGCGGGCCGCTTCCGGCTCGATGCCGTAGTGCTCCCACACCGTCTCCGGTGTCGAGGCGTGGTAATGCGGCAGGTACTTGGTCCCCTTGCCCGCAGCGACCACCGCGAATCCGCAGCTTTCGGCCCAGTCGACGAGATCGCACACGAGGGCCGGCTGATCGCCCCAGGCGAGGCTGTAGATGCAGCCCCGCTCGCGCGCCCGGCGGGCGAGGGCCGGGCCGCAGAGGGCGTCCGCTTCGACGTTGACCATCACCAGGTGAAGCCCGCGGGCGATCGCGGCGAGGGCGTGGCGGACCCCGGCCAGGGGATCGCCGGTGGCCTCGACGACCACGTCCCAGTCGTGGCGCGAGAGCAGGCTCTCGACATCGTCGCCGATCGCCACCCTGCGGATGCGCTCGCGCGACCATCCCGCCCGCTGCAACCGCTCGGGAACGCGCTCCGGAAGGAGATCGACGATGGCCCCGACCTCGATCCCGGGCGTGGTCGGAAGCTGGGCGAGGAACATGGTCGCGAACTTGCCGCAGCCGACGAGGAGGACGCGGACCGGACGACCGGCCGCCGCACGTGCGCGGAGCTGAGCCGTGAGGGTCATCTGCCTAGCTTCGGGCTCCGGTGCCGGCAGGGCGAAAAAAGGGAGGCGTGGCTACGCCTCCGTTCGAGATCGGACCTGCGTGTGTGGGCTTGTGCCTCTTATGCACCCGTTGTTAACCCATTTTCTGCTTCGTGCCAAGAGGTCGCGCGGTTGATCGACACGGCGACTTGGAAACCATAAGTAGAACGATCCTCCTTTCTTTCCCACCTGTCACGATATACAGGAGGCCGTCGCACCGGCCGCAGCCGTTCTCGCTCGGACCGGCTTCGCGCAAAGGTGTCGCGATGGCGCGCTTGCGTCGGTCGCCGGCGGCGGCTACCGGCCCGGGTGCGGACATCGACGGGGCACGGCTTCATGCAGCGCGCGCGCGACGTCGACGATATTCCCCGCCTCGCGACCGAGGCGGCTTCGATGCGTTTCCGCGAGGCGGACAGATGGCCGCTCGAGGACTGCCTGGAAGCGATGTGGGAGCACAGCCTGCACGCCTTCGCAGCCGTGCGCGCGGCGCTGCCCGCACTCGCCCGGGCGGTGCGGGCGGCGGCGGAGCGGCTCGCGGATGACGAAGGCCGGCTCGTCTATGTCGGGGCGGGAAGCTCCGGCCGGATCGCCGTTCAGGACGGAGTCGAGCTCTGGCCCACCTTCTCCTGGCCGCAGACGCGCGTCGCCTTCGCCCTCGCCGGAGGAGAACGGGCGCTGAGCCGGGCCCTCGAGGGGGCCGAGGACGACGCGCGGGCGGGGATCGAGGCGATGCGGCGTCTCGATCTCGGGCCCCGGGACGTACAGCTCGCGCTCGCAGCTTCCGGAAGGACACCCTTCGTCCTCGCCGCCCAGCGGGAGGCCCGGCGGCGGCGCGCGCTTACCGTCGCCTTCGCGAACAATCCCGGCGCGCCGCTTCTCGCCCGGGCGGAATGTCCCGTGCTGCTGGCCACGGGGGCGGAATTCCTCGCCGGCTCGACGCGCATGAACGCCGGCACGGCCCAGAAGATCGCGCTCAACCTGTTCTCGACCCAGCTCATGTTCGCACTGGGCCGCGTCTACGAGGGGCGGATGGTGGCCCTGGTGCCCACGAGCACCAAGCTCGAGGCCCGGGCGCTGGGCATTCTCCGGGAGCTCACCGGAGCCGGCGAGGAGGCGGCGCGCGAGGCCTTCGCCAACGCCGGGCGCGACCTGCGCCTCGCGGTCCTCCTGCTCGACGGGCTCACCCTCGAGGAGGCCCGGGAACGCCTCGCCAGAGCCGGTGGAAATCTGCGCCGGGCGCGCGCATCCGGCTGAAGGCGGGGCGCGTTCAGAGCAGCGTCTGCTGGGCGCGGGATCCGCGCGGACGCCCGCCAAGTTCCTCGAGACGCATGCGCACCCTGCGCAGATCCTCGACGAATTCCCGCAGCGCCGCCTCCGCCGCCGTCTCATCCTCGATGCGGAGCACGAAGGAAGGATGGATCGTGACATAGACCTCGCGGTCGGGAGGATAGGGTCGAAAGCGCCCCCGTTCGCGCCGGATGGTGATCGTGCGCCCCAGCACGCCACGCGCCGCCGTCACCCCCATGGCGACGATGAGGCGCGGGTCCACGATCTCGATCTCCCGCAGCAGCCAGAAACGGCAGCGGTCGATCTCGCTGCGGTCCGGCTTCTGGTGGATGCGCCTTCGGCCGTAGCTCGTGAACTTGAAGTGCTTGACCGCATTGGTCACGTAGGCGGAGCTGCGCTCCAGCCCCGCCGCGGCGAGGGCGCGGTCGAGCACATGCCCCGCGGGACCCACGAACGGCCGCCCCTGGATGTCCTCCTGATCCCCCGGCTGCTCGCCCACGAGCATGAGATCCGCGGGTGCCGGCCCCTCCCCGAACACGAGCTGGCGCGCCCCCTTCCACAGAGGGCAGAGACGGCAGCCGCCAGCTTCCTCCCGCAGCGCCGCCAGAGCTTGCTCCGCGCTCACCGCCGCAGCCTCCTTTCCGTACCATGATAGTGTAGGTCTCGCACCACACCCGCGCCAGCACCGCCGCTACGTTGACCGCAGGGCCCGCGCGACGTTAGCTGGAAGCCGGCATATCCTGCGTGGGAGGAGGAGGTGCCCACAGGGTCTCCCGCTGGCGGAGGAGCGTGGCAGGAGGAGTCCGCCGTCCCCCTCCGTCGCCTGCTCGCGGAGGCGCTCGCGCTTGCGGCGCGCATCCGCGACCATCTCGCCCGGTCCGCGCCCCCGGCTCCGGACCGGCTGGACGAGGCCCTTCGCTACAGCCTGCAACTGTCGCGGCTCTCCACCCGGGTGATGGCGGCGATCGCCTGGCTGCTCGCGCGGCGCGCGGTCTGTGCGGGTGAAATCGACCCGCAGGAGGGCCGGGAGGAGCGCTGGCGGCTTCTGCCGCTCGATGGTCCCGCCTTCGAAGGGCCGGCCGCTCGCGAGGACGGCGGCGACCCCCTGCTCGCCGAACTCGACCGGGCGGCGGAAAGCCTCTATGCACGGATCCGCCGTCTGGACCGCGAGCTCGACCGCCCCGGGCAGCCCTCCTGAGCCGAACGGCAGGCCGGGCGACGGCGATCCGCGCCGGCTGCCGCGGCAGCGCGGCGCCCGGTGCATCCGCGACGGCCGACCCTCTTGGCGACGGCCGCTGTGGTGATATTTCGAGGCCATGCCCGTCGATCCCGATCTCGTCCGCCGCTTCGAACATGCGAGCCTCTGGGCCTGGCCGCCCAGGGAGACGGCCTATGTCGTGGGCTGGATCCTGCGCTTCGGAGGCGCCTCGAGCCGCCGGCTCAACTCGGTGCAGACCCTCGCCTTCGAGGAAGGGGCTGACCTCGACCGCGCCATACGCCGGGTCGAGGACTGGTATGCGCAGCGCGACCATCCCGCCTGCTTCCAGCTCACGGACGTCCACCGCCCGGAAAATCTCGATCGCGTGCTGGAGGAGCGCGGCTACCGCCGGCGCAGCCCCACGGGCGTCTTCTGGCGCGCGCTCGACGAGCTGCCCGCACCCGAATTTCCCGTGGAGATCGAGACCCGCCCGAGAACGGCGGTGATGAACGCGATCGCCGATCCGCAGTGGGACGACGCGCTGCGCGAAGAGCGGGCTGCGGTCTATGAACGCATCAAGCGGCCGCTCGGCCTCGCGGTGCTGTTCGAGGGGCCGGAGCCGGTGGCGGGCGGCGCCTGCGTGGTCGTCGACAGCATCGCGGTCGTGCACAGCCTGCACACCCAGTACCCGTTCCGGGGACGCGGCTACGGCCGCGCCGTGCTCGCGCGCCTGCTCGGTTGGGCCCGGGCGATGGGCGCGGAAGAGGCGATCACCAAGATCGAGGAAGGCAACGAGCCTTCGCTCGCCCTCGCCGCCCGTTTCGGCTTCACCCGCCGCTACGGCTATCACTACCGCGAGCGCTGAAGCCATCCCCGCCGGAGAGAGGCCGGAAGGGCGCGCCATGCGGCGGGCCGTCGGCCTGAAGCCACACGACCCGCCCCCGCGGCGCGGCGGCAAGTGCGAGCAGGGCGCTGCACACCGTACCGTAATTGCCGATATGCACGCACATCGCGGCGTGGGGCTGCTCTTCCGCGCCCGCATGATCGCCGAGCAGCGCCGCCCAGGCTTCGATCGCACCGCGCTCCGGATCGGGTGGTGGAGCGGCCAGGAAGCGGTCGCGATGGCGCCGGATGCGTGGACAGTCCGGGTCGTTGCGCGCGCCCGTGGTGAACATGTGCAGGCCCGGGGGGACCGGCTCGCCCTCGAGTCGTCCCTCGCCCGTAAAGCACAGCCAGAAGGCGGAGCGGCGATCGGCGAGCAGCAGGTTGAAGGGGCGAAAAGGGCGGGGATCGAGCTCGCGCATGGCCGCGGCCGCGGCTTCCGCCGTCTCCCACCGCAGCGCCTCGAGGACGAGTGCCCCCCGCGAGCGCCGGCCCGGCGCGGGGCCGAGGGTTCCACGGCGATTGAGGACCGCTGCGACGACGCCGTGATCGTTGACCGCGAGCCAGGAACCGCCCGCCACCAGATCGATGCCTCCGAGCACCTCGGGCCGGTCCGGCCAGTGGCGGGCGGGAGGAAGCCACGGCCGGGACAGGTCCTCGTCGCGGTTTGCCGCGAGCACCACGGGCCAGGGGTGGCCGGGTCTCGAGAGAAGGACAAGCGTACACATCATGCCGTTCCCGCCGCGGCTGGCCGCTCTCCTCCGCAGCCGCTATATGGAGAGCAGGCAGGGGAACTCAGGAGAACGTCATGGCGACCTTCGAGGAACGGGAGCGCGAAGAGGAGGCGCGGTTCCGCCACGAGCAGGAGCTCGCCTTCAAGATCCGCAATCGCCGCAACAAGCTGTTCGGTCTCTGGATCGCGGAGAACCATCTCGGCCTCAGCGGCGAGGCGGCCCTCGCCTATGCCAAGGACGTCGTCATGGCGGACTTCGAGGGCCCCGGCGACGACGACATGCTCGACAAGGTCAAGCAGGACCTCGCCGCGAAGGGTATCGCGCTTTCCGATCATCTGCTGCGCAAGCATCTCGCCGAATGCGAGCAGCAGGCCCGCGAACAGGTGATGAAGGAATGAGCCCGCAGAGACCGGTACCCCCGCCGGTGCGGCCCGGCAACCGCCATCCGTCGGCGCCGGAACGGCAGCGCGAGAGTCAGCGGCCGCGCGAGATCGGCGGACCCAAGGGCCCCGAGCCCACGCGCTACGGCGATTGGGAGCGGGGTGGGCGCTGCATCGATTTCTGATCCCGGCGGCGGTCCCCCTGCCACGCCGGATCAGACGTTGAACCGGAAGCGGCAGATGTCGCCGTCCTGCACGCGGTAGTCGCGCCCCTCGAGCCGCATCCGTCCCGCCGCCTTCGCCTCCTGCTCGCCGCCGCAGGCGATGTAGTCGTCGTAAGGGATGACCTCGGCACAGATGAAGCCGCGGGCGAAGTCGCTGTGGATGACCCCCGCGGCCTCCACCGCCGTGGCGCCCCGCTTCACGGTCCAGGCCCGCGTCTCCTTGGGACCGGCGGTGAAGAAGGTGAGGAGGTCGAGCAGCCGGTAGCCCTCGCGGATCACCGCATGCAGGCCCGGCTCCTCGAAGCCCAGACCGCGCAGGAATTCCTCCCGCTCCTCGCGCGGCAGCATCGCGAGCTCCGCCTCGATCGAGGCGGCGACGACGACGCTGCGCGCCCCCTGCGCGGCAGCCATGGCCGCGACCCGGGCGCTCCATCCGTTGCCCTCCGCGGCGGCATCCTCATCCACGTTGCAGACGTAGAGCACCGGCTTGGCGGTAAGGAGATGGAGCTCCCGCATCCGCGCCCGCTGCTGCGGCGAAAGCTCCACCGCCCGCGCCGGCGTCCCTTCGGACATGGGCGCGAGCAGATGCTCGATGAGCGCGAGACGCTCGCGCGCCTGCCGGTCGCCGCCGCGCGCCCGCTTCACGAGCCCTTCGCGCTGCCGCTCGAGGCTCTCGATGTCCGCGAGCAGGAGCTCGGTCTCGACGAGCTCCGCATCCCGCAGCGGATCGACCCCGCCCTCGACATGCGCCACCTCGCCGTCCTCGAAACAGCGAAGCAGGTGGAGGATCGCGTCCACCTCGCGGATGGCGGCGAGAAACCGGTTGCCGAGGCCTTCACCGCGGGACGCCCCGGCGACGAGACCGGCGATGTCCCGGATCTCGAGCTGGGTGGGCAGAATACGCGCGCTACCTGCGAGCGAGGCGATGGCTTCGAGTCGCGGATCCGGCACCGGCACCCGGCCGACATTGGGCTCGATGGTGCAGAAGGGGTAGTTCGCCGCGGCGGCGGTCGCCGTCGCGGTGAGCGCGTTGAAGAGCGTGGACTTGCCGACGTTCGGCAGACCCACGATACCGCAGCTGAAGCCCATGAAATCCGCGTAGCCCGATCGAAGCTGGTGCAGGGTCGTGTGCAGGTCCCCGCGGAGCGATATAGGGGGAGCTCATCCGCGGTCGAGGGAGCCCCCCTCCGCCTCCGCCGCCTGCCGCAGCGCGCGCGTCACCTCCTCGATGAAACGCGCATCTTCCCCCCGTACGAGCCGCGGCGCCGCCGCCGCGACGGCCTCGAGCAGGGGGTCGAGCCAGCGCCGGTCCTCGGGGTCGAAATCGCTCAGCACCCAGGACACCACGAGCTCCTTGCGCTGTGGGCGACCGATGCCGATGCGCACCCGCCTGAAGGCGGTGCTGCCGAGACAGGCGGCGATGCTTTCGAGCCCCCGGTGACCCGCGGTTCCCCCGCCCGTCTTGATGCGGAGCTTTCCCGGCGCGAGGTCGAGCTCGTCGTGGAAGACGACCACCCGCTCGAGCGGGATCTTGTAGAAGCGGACGGCTTCGGCGACGGCGCGGCCCGATTCGTTCATGTAGGTTTCGGGCTCGAAGAGGAGGACGCGTTGGCCATCGAGCCGCACCTCCGCCATGCGCCCGTGAAAGCGCCGCCGCCAGGAACCGGCGCCGTGGCGCCGGGCGATCGCCTCCACGGCCATGAAACCGACATTGTGCCGGTTGCGCTCGTAGCGGGAGCCGGGATTGCCGAGCCCGACGAACAGCCACATCGCGGGTCGGGGCGGCGCTCAGCTTTCCTCGCCGGCCTCCTCCTCCGTCTCCGCCGCGGTCTCGACCGCCACCGTCGGCGGCACGATGGTGCAGATGGTGAAGTCGCGGTCGCGGATCGTCGGCACCACCCCCTCGGGCAGGGTGACCTGGCTGATGTGCACCGAATCACCGATATCGACGCCACGCAGATCGACCTCGATCTGCTCCGGGATGGCATCCACCGGACACTCGAGCTCCACCTCGCGCCGCACCACGTTGAGCACGCCGCCGCGCCTGAGACCGACACACTCCTCCTCGTGGCGGAACACGACCGGCACCTCGACCTCCACCCGTGCACCGGCCTCGGCGCGCAGAAAGTCGATGTGCAGCGGCTGATCGCTCACCGGATGGAACTGGATCTCCCGCGGAATGACGCGGATGCGGCGGCCATCATGCACGAGCTCGCAGACGCTGTTGAGAAAGCGGGGATGCCGTACGAGCACGCGCTGCAGCTCGTTGAACTGGATCGCGATCTTTTCCGGCGCCTCGTGCCCGCCGTAGACGATGGCGGGAATCCGGCCGGCGCGCCGCAGCGCCCGGGCGGCGCCGGTGCCGGCGCGCTCGCGTGGTTCGAATCCGAGTGTGATGACGTCAGCCATGTCCCTCTCCTTTCGCCCCTCCGGCGCGCAGGCCGCGCCCCGGACAGACACTCGTGCCCGATCTAGTGCGGCGCGCTCAGTCGAACAGGCTCGAGACCGAGGTCTCGCTCGAGATGCGGCGGATCGCCTCGCCCATGAGGCGCGCCACCGTGATGACCTGAATCTTCTCGGTGACGCGCACCGCCTCGGTGGGCTGGATGCTGTCGGTGATCACGAGCTCCTGGAGCGCGCTCGTCGCGATGCGACTGGCCGCGCTGCCCGAGAGCACGCCGTGGCAGACATAGGCGTGCACGCCCCTGGCGCCGGCTTCGAGAAGCGCATCGGCCGCATTCACCAGAGTTCCGCCCGAATCGACGATGTCGTCGACGATGACGCAGGTCTTGCCGCGAACATCGCCCACCACGTTCATGACTTCGGAGATCCCGGCCCGCTCGCGCCGCTTGTCGATGATCGCAAGCCCCACATCCAGCCGCTTGGCCATGCCGCGCGCACGCGCCACGCCGCCCACATCGGGCGAGACGATGACGAGGTCCCGGGTGCCGAGGCGCTCGCGGATCGCCGGCACCATGAGCGGCGTCATGTAGAGATTGTCCACGGGAATGTCGAAGAAGCCCTGGATCTGACCGGCGTGCAGTTCCAGCGTGAGCACCCGGCTCGCCCCCGCGACGGTGATGAGATTGGCGACGAGCTTGGCCGAGATGGGAGTGCGCGGGCTCGTCTTGCGGTCCTGCCGCGCGTAGCCGAAATAGGGGATGACGGCGGTGATGCGGCGCGCCGAGGCGCGCCTCAGGGCGTCGACGATGATCAGCAGCTCCATGAGATTGTCGTTCGCCGGGTAGGAAGTGCTCTGGATCACGAACACATCCTCCCCGCGCACGTTCTCATGGATTTCGACGAACACCTCCATGTCGGGAAAGCGGTGCACGGTCGCGCGCGTGAGCTCGACGCCGAGGAACGCGGCGATCGCCTCGGCGAGCGGGCGATTGCTGTTGCCTGCGAGCAGCTTCATGGGAGAAGGTCCGTCGCGCTCGGGGCCGGAAGTCGGACGCGGCGCCTTCTATCAGTCCCCGCGTTCGGGGTAAAGCCGGGCTCGCGGGCCCCGGATATGCACACGGGAGGGCCGCACCGGCCGGCGGCCGCGAAGAGGAACCTCCTTGATTTCCGCAGCCCCCGTCCCTACACCGAGGCACGCGGGCCGTCCCCATCGTCTAGTGGTCAGGACACCAGCCTTTCAAGCTGGAAACGCGGGTTCGATTCCCGCTGGGGACGCCAGTTCTCCCCATCTGCGTTCCCCTTTCGGGCAACTGCACGCCGGCGCGCGGGTCCGCGCCGCGTTGCCCCTCATCCCTGATCGTGCCGGAAGTGAGATCGGTGCTGGTAGCGGAGGAGGGATTCGAACCCCCGACCTACGGATTATGATTCCGCTGCTCTACCGCTGAGCTACTCCGCCCCATCGCGCGGCGCATCTATGGCGCCCTCCCGAGGCTGTCAAGGTCCCGCGGCCGCGCCCGCGGAGGCTTTGCGGGTGGGGATCGGGCAAAGCTTGACGTCTTTCCGCTCTCGTGCATCTGAGCGCGCGCCACCGCTTCATTGCAGCTGGAAACCCGTCCCATGGCTCCACGCGTGTTCTCCGGCATCCAGCCGACCCACGGGCTGCATCTCGGCAACTATCTCGGCGCCATCCGCCAATGGGTGAGGCTCCAGGAGGAAGGGCGCTACGAGTGCATCTACTGCATCGTCGACCAGCACGCGCTCACGACCCTCCACGACCGCCGCCAGATGCGCGACAACACCTACGAGGTGGCGGCCGCGCTGCTCGCCTGCGGCATCGATCCGGAGCGCTCGATCCTGTTCGTGCAGAGCCAGGTGGCCGCGCATGCCCAGCTGCACTGGGTGCTCTCCTGCGTCACCCCGCTCGGCTGGCTCAACCGCATGGTCCAGTTCAAGGAGAAGGCGGGCCGCGACCGCGAGGGCGCGCCGCTCGGGCTCTATGCCTATCCCGTCCTGCAGGCGGCGGACATCCTCGCCTACAAGGCCGTGCTCGTGCCCGTAGGCGAGGACCAGAAGCAGCATCTCGAGCTGTCGCGGGACATCGCCGGCGCCTTCAACCGCAGGTTCGGGACCACCTTCTTCCCGCTTCCCGAGCCCATGATCATTCCCGAGGCCGCACGCATCATGTCCCTGCGCGACGGCACGAAGAAGATGAGCAAGTCCGACCCCTCGGACATGTCGCGGATCAATCTCACCGACGATCCGGACAGCATCGCCCTCAAGATCCGTCGCGCCAAGTCGGACAGCATCCTCGGCATCTGGTACGATCCGGACAGGCGCCCGGAAGCCTCCAATCTCCTCACCATCTATGCCGCCCTCGCGGACCGGCCGCGGGACGAGGTCGAGGCGGAATTCCGCGAGGCGAGCTTCTCCGAATTCAAGACGCGGCTCACCGAGCTCGCGGTGGAGAAGCTCGCGCCGATCACCGCGCGCATGCGCGAGCTCATGGCCGATCGCGGCGAGCTCGACGCCATCCTGCGCCGCGGCGCCGAGCGGGCCGAGGCGATCGCCGCCCCGGTCCTCGAAGAGGTCTACGATCTCGTGGGCTTTCTTCCCCGTGACGGACGCGCCCGCCCTCAGGCGGGGGCATAGGCCTCCTCGAGCTGCCGCCGTTCCTCGCTCGGCCGCACGCCGAACATCTCGCGATAGCATTTGGCGAAGTGGGAGGCGGTCTCGAAGCCGCAGGCGAAGGCGACTTCGGTCACCGGCATCGGCGTCTGGCGCAGCAGTCGGCGCGCCCGCTCGAGGCGCAGCCTGAGATAGAAGCGGGACGGCGAAAGCCCGAAATGCTGCTTGAACAGCCGCTCGAGCTGGCGCGCCGAGAGGCCGACGCGATCGGCGATCTCCGTCTTGGGAATGGGATAGGAGAGCGTCTCCTCCATGATCCGTACCGCCGCAATCAGCTGCGGGTGGTGGATGCCGTGCCGGTAGCGCACGTCGAGACGCTGCGGATCGTCGGCTTCGCGGAGCTGGCCGTGCACGAATTCGTCGGCGACCCGTGCCGCGAGGGCGCGTCCGTGATGGCGTCCGATGAGCTCGAGCATGAGGTCGATGGCGGCCGTGCCGCCGGCGCAGGTGATGCGCGTGCGATCGATGGTATAGAGCCGGTTTTCGACCCGGAGATGGGGAAAGGCCTGGGTGAAAGCGTCGAGCATCTCCCAGTGCACGGTGCAGCGGTGGCCCTCGAGCAGTCCGGCATGGGCGAGGATGAAGCTCCCCATGCTCACCCCCACCATGAGGCAGCCGTGGCGGGCGAGCTGCCGCAGGGCGGCCTCGAGCTCCCGGTCGCGGTAGAGTTCACCGCCGACTCCGGCGCAGACGACGACCATCTCCGGCCGCGGCTCCACCCAGGGGTCGAGTCTTTCGGTGAGCACGTCGAGCCGGTTGCTCGCGGTCACCACCCCGCCGTGGGTCGAATAGTTGCGCCAGCGATAGAGGACGCGGCCGCTCTGCCGGTTCGCCGCCCGCAGCGGCTCGACCGTGGAGGCATAGGCCATGAGGGAGAAGTTGGGAACGAGGACGACCGCGACGCGATAGGGATCGGGAACGGATTCCGACGGTTCCCCGGGATCGGGCATCTCGAACCTCGGACCATTTTCCGGCCGCCTTTGCTCGCGACAATCTACCGCCCCCGCGCCAGGAAACAAGCAAAAAGTCGCGGAATTTGTCCATCGCGGCACCTCCCGCCGACGATCCGCGGCAAGGAGGTACTCAGGGGGCGAGCCCGCACACCCAGCCCTCGATCCGACAGACGTCCGCATGCTGCGGCGCCTCCCGCGGCAGCAGCCCACCGAGCGCGGCAATCATTCCCAGAAGTCCGAACAGGGCATCCCCGCTGTCGGTGCGCCGCGCAGCCGGAGCGAGTTCGGCGCGCAGGCGCGCGTCGAGGCTGGGGACCACTCCGATCCGCAGCCGCTGCA
>CAZHHU010000048.1:18094-20095 GCA_964532215.1 uncultured Geminicoccaceae bacterium
GTCCGCGGAGGCGACGAGAAGTGGAAGTCCGTCATCCGGAGGTTGCGTCCGCATCCGCCTCATCTACCCTTCGCCGCGCCATCCGGTGCGACCATCATGACCGATCGCCCGCTGCTCCGCATCGACTGCTCGCGCGGCTTCCCGCAATGGCTGCGCAGCGAGGGCATCTCGCTCGCCCTCTCCACCTATGAGACGGGAAAGCTGTTCCTGATCGGGCGTGCCGGCCCGGACCGGCTGTCCATTCTCGAGCGCAGCTTCGATCGCGCCATGGGGCTGTGGGCCTCGCCGCAAGCGGACGAGCTCTGGCTCGCCTGCACCTTCCAGCTGTGGCGCTTTCGCGACGCGCTCGACGGCGGCCGCTACGGGGACTGCGACCGGCTTTACCTGCCCGCCGTTGCCTGGACGACGGGCGAGCTCGACATCCACGACCTCGCCCGCGACCGCAGCGGGCGGCTGCTGTTCGTGGCCACGCGCATGAGCTGCATCGCCACCCTCGACGAAGGCGCGAGTTTCGTGCCGCTCTGGAAGCCTCCTTTCATCAGCCGCATCACCCCCGAGGACCGCTGCCACCTGAACGGACTCGCGCTGCGCGAGGGGCTTCCCGCCTATGCCACCGCGATCAGCGAGTGTGATGTCGCGGATGGCTGGCGCGACCACCGCCGCGAAGGCGGGGTCGTCATCGATCTCGCCCGCGACGAGGTCGTGCTGCGCGGTCTCTCCATGCCGCACTCCCCGCGCTGGCACCGCGGCCGCCTGTGGCTGCTCGAATCGGGCACCGGCTGGCTCGGCTGGATGGAACCCGAAAACCGGAGCTTCCGGCGCCTCGCCTTCTGTCCCGGCTACGCCCGGGGCCTCGCCTTCAGCGGCGACTGGGCCGTGGTCGGGGTTTCCCTGCCGCGCCACGAGCCGAGTTTTCTCGGCCTGCCCCTCGAGGAGGAGCTCGCGCGGCGCCGCGCGGTGCCGCGCTGCGGCGTGCTCGTGTTCGACATCCGGAGCGGCGATCTCCACCACTGGCTGCGCTTCGAGGGCATCGTCCGCGAGCTCTATGATGTCGCCGTGCTCCGCGGCGTTCGCCGGCCGATGGCGATCGGTCTCAGGGGCGAGGAGATCCGTCGCACCCTGACGGTGGGTCGTCCGGCGCCGCTGTTTCCGTGATCCCGCCCGCAGCGTCGCCGGCCGTCTCCGCCGGCCCGGGACGTGCGTCGGGGGACTCTCCGGATGGCGCGGCCAGGCGCCGCCCGCGACGGCGCGCCCGCGCCCGGGCGGCCGCGAGGTTGAGCGCTTCGACGAGCGCCGAGAAGGCGATGGCGAAATAGAGATAACCGCGGGGGATGTGGAACTTCAGCCCGTCGGCGATCAGCGCCACCCCCACGAGCAGGAGGAAGGAGAGGGCGAGCATCTTCACCGTGGGATGGGCGTTGACGAAGCGGCTCGTGGGCTCGGCCGCCACCATCATGACGATGATCGCCACGGTGACGGCGGCGATCATCACCGGCACATGCTCCGCCATGCCCACCGCGGTGATCACGGAATCGACCGAGAACACGAGGTCGATCACCGCGATCTGCAGGATCGCCGAAACAAGACCCACCCTCCTGATGTCATGCGCCTCGTCGATGCCCTCCATCATGTGGTGGATCTCCATCGTTCCCTTCACGAGCAGGAACAGCCCGCCGGCGATGAGAACGAGATCCCGCCAGGACACCGGGAAACCGGAAACTTCGAATACCGGACGGGTGAGGCCGATGATCCAGCTGATCGAGAGGAGCAGAAGGACGCGCAGCAGAAGCGCGAGGGAGAGGCCGAGACGGCGCGCAAACGCCTGCTGATGTTCCGGCAGCCGCCCCGTGATGATCGAGAGGAAGATGATGTTGTCGATGCCGAGGACGATCTCGAGCGCGGTGAGCGTGAGAAAGCTGGCCCATACGGTGGGATCGAAGAGAAGTTCGAGCACGGTGGACTTCAGTTCGCTTCCGGACGCCGGGCCAGGAGATGGGTGAC
>CAZHHU010000049.1:0-7928 GCA_964532215.1 uncultured Geminicoccaceae bacterium
TCGTCGTCGCCATCGCGCCGTTCCTCCTGCCCCTTCTCGTCGTGCTCCTCCTCATTCTCCTCTTTCCCCCCCTCACCACCTGGCTGCCGTCGCTTCTCATGGGCTGAGGCGGAGACGAGCCCCGGGGTGGCTGGTGCGGGATCGCCCCGCGGTCGTCCCGCGGGTGATTTCGCGTCATGTTCCCGCGAGACCTCGGGCGGAGAGAGGTGATGGCCGGGGCGCTCGAGAGGCCTCCGCGCATGACGGGAGAGGAATTCCTCGCTTTCGAGGGGGAGCCGGATGTGCGCTACGAGCTCGTCGACGGCGAAGTGCGCGCGCTGGCGCCCCCTTCCGATGTGCACGGGCTCATGGTGATGAACGTCGGCCATGTGCTGCGTCAGCGGCGCGCCCGCGAGCCGCGCTGCCGACCGCGGGCGGATGCCGGCATCCGGGTCGCGGAGGCGGACTATGACACCGCCGATGTTGCCGTGAGCTGCGTCGAGGCGACCGCTGAACGCGAGCTCCGCGATCCCGTGCTGATCGTCGAAGTGCTCTCGCCCTCGACCCGAGCGCAGGATCTCGGCGTGAAGCTTCCCGCCTATCGTGAGCTTCCCTCGCTGCGGAAGATCTGGCTCGTGGATTCGACCCGCCGCTGGGTCGAAGTGGGGACACGCGAAGGGGAGGGCTGGCAGGGGCGGGATGTCATCGGCAGCGGCCGCTTCCACAGCCCTGCCCGCGATGCCGACATTCCGCTCGAGGAACTCTGCGAGGGAGTCGGCGTCTGATCAGCGGCCGCGCCTGCGATCGCGCAGAATCTCCCGCGCCGCGTTATGTCCCGGAATCCCCGAGACGCCACCACCGGGATGGGCGGAGGAGCCGCACAGATACAGTCCCCTGATGGGGGTACGATAGTCTGCATAACCCGGAATCGGTCGCTTGAAGAAGAGCTGATCGGGTGCGAGTTCGCCGTGAAAGATGTGACCGCCCGGGAGATCGAGGATCTCTTCGATGTCGGGCGGCGTGAGCACCTGCATGTCGATGACCGCCGAGGAGAAGCCCGGCGCGAAGAGATCGAGGGTCTCGAGCACGGTCTTGGCGAAGCGCTCCTTCTCCTCCTCCCACCGCGCATTCCGGAGTTCGTAGGGGGCGTGACCGCCAAAGAGATGGACGACGTGCTTTCCGGGCGGGGCGATTGAATCGTCCCGCATCGTCGGCACCACGGAGGTGATGAAGGGTCGTTTCGAGTAGGTGCCGTATTTCGCGTCGTCGAAGGCGCGCTCGAGCCAGTCGAGATCGGGGCCGATATGAACGTAGGCGGGGTCAGGGAAGCCGGCGCGCGCGGCGTCGAAGGCGGCATAGCGCGGCGGCACCTCGCAGGCGAGGTTGATCTTGAAGGCGGTGGAGCGGGTGCGGAAGTTGCGGATCGCTGCCGTGACCCCGGCCGGCAGATGCTCGGCGCCGACGAGCCTTTCATAGAGACTCTTCGCATGCAGATTGGCGGCGACGATGTCGGCCGCGATCTCCCGTCCGTCCTCGAGCACCACGCCCGTGGCGCGGCCGTTCCGGATGCGGATGCGCGCGACCGGTGCCTCGGTCACGATCTGGAGCCCGAAACGCCTCCCGGACGCGGCGATGGCGCGGCTTATGGTTCCCATGCCGCCGCGCACGAACCCCCAGCCGGCCGCTCCCTCATGTTCGCCCATGACGTGGTGGAGGATGACATAGGCCGAGCCCGGCGAGCGGGGGCCGGCGAAGGTTCCGATCGAGGCGTAATAGGCGAAGACGGCCTTGATGACCGGACTCTCGAACCACCGGTCGAGCAGATCGGCGGCGCTCATGGTGAAAAGATCGATGAGACGGTAGAAGTCGCGGCCGATCTCGCGGTGACGCCAGAGAAAGGCGAGGGTGCGGGCGAGGCCGCGGAGATCGCGCCGGGTGACATCGGGCGGCGTCTCGAAGAGAAGGCGCCGCACGAGTCTCGCGCTCTGCTCGAGCCAGCGGGCGAATTCGGGATAGGCTTCCGCATCACGCCGGCTGAAGCGGGCGAAGCCCCGGGCGGTGCGCTTCACGTCGTCGGAAAGGACGACGAACTCCCGTTCATCCACCGGACAGAAGAGATCGGATGCCGGCAGCACCTCGAGACCGAAGCGCGGGAGTTCGAGTTCCCGGATGATCTTCGGATGCAGGAGGCTCATGACATAGGAGAAGGTGGAGAAGGTGAAGCCGGGCACCGTCTCCTCGCTCACCGCCGCGCCGCCGATCACCGGCCGGCGTTCGAGAACGAGGACATCGAGTCCGGCCTTCGCGAGATAGCTGCCGCAGACGAGGCCGTTGTGACCGCCGCCGACGACGATGGCGTCATAGCGTGTTCTCATCGCTCCCTCCCCGAGCCGGCATGCGGATTTTGTGTCCATACGGCCGGTGCCGGCCAGCCCGCTTCCGGCAGCGGCCGTCAGCCCAGCGTCACATCGAGGAACATCATGATCGCAAGGCCGATCATGAGGCCCGCGGTGCCGGCGTCCTGAAACCCCCGCCTGTGGGTTTCGGGGATGATCTCGTGGCTGATCACGTAGAGCATGGCGCCGGCAGCGAAGGCGAGCCCCCAGGGGAGAAGGGGCTCGGCGAGGGTGACGGCGAAGATGCCCAGGAAGGCGCCTGCGGGCTCGACCAGTCCGGACAGTGCCGCCACGGTTGCGGCATATCTCCGGCTGTAGTTCTGCGCGGCAAGTGAAAGAGCGATGGCCATGCCCTCGGGAATGTCCTGGAGCGAGATGCCGAGGGCGACGGAGAAGCCGTTGGTGAGATTGCCGCCGCCGAAGGCGACGCCGATCGCGAGACCTTCGGGAATGTTGTGGATGGTGATGGCGAAGACGAACAGCCAGATGCGGCGCAGCAGCCCCGCCTCGATCCCTTCGCGGCCCTGGAAGAAGTGTTCGTGGGGTATGAAGGTGTCGAGCATGCGGACGGCGAGCGCGCCGAGAAGGACGGCGGTGACGGCGATGAGCGCGGGTACGGTCCGGTTGCCGTACATCGCCTCGGCCACCTCGAGCGCGGGGATGATGAGCGAGAAGAAGGACGCCGCGAGCATGACGCCGGCGGCGAAACCGAGAAAGGCGTCCTGCAATCGCGGCGGAATGTCGCGAATCACGAGCGATGGCAGGGCGCCCGCGGCGGTCGCGACAAAGGCGCCGAAACCCGCGACGGTGGCGATGAGAACGATATTTGCGGGCATGCGCTCCCCGCTTGCGACCGATTCCCTTCGAGCATGGCGCTCGCGGAGGAGGCAAGACGCTTTTGCGGCCGCGGAAGCCTGCATCCGGGTATTTCGGGCTCTATCCCCCGTCCGCCACAGCCGGTAGAGGAGGGGGCGGTCGAAGTCGCCCGATGCGGAGGGCGCTCGTGGCCATCCTCGATGCGTACACACTCGAGAGCGGAACGAAGCTCGTCGCACCGGTCGTCATCGTCGGCGCCGGGGCGGCCGGCATCACCCTCGCGCGGGCGCTTGCCGCCCGGGGGCTGGACTGTCTCCTCGTCGAAGGCGGGGGGCTCCGGCCCGACGAAAGGACCCAGACGCTTCATGAGGTCGTCGCCGTCGGCCATCCGCTCCGTCCCGGCTACGTCAATCGGGCGCGCGAATTCGGCGGCAGCTGCAATCTCTGGGCTGGTCGCTCGATGCGCCTCACCTCCTTCGATGTCGGGCTGCGCCCCTGGGTAGCACCTCTGGCCTGGCCGATACCGATCACGGTCATCGAGTCCCATCTCGCCGAAGCGGCGCGCATTCTTGAGCTTCCCGATCCTTCGAACTTCGCCCTCGAGGCCCACCGCGCGCGCCTCTCGCATGCCGAGCGCCGGCTGCTCGAAGCCGGCCCCTTCGCCCCCACCCTTTCGCTCTGGGCCAGAAGACCCAAGCGCTTCGCCAAGGCCTATCGGCGCGAGCTCGCACGCTCGAAGCGCATCCGGGTGCTCCTTTGCGCCAACGCCACCGAGCTCCTCCTGGACGACGGGGGAGAGCGGGTGGCGGGCGTCGAACTCAGGAGTCTGGACGGTCGACGTTTTCGCGCCGAGGGGCGCATCTTCGTGCTCGCCTGCGGGGGAATCGAGGTGCCGCGATTGCTGCTCGCCTCGCGAAGCCGGCACCCGAAGGGGATCGGCAATGAGCACGATCTCGTCGGCCGTTTCTTCATGGACCACCCCCGCGCGGCCTACGGCCGCGTGCGGATCCGTGGCGAGGTCGATCTTCCCCTGATGCGCACCTATCCCCTTCGCGACGGCAGGGTCCAGCTCGGCCTCGCGCTCCCCCGGGAGATGCAGGAGCGGGAGAAGCTCCTCCACCACTATCTGACCTTCGAGGAGGAGCATTCCTCCTACGCGGAAGCGCACTACCAGACGGCCGTCGAACTCGGTAAGGTCCTGTTCCGTCGTGGCCACGCCGGAAGCCGCTTCGACTTCGCGCACATCCGCCGGGCGGCGAAGGTCGAGAACTTCGTCTATCTCCTGCCGCCCAAGGAGATCCTTCCCTATCCCCTGTGGCGCGCGTATCGGCTCCTCAAGGATCGGCTGCGCCCGCGGCGGGGCGAGCGGCGCTATGTCGTCGTCTATTTCTGCGAACAGCCGCCGCTTTCCGAGAGCCGTATCACCCTCGCCCGCGAGCGGGATGCGCTCGGCATGCCGAAGGTCCTGTTCGATTGGCGCATTCCCGACTCGGTCCACGAATCCCTGTGGCGGCTCCAGGCGCATCTCGAGGCGGCGCTCGAGAAGAGCGGCCTCGGCATGCTCGAGCCGGGCGAGGGGATTCCCCGTTACACCGACGCCTCGCACCATCTCGGCACCGCCCGCATGGGCGCGAGCCCGAGGCAGGGAGTCGTGGATCCCGATCTGCGGGTGTGGAGCGTGAGCAATCTGTACATCGCCTCGAGCGCCGTCTTTCCCACCGGCGGCCATGCCAATCCGACCCTCACGATCCTGGCCCTGAGCCTGCGGCTCGCGGAACATCTCACCCGCGAGCTGGGCGCGGCCGTCCCGCCGCGGACGGTCGCGTCATCCGTGGCGTGAGCGGGGTTTTCATGTCCACGACCCCGAAGAGATTGTCCCTGCCGGACGGAACCGAAGCCGCCAGCGGCGCCCGGGGTGCCGCCCCGGTCGCCGGCCGCGGTACGCTGTTCCTGTTCCTCGCCCGGCTCGCATTCATGGGCGGCGGGCTCGTGATCTCGGTGCTGCTCGCCCGCTACCTGGGGCCGCGGGCCTTCGGCATCTACGGCCTCGTCATGTCCCTCCTGACCTGGGCGGAATTCGTCATCGGCAGCGGCGGACCCGGCAGCATCGCGCGCCTCGCGCCGCGCTTCGACCGAGATCCCGCCTTCGCCCGCATCGCTCAGGGACTGGTGCTGGCGGCGGGGTTCGCCGTCGCGGGAATCGGCTGGCTCGCCGCGCCCGTCCTCGCCCGTCTGTTCGGGCTCGATGATGGCTGGCTGTTCACGATCGCCTTCGCCGACGTTCCCCTGATGGCGATGGTGTTCGGCTACCACGGACTTCTCTACGCCCGCGGTCGCCTCGAGCTGCTCGCGGCGGCACTCGCGCTGCAGGTGGCGGTCAAGACGGCGGCGATCGGAATCGCGGCGCTCGCCGGGTTCGGCATCGCGGCCATGATCGGAGCTCATCTCCTCGGCACCGCAGCCGCCCTTCTGCTGCTGCTCGCGAGGCTTCCCACGCCGCCCGGCCGGCCGCGACCGCCCCTTGCGGGCGCCCTCATCGCGGCCGCCCTGCCGATCACGGCCTATGCCCTTCTCTATCAGGCTCAGGCCAATCTGGGGCTGTGGTTTCTGGGGGCTCTGGGGGAGGTCGCACGCGAGGCCACCGGTCATTTTGCCGCCGCGCTCAATGTGGCCCGGGTGCTCACCCTCGTACCCTCGGTCCTCGTCGGCGTGCTGTTCGCCAAGGTGGCCGAGGAGGCGGCCCGCGGACGGCATCCGCAGGCGGCACAGGAGGTCGGAGCGTCGCTCCGCTTCGCCCTCCTGCTGCTGATGCCGGCAGTGGTGGCGCTTGCGATGGAGGCCGAAGGCATCGTCGATCTGCTCTACGGCGAGGCCTACGCCACCACGGCGGCAACGCTGCGGTGGCTGGCCCTGGCGATCGCACTCATGGGCCTGCTCGACATCCTCCTCCACGTGCTGCTTGCCGCCGGAGACAATCGGCAGGCGCTCCTGATCCTCGCCTCCACCCTCGCGATCTTCGCCTGCGCTTCCGCGTTTCTCACCTTTGCCTCAGCCGAGGGCGTGGCGATCGCCATGGGAGGGAGTGCGCTTTTGGGACTGGGCTTCGCGTTCTTCGTGGTGCGACGGTTCCTCCGTCATCCGCTCGAAGATGTCCGGGCAGGGCGGATTCTGCTTTCCTGCCTGCTCATGGCCGGAGTGCTGTGGCTCTGGGAGAGTTCCGGTCCGGAGCTGCTTCTGGAGTTCGCCGCAGCCGGATCCCTCTATCTGCTGCTGCTGCCGGCCGTGGGAGTCGTGAGCCTGGACGAGGTGCGCCGCCTGATCGCGGGTGAGGCCGGATGAGAAATCCATTTTCATCGAAACCGGGAAGGAGGTCATCCGTGCGAATCGGAATCCTGCTGCGCGGGAAAGCCGTCGGCGGCGGCATCGGCACCTATACGCACGAACTCGTACGGGAGCTTCTCGCCCTCGACCGGAGCAACGAATATGTCGCCATCTATCCGCGGGACGACGAGGATGTCGCACGGACGCTCGAAGGCTTCGAACACGTCCGGCACCTTCCGACCCGCATCGGACCCGGTTATGTCTGGGACCATGTCGTCGTACCGCAGCTGGCCGAACGTGCCGGCATCGATCTCCTCTTCAGTCCCTTTCACGCCCTGCCCTATCGGGGATCCTTCAGGAAGGTCCTGACGATTCACGGCGTCGAATATCACATCGTTCCCGAGGTTCTCGATCTCCACAACAAACTGAAATGGATCGTTCTCGAAAAATTCGGCCTGCCCAGAGCGGATCGCATTCTCTGCGTGTCCGAAACCCTGAAAGACGATCTGTGCCGGACGGTGGGCATTCCACCCGAAAAGGTTTCGGTCACCTATCTGGGCGTCAAGGAGATCTTCCGGCCCATCGAGGACGGGGCACGGCTCGAGGCGTGTCGTCGCGAGCACGGGCTCGACCGACCCTTTCTTCTCTTCGTGGGGCATCTCTTTCCGAACAAGAACATGGAAAATCTCCTGCGAGCCCTCGCCCTTTTGCGCGATCGAATCCCGCACGAACTTCTGATCGTCGGAGGAAGACGGTGGAAACACGCGCATATCGATCGGCTGATCGAGGAGCTCGCACTTCGGGATCGGGTGCGTTTCATCGGCCCCCTGCCGCAGGACGAACTCGTGGCCCTGTACAATCTCGCGAGCTGCTTCACCTTTCCCTCCTTCTACGAAACCTTCGGCCTGGCCATGGTCGAAGCCATGGCCTGCGGCTGTCCCGTCGTGGCGTCGACGACCGGCGCATTGCGCGAGATCGCGGGCGATGCGGCGGTCTATGCGGATCCGCACGATCCTCAGGCGATCGCCCGCGCCATCGAGGGCCTGATCGGGGATGATGCGAGGCGCCGGGAGTACGGGCGGCGCGCGCGCGCGCGATCCATGCGCTATCGGTGGCGTCACACCGCGCTGGAGACGCTCCGTGCGTTCTGCGGGGTGATGAATGTGCCGCTCCCTCTCGAGGCACGGAAGGAAGGCGTGGAAGTCTAGGAGTCGCACATCCGGCGAACCCGGACGTCGGTCGATGGGATCCTTCCCCCCGCTCCCTCCCGGGCAATGACATCACCCGGTGCGGGGCCGGGACATCTCTCCGTCCATCTTCCGCATGCCGCGCGTGGCGCTCAGGAGGAGGCCGTCTGCAGAGCCGATGAGGCGACCGATGCCTTCTCGTGCGGCGTGAAGCCGAAGCTCCGGCCGA
>CAZHHU010000049.1:8028-19610 GCA_964532215.1 uncultured Geminicoccaceae bacterium
TGAGGCGACCGATGCCTTCTCGTGCGGCGTGAAGCCGAAGCTCCGGCCGACGGTCTCGGGATCCTCCCCCCGGAGATGGATCCGTCCCCAGAATTCGAGTGCCAGCAGGCCGAAGGCCCCATGGGGACGGCGCCCGAGATCGCGCAGGATGCGCGTGATCGCGGCCCGGTCGAGGCCGACTTCCTCCTCGAGGAAACCGCCGCAAAACCGCTCGCCCTGGGCGAGGGGGGCGAGATATTCCGCGAGCGGCAGGGGAAAGCCCATCTTCGGGCGGTAGACGTGGCTGCGCGGCAGCTCCCGCGCGGCGATCTGTTTGAGCACCCATTTGTCGGCCCGCCGCCCGGCCTTGTAGGTGGCGGGCAGTGCCAGCGCGAGATGGACGAGGTCCGGATCGAGGAAGGGCTCGCGGCACTCCACCGAGGCCCCCATGGTCGTGCGGTCGAGTCGCCGCAGCAGCGGCGCCAGGAACTCCGAAAGGTCGAAGATCGTGCCGGCGAGCACCGCCCGATCGGCCGCATCGGCGATGAAGCCGTACGCTTCCTCGGCGCGCCGGGCGAGGCCCTCGCGCAGGCCCCGATCGAGCGTCACGATCGCAGCCGGCAGCGCTTCGCGGAAGCGGTGGGCGGTGACCGGCAGCCCTTCCATGCCATAGGCGAGAAGCGTGAGGGCATCCCGGAGCTTGGCCGGCAGCCGGGCGAGAAGGGGGGCGATCCGGGTGAGCCGGCGCCGCCGTCGGTGGCTCCAGGCATAGCCGCCGAAGAGTTCGTCCGCCCCCTCGCCGGAGAGCAGCACGATCACCCCCTCGCGGCGGGCCCGTTCGGCGATGCGAAAGTAGGCGACGGAATTGGGATGGGTGATCGGGTGATCCTCGAGCCAGGCGACATGGGCGAGGCTCGTGCGGAAGGTTTCCGGGCGGAGCGCGAGCGGTATGAGCGGAATGCCGCAATGACGCGTCACCGTCTCGGCATAGGGTCGTTCGTCGTGCTCGGGATACCCTTCGATCGAGACGTGGAAGGCGGTGAGATCGCGCTGATGGCGCGCCGCGAGCAGGCATACGAGACTTGAATCGAGCCCGCCCGAGAGCAGCACCCCCACCGGGACGTCGGCGACGAGACGGTGGCGGATCGAATCCTCGAGCCGCGCTTCCACCCGCCGCAGAACCTCGGCTTCGGAGCGGGCCGCTTCCTCCCGGCAGGCTTCCGCATCGACCTGCGCGAGGGGATCGTACCAGCATTCGAGATGGGTGCGCCCGTTCGCGAAGCGGAGCAGATGGCCGGGCGGGAGCTGCCGCAGGCCCTGGATCAGGGTGCGGCTGCCGAGGGCGTCGAGATTGCGGTAGAGCCACCACTCGCCGAGTGCGCCCCGGTCCAGCCGGCGCGTCGCGAGATGGGGCAGCAGCGCCTTGATCTCGGAGGCGAAGAGCAACCGCCCGCGATCCTCGGCAAAATAGAGGGGCTTGACCCCATAGCGGTCGCGCACGAGCAGGAGTTCGCCCCGATCGCTCTCGAACAGGGCGAAGGCGAACATGCCGTTCATCCGGGAGAGAGCGGCAGCTCCGGCGCGGCGCAGGCTTTCGAGCACGACCTCGGTGTCGGTTGTGGAGCGAAAGCGCACCCCCGCCCGCTCGAGCTCCCGCCGCAGGATGGGGAAATTGTAGATCTCGCCGTTGTAGGCGAGGGCCGCGCGACGGTCCGCGGTGAACATCGGCATGTGTCCGCGCGGGGAGAGATCGAGGATGGCGAGCCGCACCGCGCCGAGGCAGACCGGCCCCAGGGTGTCGATGCCGCGGTCGTCCGGACCGCGATGCGCGATCGCATCCAGCATGCGGGCGACGATCGCCCGCTCGTTCTCCCCGGCGGGGGCACCGTCCAGTCGCAGCACGCCGGCGAGACCGCACATGGCCCCTCACCCCGGATAGCGGAAACAGGAAAGCGGCCGTCCATCCCGCGCGATCGGATCCTCCACGCCCGCGAGGGCGAGGACGCTGGGTGCGACGTCGAGGATGTGGCCGTCGGCGACGGACACATCCCGCCGGAGGCGGGGGCCGCGGGCGAGCAGAAAGGCGAGGGGGCGGTGGTTGCCGGTATAATGCGCGGGCACCTCGAAGGGCTTCCTGCCCTCGATCACCCCCGCGCGTGGTCCTGCGATGCGATCGAGGGTGCGTGCCGCCGGATCGAAGCCGATGACGAGATCCGGCAGATGGATGCGCGCCGGTCCGGGGAAGGTCTCGTCGATGGGGAAGACGCCGTGCGCACAGCGACAGCCCGTGGCCGGATTGACGAGGCCCCGCAGCTCATCCGCAAGCTCGTCGAGAAGAACCCGGTACTCCTCGCCGGTGACGGTTCCCCCGGGCTCGCGGCCCGAGAGATTGACCCGGAAATAGCCTTCGTTGCTGTTGGGAATGCAGAAGACGCGGGTGGCTTGCCAGTCGATACCGCTGTTCATCCATTTCATCGCCAGCTGCTGCCGCACCGCCCGCGGCAGGCAGCGGGAGAGCGACTGGCGTACGGAAAGCGGCAGCAGCGCCCGCAGCCGCGCCGCGAGACCCGGCTGCGGCATCTCTGGCGTTTCCTCCCGGGCGGTGCCGACACCGGCCGCCCGCAGCAGCCCGAGCTCGGCGAGGAGTTCCGGCATGAGGTGGGAGCCCGAATAGTTCGGCCCCATGCCGTCGCCCGAGACGACGAGCACATCCACTTCCTCGCCCACGGCATCGAGGATGCCGCCCACTGCCCGGTCGACGGCCATGTAGACATCCCGCAGCGGATGGAAGTCCGGCGGAAGGCGTCCGTCGGGGCGCAACGGATAGTCGGGATCACCCGCATGCCAGAGATAGTGGCCGCCGCCGTGGGTCTCGCCGAACATGATGAAGGCGACCTCCCAGGGATGTTCGGCGAGCAGCCAGCGCACGACCTCACCCTTGAGGGTGGCGGCGCGCAGGAGGCGATCGCGGAACCACAGGGGATCGGGAATCGTCACCTGGTCGAGATGTTCGGGTGCCGGATAACGGCCGAAGCGGCGGCGGATCTCGCGATAGACGCCGGCCGGCCGGCTCTCGGGGCGCCAGAACCAGGTCCAGGTGCCATACTCGAGGATCTGGATGCCACCGAAGTCCGGAATCGGCGCATCCATGAAGGCATCCATGACGATCACCCGCCGTCCCGCCCGATCGAGCGTCGCCCAGAAGGGTTCGACCGCGCGCCAGCGGGGATCGGTGCGGTAAATGCGGGCCTCGCCGGCGCGCAGCTGAAAGGCGTGGTAGAGACCGTGCCGGCCGGGATGGCAGCCGGTGTAGAGCGAGGGCCAGGCCGAGACGTGCAGGACCTCGGCGGTGGTGCGCAACCGGCTGTAGATCCCTTCCCGCATCAGCCGGGCGAAGGTGGGCAGGGCACCCTCGCCGGCCCAGCGCTCGACGAGCTCGGCATCGGCGCTGTCGAGCGCGAGAATCAGCACGCGGCCGGCCATCTCTCCGCCTCACCCCGCGACCGGCTCGGGATAGACCTCCTCGATGCGCACGCTCCGCCCCTCGCGGTCCGAGCGCTTGCCCGCCTCGACCATGGCCACCGTCCAGATGTTGTCCTCGGCCCGGGTCTCGGCCGGTATCCCGTCGCGCACGGCGTCACGGAGGCTGTTCAAAAGCGAGGTCGTGCCGCCCTGGGGATAGGGCTTCTCGTCTCCGGGAGGGACCTTGACGTTGCGGATCGGACGGAACCAGCGGCTGCCCCTGGGGCGGAAGAAGACGTATTTGCGGTTCGTCCAGAGCACCCCCTTCTCACCCTCGATCCAGAGCGAGAAGCCGAAGCGGTGGGACATGAGGGTGCCGAGATACTGGACCTTGCTCGTGCCGAAATCGATCAGCGCCTCCGAGTTCGCCCCGTGCGCGTAGTCCGACCAGGGCGGGTTCCATACCCGCACCGCGAGCGCCTGCGGCTGGCTGCCGAGGAAGGCGCGCAGACTGTCGAAATGGTGGATCGCGATCTCCTGCAGCTGCGGATATTCGATGCGGAAAAGCCACGCCCCCTCGGTACCCCTGGGCATGAAGCGGCGGTCGGTGAGCTGGAGATAATCGAGGGCTCCGAGGAAACCCTCCCCGAGCAGCTTCTTGATCGTGCGTTCGGCGGGGAAGAAGCGGTAGTTCTCGGCCACGATCACCTGCCGGCCCGCCGCCCGGGCCCGCTCGATCACGCGCAGCCCCTCGGCCACCGAGGTGGCGAGCGGTTTCTCCGTCATCACCGTGAGGCCGGCGGCGAGACAGCGGATCGTCTGCTCGGCATGCAGCGCCGACGGGCTCGCGACCAGTGCGGCATCCGCCCGCACTTCGCCCAGTGCCTGCTCGAGATCGGCGAACAGCGGGACCTCCCCGCCGAGCAGTTCGGAAGCCTGGGCACGGTTCGCCGCATCCGGCTCAACGAGGCCGACGAGTTCGAAGTCCGGATGCTGGCGCACGAACCCGATCCAATGGCGGCCGCGGATGCCGGCGCCGATCTGGAGCAGACGGACGCTCACGATGCTTCTCCCGAAGATGCGAGTTCCGGCCAGGGGTGACCCGTCAATCCCGCGATCGAAAGACCGAAGCGGGCGAGCATGCTGGGGGCGAGATCGAGCACGCTTCCCCGCTCCACCTCTCCGTGATTGCCTGCCGGGGACACGGTCAGGGCGAAGCCCGGTCCGCCATGGGTGCCCGGGCGCGGGTCGGGGGAGGGTGCTGCGAGCGTGCCGATGCGCGGCGAGGTGATGCGGGTGAGATCGGCCTCCTCGTTCCACAGCACCACGAGATCCGGCAGATGGTCGCGCCGCCGGCCGGGAAAGATGTGGTCGGTCCGCAGCACCTCGCGCACCACGGCCCGGCCTTCGCCGTCCACGAGCTCGCACAGCTCCCGCTCGAGCGCATCGAGCAGCTGTTCATAGGGGGCGCCCGGAGAAACGCGGCCGTCCGGCTCGCGCCCCGCGAGATTGATGCGCACGAGGCCCTCGAGATCGGAGGGCAGGGGATAGGCGCGGGTGCGGCTCCAGTCGACCGCGGCGGTGTCCACATGCCGGGCGAGGCGGTCGCGCAGATGGCGCGGCAGGAAGCCTGCAAGCCGCTTGCGCAGATCCCTGGGCAGCAGATCGCGCACCGTCTTGAGGGGATCGAAGCCGGCTTTCGCCCCCTCCTGCGATCCCTCCCCCGCGGCGTGCTCGGCAGTGGCGTAATGGCCGAGCCGGGCGAGGATCCCGGGCAGGAGATGGCAGGCGGAACGGTTGGGGCGGGTGGCATCGGCAGAGACCAGCAGGAGGGTATCCTCCTCCCCGATCAGCCCGAGCAGGGCTCCGATGGCATCATCAAGCCGCCGATGGGCTTCGGCGAGTGCCTTTTCGTCGGCGAAGAGATAGTGGCCGATGGCATGGGTCTCGCCGAAGACGAGCAGGAAGAGCTCCCAGGGTTCGCGGGCGGCGAGCCATTGCGCCGCGGCGACGCGCGCCTCGAGCGCGCGCGGCAGCTCACGCAGCAGCTCCGCGGTGTCGAGAGGTGCGAAGCCGAGCGCATGCGCTTCCCAGGGAAGGGGATAGCGTCCCACCGCCCGGACGAGTTCGCGGAACAGCGTCGCGGGCGCGGCGACGCCGTCGAGATAGCGTGCCCAGCAGCCCCAGTCGAACACCGCCCGGCCCCGGTAGCCTTCCTCCGGATGGCTGTAGGGGGCATCGAGGACGAGGGTGCGCACGCCTGCTTCGTCGAGCCGCTTCCAGAAGGTGGGAACGCCATAGAGGCCGATGTGGAACCGCTCCCAGCCCCGCATCCCGGGGCGCGGCTGGAAGGTGAAGTAGACCCCGTGTTCGCCGGGCGGGGCGCCGGTATAGAGCGATGGCCAGGCGGCGACATGCAGGCGCTCCGCCGGCGTGTCGAGCCACCGCCAGCGACCCTTTGCGAGCAGACGGGCGAGATTCGGCATCACCCCTTCTGCGGCGAAGCGGCGGAAGAGACGGCCGTCGCCGAGTTCGAAGCCGAGGACGAGAACCCGTCCGCTCATGCCCACCCCCGCACGAGCAGCACCGAGGCAGCGAGCAGGAGCACGGCGGCGGCGATGTCGCTGTAGATGGCAAGCGGTGCCGGGCGATGGCCGAAGATCGCCTGATAGGCGATCATGTAGAGCACGGCGGCGAGCTTCACGCCGAGCTCGGGCATGGCGCGGTAGGTTTCGGCGACGAGCAGATCGCCCGGAGCGATGCCGCGGAAGCCGAGCAGATAGAGGCCGGTAGGCACGAGCAGCGCCAGTGCCGGCCAGCCGAGCCCGCCCAGCCACAGGCTGCGGGCACGAAGCCGCTCGGCCCGTTCGGGCGGGGTCACGGTCTTGAGCGCCGGTCCGACGAGGAGCGGCCAGGCGAACATGTGACCGAGCCAGAGCAGCGCCGCGAACAGATGGAGAGAAAGTGCGATCCAGTAGAGCATGCTCAGCTCCGCACCCAGAGGGCTGCGAACAGGACGGCGAGCAGCACGAGCGGCAGCTGGCCGAGGGTGAAGACTCCGCTGCGCCGGCGCAGCAGCCCCAGCTGCAGGAGGAGGAGCAGCACAAAGGCGGCGAGTTTGAGATGGAACCACGGATCGGGGGCGAGCCTGCCTGCGGCGAGCAGCCCGGTTGCGAGCACCGCGAGGCTTGCCGCCAGGGTGAGCAGAGGAAGCGGAAGCCGCAGCGCCACGGGGACGCCGACATGGGGCCAGCGGGCTCGTGCCGCCGCCTCGACGAGCTCCCGTCGCTCCCCGGCACTTCCCGGAGCGAGCTGCATGAGGGCCCAGAACAGGGAGAGCCCGGAGAGCAGCACCACGGCGATCAGATGCAGCCAGAGCAGCAGCCGGTAGCCGTCCATCACGCCTTACCTCGCTCGCGGCCGAGTCGGGCACAGGCCTCGAGATAGCCCTCCGCCGTATCCTCCCAGGAGGGCAATGGGGTAGCCGCGGCCGCCTCGGCCATCACCCGCAGCCGCTCGCGGCCGGGAAAATCGGCGAGCAAGGCCTGCCAGTCCCGGCTCCGGTTGTCGAGCAGAAAGCCGGTCTCGCCGGGGCGGAGGAGCTGCCGCGCGCGCGCGCTCGCCACCGCCGCGACCGGACGGCCGACGGCGAGATACTCGGGGATCTTCATCGTCGCATAGCCGAGCTCGCCGCCGGCGAACACCCTGGGATCATAGGGAGCGAGACAGAGATCGGCGGCGGCGATCCAGAGCGGCACCTCTTCATGCGGTACCCGGCCGTGAAAGCGCACGGGCAGCCCGTGCCGATGGACGAAGAACTCATATGCAGTCCGCCGTTCGCCATCGCCCACGACATGGAGCTCGAGTGCCGCCGGCAACCGCCCGCTGCAGGCAGCCATGGCCTCGAGCAGGGGCCAGAGATCGTGGGTGGCATCGAGTACGCCGACATAGAGGAGAATCGTCGGCTCGGGCGAAAGCCCGAGCGTGCGGCGGGCCGGTTCCTGCGGTCGCGGATGGAAGAGCGTGCGGTCGATGCCGAGCGGCACGACGACGATCCGCTCCGCTCTGAGCCCCCAGCGGGCGACCATCGCCCGCCTTAGGGCTTCGGTCTCGGCGATCACGAGAGGCAGGCGGTGGAGGTTGTTGCGCACGACCCGCTCCGCCGCCCACAGGCGCAGCCGCTTGCTCCAGCCCCGGGCGTGGCGGTCGAGGGCGGGAACGAAATTCTCCACCGCCGCGCCGAGTCGGCCGCGGGCGAGGGCGCTGCGCGCGAAGGAGCCCGAGAACAGCCAGCTCTTCTCGAGCACGAGATCGAAGCGGGCGAGCGTGCTGCGGGCAAAGCGCCGCAGCTGCAGAAGATAGCGCAGCAGCTCCGCGGGCGGCAGGTCGCGGGTGGCGGCATCGTCCCGGGGACCGGCGGGCAGCCGCGCGCCCGGATCGAGGGCGAGGAGGGTGAAGGGCTCGTCGACGACGGGAGCGGCAAGAGTGCGGAAGGCGAGCGTGACCTCGGCGCGCCGTGCGAGGGCGCGGGCGACCGACAGGGCGTTGCGCGAGGGTCCGGCGGTGGGCAGAAAATGATGCCCCGGCACGAGATAGAGAATGCGCGGACGGGCGGGGAGCATGAAAGTCGGCTCGATGGTTCGTTGCCAGGAAGAGCCCGCGCCCAGAAACAGACGCGCCATCGCGAATCGCGGCCGATCCTAGTCACCCCCCGGGAGGATGCAAGCCGCCCGCACCATATCCCGATACGGACGGGGACTTGCCGCTTTTCCCCGGTCGTGTCACCTGCCGGGGCACACCCAGCTGGGGAAGGATGAGGTGATGAATCGATGGACTGCCCGCCGCATCCTCGTTACGGGCGGTGCGGGTTTTCTGGGCTCGCATCTGTGCGAGCGGCTGCTTGCGGCCGGACACGAAGTTCTGTGCGTGGACAATTTCTATACCGGCCAGCGGGGGCATGTGGCGCATCTGCTCGACGATCCGCGCTTCGAGCTGATGCGCCATGACATCACCTTCCCGCTCTATGTGGAGGTGGACGAGATCTACAATCTCGCCTGTCCCGCAAGCCCGGTGCACTACCAGTTCGATCCCGTCCAGACCACCAAGGTGTCGGTGCACGGCGCGATCAACATGCTGGGACTGGCCAAGCGCCGGAAGGCGAAGATCCTGCAGGCGTCCACCAGCGAGGTGTATGGCGATCCCGCGGTGCATCCGCAGTCGGAGGACTACTGGGGCAACGTCAACCCCATCGGCCCTAGGGCGTGCTATGATGAGGGCAAGCGCTGCGCGGAGACGCTGTTCTTCGACTACCACCGTCAGCACGGGCTCCGGATCAAGGTGGCGCGGATCTTCAACACCTACGGCCCGCGCATGCATCCCGATGACGGCCGGGTGGTCTCCAACTTCGTCGTCCAGGCGCTTCTGGGAAAGCCGCTTACCGTCTACGGCGACGGCTCGCAGACGCGGAGCTTCTGCTATGTGGACGATCTGATCGAAGGGCTTCTGCGGCTGATGGAGAGCCCGGACGAGGTGACGGGACCCGTCAATCTCGGCAATCCCGAGGAGTTCACCATTCTCGAGCTGGCCGAGCTCGTGCGGGAGCTCACCGGCTCGCGCTCGGAGATCGTCTTCCGCCCCCTTCCCGAGGACGATCCCGTGCGCCGATGTCCCGATATCACCCGCGCGAAGACCCTGCTCGGCTGGGAGCCGAGGACGCCGCTGAAGGAAGGCCTCGAAAGGACGATCGCCTGGTTCGAGGGGGTGCTGGCGCGGACTTCGTGATGGAGCTTGCGCTCACAGATAGCGGCACGCCACCCGCTCCCAGTAGAGGCGGCTCAGACGGTCGAGCAGCCGCAGCGCCCGGCGTTCGAGCGGCGAGGTGGCGAGCTCCGGCCGCAACGGCAATGGAGCGCCGGTGAGAAGAGCGCGATCGGGGAGGCGACGCGCCTTCTTCTCCCGCTTCCGTGCCGCGGCGATCTCGTGCCGATGCGCCCACATCCAGCGGGCCGCCCGCCACCACTGCCGGGCCCAGCCCTTCTTGAGCGCGATCGCGAGCTGGGCGAACTCGAAGATCGCCAGCATCGGCGCCGTGATGCCGAGGGTGCGGGCGGCGTGATGCTTGCAGAGCAGCAGCCAGCGATTGCGCAGGAGCTGGAAGACGCGCTGTTCGCTGTAGCGTCCCAGTCGGCGGATGGACATCCCCGCCGTGCCTTCGCCGTGGAGGACCCGGGCATCCGGGACGGCGAGCAGGGCCCGGCCGCGGCGACGCAGGGCCAGGGCAAAGTCGTGATCGTCGAAGTAGATGAGCATGTTCTCGTCGAAACGGGCATCCCCGATCCGGCGGCGGTCGACCATGAAGCAGCAGGTGATGAGCGAATTCGTGCGGCGCACACCCCCTCGACGCTCGGCGAGCGGCCGATCCGCGTTCTCGAGGATGAGAAGGCCGAGATAATGGGCGCCGGCTCCGTCATACTGGATGATTTCGGGGCGATCGGCATACAGCACCGTTGCCTGGGCGGCGGCGGCCTCGGGATCGGCATCGAGTGCCGCCATGAGCGCCTCGGCGCAGCCGGGGAGGAGTTCGACATCGTTGTCGATGAACAGGATGCGGTCGCTCACCGCGGCCATGAGGCCGGCGTTGCGCGCCGCTCCCGCGCCCCGGTTCTCCGGCAGGCGCAGGATCCGCACCTGCGGGTGATGGGTGCGTACGTAGGCGAGGCTGTCGTCGGTGGAGGCGTTGTCGACGAGCAGGATCTCGGCGAAGGCCGCTTCGAGGCGCTCGGCCGCGGGCAGGCTGCGGCGCAGATGATGCACGCCGTTCCAGTTGATGATGCAGAGGCTCGGGCGGCTCATGGATGCGGCCGTCACCGTCCGGAGCCCTCCGGAGACGGAATCTGCGGAGATCGCCGCTGAACATGCGGGAGAACGACTTCCCCCCCGATTTTCTCTTCGGTACGGCGACCGCCGCCCATCAGGTGGAAGGGGGAAACCGCCACAACGACTGGTGGGCGGCGGAAGAGGCCGGGCGTCTTCCTCACCGTTCGGGCGCGGCCTGCCGCCACTTCGAGCTCTATGAGCGGGATTTCGATCTCGCCCGCGAGGGCGGCCACGGCGCCCACCGCTTCTCGGTCGAGTGGAGCCGCATCGAACCCGTTCGCGGACGTTTCGACGCGGAGGCGCTCGAGCACTACCGCCGCGTGGCACAGGCCTTGCGGATGCGCGGCATCGAGCCCGTCGTGACCCTGCATCATTTCACCAATCCGCTCTGGTTCGCCGAGGAGGGCGGCTGGCGGCGCCGGGAGAGTCCGCAGCACTATCTCCGCTATGTGGAGCGGGTGGTCGAGGCGCTCGCCCCGGAGGTGCGTTTCTGGATCACCGTCAACGAGCCCACGGTCTATGCCAAGCGCGCCTATCTCGTCGGCGACTGGCCACCCTTCCGCCGCGGCGATCTGGAAGGGGCGCGGCGCGTCGTCGCCGCCATGAGCCGGGCGCATCGGCTCGCCTACACGGCGATCCACCGCATCCAGCCGGGAGCACGGGTCGGCTTCGCCCACAGCGCCCCCTTCGTCATGGCGAAGAGAGCGACGCGGCCGGCCGACCGCTTCGTCGCCGCGGTGCGCGATCGCCTCCTCAACACCCTGCCGGTGCGCCTTGCCGCCGGTCGCGGGGGACGGTGTCTCGATTTCCTCGGTATCAACTACTACAACCGCGCGCTCGTCCACTGGAGCCCCCGCGGCCGGGCCTGGCTCGTGGGCGATGAGGGAACGGTGGACGAACGGGGGCGGCCCCGGTGTTTCAGTGATCTCGGCTGGGAGATCTACCCCCGCGGTCTGTTCGCGGTGCTCCACCGCTTCGCCGCCCTCGGCGTGCCGCTGCTCGTGAGCGAGAACGGCCTCGCCACCCGGGACGAAGTCCTCCGCAGCCGCTTTCTGGTCGATCATCTGCGGGCCGTCGCCGAGGCGTTGCGCTGCGGCATTCCCGTCTTCGGCTATCTCTGGTGGTCGCTCATCGACAATTACGAATGGGCGGAGGGATTCGCGCCCCGCTTCGGTCTCTTCGCGGTCGACTACCGCACCCAGAAACGCCACCCGCGTCCGGCGGCTCATCTCTTTGCCCGCATCTGCCGCCACCGCCGCCTGCCC
>CAZHHU010000050.1:0-2923 GCA_964532215.1 uncultured Geminicoccaceae bacterium
TGGCGGAGACGGAGGGATTCGAACCCTCGGCACGGCTTGTCACCGTGCAACGGTTTAGCAAACCGCCGCCTTCAGCCACTCGGCCACGTCTCCACGCGCGCAATATCTATGCCCGCAGGCGTTGGCCGTCAACGCGGCCGCAGGGGTGGCATCCGCTGCAGGGAGCTCCAGGGGCTCAGCCGTCCTGCCGCCGCCACTCCTCCTCGGCCGTCTCGCGGGCGATGCGCACCGCCTCCCGCACCAGCTCGGCATCGCCCAGATGATTGACGAGCAGGAGGAGGATGCGGGCGAACAGCCGCAGGCTCGCCTCGGCATCGAGGCCGCGGTGGGCCTCGGCGAGTTCGACGTAGAGCGCATCGGGATCCGGGATGTTCGGGCGCGTATCGAGCGCGGCCATGGTCAGTTCCTCCCCGTCGCGCGCATCACCGCCGCCCGCACCGCCTCGGGCTCGAAGCGGCGAAAGCGCGCCGCCACATGCTGGTCGGGCCGGATCAGATAGACGGTACCCGGTCGGAGATCGTAGCGGGAGGTGAGCAATCCCTGCTCGTCCCGCAGATCGACGTCAGGGCCGGCGCCCACGGTGGTGACCGCCACCGCGACGGGCAGCCCCTCGAGCTGGCGGGCGGCCTCGGCGGCACGCTCGCGCGGCGGCGCGCCCTCCGGGGGACAGAAGAGGAGGGTGAAGCCGCGGCCCAGATGGTGGAGCAACCAGCTTTCGCTGCCGGCGAAGGCGACGGGCGCGTCGCAGCAGGGGCTGCCGGGTCTCATGGCGGTGGGAAAGGCGTCCCGGTCCGCCGTATTCAGCGGTGATCCGTCGTAGACGGCAGGGGTGGACAGACGCCCGGAATTCACGAGCCGGCGGGCGAAGGGAAATCGCGCCGCGAGTTCGAGTACGGCATCGCGCAGGGCGTGGCTGCCGGGGCCCTTGGGGGTGATGAATTCCGTAGACCGTGTGGAGTGCAGGATGTTCTCGTCGGCGGCGAGCCCGCGCTCGAAATCGTAGCTGTCGAGCAGCGCCTCCGGCGCCGCCCCCTCCTGCACCAGCGCGAGCTTCCAGGCGAGATTGTCCGCATCCTGGATGCCACCGTTGCCGCCGCGGGCCCCGAAGGGCGACACCTGATGGGCCGAATCGCCGGCGAAGATCACGCGACCGTGGCGAAAGCGCTCGAGCCGCCGACACTGGAAGGTGTAGACGCTCGTCCATTCGATCTCGAAGGCGCGCTTCTCGCCGAGCATCGCCCGCAGGCGCGGGATCGCACGCTCCGGTTTGCGCTCCTGCTCGGGATCGGCCTCCGGTCCGAGCTCGAAATCGACCCGCCAGACATTGTCCGCCTGGCGGTGGAGCAGCACCGACTGACCGCTGTGGAAGGGCGGTTCGAACCAGAACCAGCGCTCGCTCGGGAAGTCCGCCTCCATGACGATGTCGGTGATGAGAAAGCGATCCTCGAACACCCGACCGGGAAAGGTGAGCCCCATCATCTGCCGGATCGAGCTGCGCACGCCGTCACAGGCGATGAGCCATTGGGTGTGGATGCGATACGGCCCCTCGGGGCTGTCGAGGGTGACGCGTACGCCGTCCGCACGCGGCTCGATGCCCGTGACCTTCGTCTTCCAGCGGATCTCGATGTTCGGATCGGCCTCGGCCGCATCCACCTCGTATTCCTCGAAGTAGTACTGCTGAAGATTGATGAAGGCCGGCATGCGGTGGCCCGGCTCCGGCAGGAGATCGAAGTGGTAGATCTCGCGGTCGTGGAAGAAGACGCGTCCGATCTTCCACATCACGCCCTTGGCGAGCAGCCGCTCGCCGAGTCCGAGCCGGTCCATGATCTCCAGCGTCCGTTTGGACCAGCAGATCGCGCGCGAGCCGATGGAGACCGTGTCGTTGTCGTCGACGACGAGAACCCGGCGTCCGCGCCGCGCGAGGTCGAGCGCCATGGCGAGCCCCACCGGGCCCGCGCCCACCACCAGCGTTTCGTGTTCGGCGGTGGTCGCCGCGTGGGCATCGGGCGTGGGCCGGTACGGATAGCGCGGATAGTTGTAGGTGCCCATCCCTCCTCATGCTCCCCGGGGCGGATCCTGCGGCCGGTTAGCACATCGCGGGCATGGAAACGAGGGCCGACACCGCCGCAGCCGGCGCTACGCCTCAGTACACGTCCTGGCCGCCGTTGACCGGAATTTCCGCACCGGTGATGTACGAGGCTTCCTCGCTGCAGAGATAGTAGATGACCGCGGCCACCTCCTCGGGTGAGCCGAGGCGCCTGAGCGGAATCCGCTCGACCAGCGCCTCGGTGCCGGGCGAGAGGATAGCCGTGTTGATCTCGCCCGGACAGACCGCGTTCACCCGGATGCCGAGATGGGCGAGATCGGCGGCGAGCTCGCGGGTGAGGCAGGTGAGCGCCGCCTTGGAGGTGCTGTAGGCGCTGCCGGCGAAGGGATGGACGCGGTGGCCGGCGATCGAGGTGAGATTGACGATGCAGCCGCGGCCCTCGGAGAGATGGGGCGCGCAGGCGCGGCTGAAGAACACGGGGGCGAAGAAATTGATGCGGAAGACCCGTTCCCACAGCGGCATGTCGCCATCGAGGCAGCCGAGGCGGCTGCCGTCGGCGGCCTTGGGCGAAAAGCCGGCGTTGTTGACGAGCGCGTGCAGCGGCCCGCCCTCGAGCAGCTCCTCGAGTCGGCGCATCGCTTCCGGCAGGCGCGCGGTCTCGGCGAGATCGATGGTGATGTGGGCGTGCCGTTCGTTGCGCGGGCACTGGGGCGGAACGGGCTCCCGCGAGCAGGTGATCGCCCGCCAGCCGCGCTGCACGAAATAGGCGGCGGTCGCATGACCGATGCCGCGGCTTGCTCCGGTGATGAAGACCGTCTTGCGCCCGTTCATGATCCCTTTCCCCGGCAGCCGTTCATCCGTCGAGAGTAGCCGGCG
>CAZHHU010000050.1:3023-6652 GCA_964532215.1 uncultured Geminicoccaceae bacterium
GCGCGACCGCCATCCATCTCGATCTCTTCGGGAAAGCGATCCATGACACGACGCTGCCCCCTGACCGGCAAGGCCGTGAGCGTCGGCAACAACGTGAGCCACGCGAACAACCGCACCAAGCGACGCTTTCTGCCCAATCTCCAGCATCACCGCCTGTTCAGCGAGACGCTGGGGGAGAGCATCCGCCTCAGGATCTCGACGAGCGCGCTGCGTACCATCGACAAGCACGGCGGTCTCGACGGCTTTCTGCTGCGCACCCCGGACCGGCGGCTGCCCTCCGAACTCGTCCGTCTCAAGCGGCGCATCCTCGCCCGCAAGCGCGAAGCGGCCCCGGCCGCCGCCGACTGACGGCGCGCGCGTCCCCATCTACCGCCGAGATCTTGCGCCGCCGCCCGGATCGGAATCGCGGCGGCGCGCATCGTTTCCAGCCCGACCGCATACCAAAAGGGCCCGCCGAAGCGGGCCCCTGCAGTGTCGGGAACGGGACCTCAGTCGCGACTCTGTCCGAAGAGCCGGAGCAGCATGATGAAGAGGTTGATGAAGTCGAGATAGAGCATGAGCGCGCCGAGGATCGCCTTGCGCGCCGACGTCTCCGGCGAATCGAACTCGTAGTACTCTTCCTTGATGCGCTGGGTGTCGTAGGCGGTAAGCCCGACGAAGACGACGACGCCGACGAGCGAGATCGCGAAGTGGAAGGCGCTGCTCTGCACGAACAGATTGACGAGGCTCGCGACGATGAGGCCGATGAGCCCCATGAACAGGAAGGTGCCCCAGGAGGTGAGATCGCGCCGCGTCGTGTAACCATAGAGGCTCATTGCGCCGAAGGTGGCGGCGGTGATGAAGAACACGCGGGCGATGCTCGTATAGGTAAAGACGAGAAAGATGCTCGCCATCGACAGGCCCATGACCACCGCGAAGGCCCAGAAGACGAGCTGGGCGGTGCTCACGCTCATGCGGTGGATGCGGGCACCCAGGAAGAAGACGAAACCAAGCGGGGCGAGCATGACGACCCACTGCAGCGGCGTGCCGAAGATGACGCCGAGCAGGGCCGGGCTCGAGGCCGTCACATAGGCGGTGAGGCCGGTCAGCGCGAGCCCCAGGGCCATGTAGTTGTACACGGACAGCATGTAGCTGCGGAGACCCTCGTCGATCTCCAGCGTGCGTGTTGCGGCGGCCGTCCGCGCCAGATACCGGTCGTCCATCGTCGATCCGCTCCCGTTCCGATCCTTGCTGCGCCTCGATGCCGGCATGATATGGGCGCGTCCCATGAGCGATCAAGCCGGAGTACGGCACCGCCGCGGGCGGGATGAACAAGGTTTCATCTTCAGCTAAGACGAGCGCAAAGATGCGGCTGTTCAGCCGATCGCCGTGAATACCGGAAAGGTCTCGAGCAGCCAGTACGATATGGCTTCCAGGCGTCCGGTGAGCACGAGCAGCCCCATGATCACGAGCAGCCCGCCGGCGAACTGCTGAAGCCGGCGACCGAACTGTGCGAGCCGGCGCAGACGGCCCAGCAGGGCCTCGGTGAAGAAGGCGGCAAGGAGGAACGGCAGACCCAGGCCGAGGGAATAGATTGCGAGCAGAGCGACGCCGCGCTCGAGGCTGCCGCTGCTCGCGGTCATGGTGAGAATGGCGCCGAGCACGGGGCCGATGCAGGGCGTCCAGCCGAAGGCGAAGGCGCCCCCGAGGAGATAGGCGCCGAGCACCCGTCCGCCCGGCAGCTCGAGATGGAAGCGCAGCTCGCGTTGCATCAGCGAGACGGGGTTGAGGCCCATGAGGTGCAGGCCGAAGAGGAGGATCACCACGCCCGCCGCAAGCGAGAGCTCGGCGCGGTAGGTCAGCAGCAGACCGCCGATCGCCGAGGCACTCGCGCCGAAGGCGACGAAGACGGTCGAGAAGCCGAGCACGAACAGCGCCGCATAGAAGACCGCCCGCAGCCGGCTCTCGGGGCTTGCGGCGAGGTCCTCGAGCGAGGTCCCGGCGACATAGGAGACATAGCCGGGCACGAGCGGCAGCACGCAGGGCGAGAGGAAGGAGATCACCCCGGCGAGAAAGACGGTGGCGATGCCGAGCGGCGAGACGTCGATCATGGCGCATCGGGAATTGGTGCCGGCATTTGCGGGCGACAACGCCCTCGAGGCCGTGTGACGACAATCTGTCGCTAGTCCGCGAGCGCCGCCAGGCTCCGCCCAGCCACCCGCCGCGTGAGCCGCCGGATGGACAGGAGACCCGAGGCGAGGGTGGCCACGCACAGTCCCGTCCAGGGGACCAGCAGCGCGGTCGCGCTGGGCGTGAAGGGAAGAGGGAGCAGCCAGCGGCCGATCGCCCAGGCGCCGGGGAAGGCGAGCGCCGCCCCGAGAAGACCGGCGAGCATGCCCACGAGCCCGTATTCGGCGAGGAAACGCAACACGAGCTGCTGCCGGGTCGCCCCCAGAAGGCGCAGGATCACCGCCTCGCGGGCCTGGGTCCGCCGGATCGCGCTCATGGCGGCGAGCAGCACGAGAAGCCCGCCCGAGAGTACGAGCAGCGCCACGAGCGCGGCGGCGAGCGCGATGCGGTCGAGCAGCTCGCGGATGCGGGCGACCGCGGCGCGGAGCGGAATCGCCGTGATCCCGGGATGCGCCTCTGCGAGAGCGTTCAGGAATCCGGCTTCGCGCTGCTGCGGCAGGGCGAGCGCCGCCACCCAGCGGTGCGGTGCCGCATCGAGGACGCCGGGGCTCAGGATGAAGACGAAATCGATCCGCCCCCGGCTCCAGTCGATGCGCTCGCGAATGTTCGCGATCTCGGCCTCGATCACCCGTCCCAGCACGTTGAACGCAATGCGGTCGCCCACCTCGACTCCATAGCCGCGGGCGACCCGTTCCTCGATCGAGAGCAGCGGTGGCCCGCGGTAATCGGCCGGCCACCACGCCCCGGCCACGAGGCGGCTCTGCGGCCACGGGCGGGCCATCCAGGTGAGGCTGCGGTCTCCTTCCACGGTCCAGCGCACATCTCGAGCGATCTCCGCTGTCCCGGCGGCCACGCCGTCGATCGCCACCACGCGGGCCCGCACCACCGGTGCCTGTTGCAGCAATCGGCCGCCGAAGCGGGCGGCGAGGCGGGTGAGCGCGGGCCGCTCCGCGGGCGCGATGTCGATGAGGAAGAGATCGGCCGCCTGCGCGGTCAGCCGCTCCGTGAGCTGGGTGCGCAGCGCACCGTGGAGCAGGAGCACGAGGGTGAGCAGGGCGCTGCCGGCGGCGAGGACGGAGAAGGCGGCGGGAAGCGGCGATCCGGGACGGCACCAGGCGGAGGCCGCAAGGCGCAGCGGGAGCGGGCCGCGCCGGCGCAGGCTGCGGGAGACGAGCCACCGCCCGGCCCGCTCGGCCGCAAGAAGCGTGCCGCCGAGAAGCGGCGCGCCGAAAAGAAGCGCCCGCCGCGCCGTCCCATCCGGCACCGCTGCAAGGGCGAGGGCCATGGCCAGCGCCACGAGCAGGAGGAGGATGAGCCATTCGCCGGCGCGCCCCCGCGCCGGGCGCGCGACATCGTGGCGGAAGAGCGTGGCGGCGGAGATCCGCTTCGCCCGCGCGAGCGGCAGCAGCGCCAGGGCTGCCGACATCGCCGGGCCGACCAGTGCCGCGGCGAGCAGCGAG
>CAZHHU010000050.1:6752-18782 GCA_964532215.1 uncultured Geminicoccaceae bacterium
GCGCGGGGTCGAGCTGCACGGCTCCGAACAGGGGATAGGCGGCATCCACCGCCTTGATGGAGACGGCAAGGACGCGACCGCCGGCGGCGCGCAGCATGCCATGCGTGTGGACGCTGTGCGTGATGCGGGTTGCTTCGGGCAGAAGCTGCTCGAGCCTGTGCGGATCCAGGGGGCGACCAGGGAGCTCGAGCACCACCTCGCCGCCGAGAAGCGCGTTCCTTTCGCGGATCAGGGCGGCGTCGAGACTCGTCTTCACGGTCAGCAGCAGGCCCGGCGCGGCAGCGGCGAGGAACAGGGTGGAGAAGACGATGATGGTCGGTGCGGGTGCGCCGCGGAGATCGCGCCATGCCCAGCGCAGCAGCTGCCACCACCTCATCCCGCGCCCTCGAGCCGGCCATCGCGCATGAGCAGGCGTCGCGCGCAGCGGGCCGCGACCTCCGGCTCATGGGTGACGAGGAGGATGGTGGCGCCGCGCCGGGCGCAGAGCGCGAACATGCGCTCGAGCACGCGGCTGCTCGTGGTCGAATCGAGGTTGCCCGTGGGCTCGTCGGCGAGAAGGAGCGGGGGATCCGCGGCCAGCGCCCGGGCGAGAGCGACGCGCTGTTGCTCGCCGCCGGAAAGCTGGGCGGGATAGTGGGCGGTGCGATCCGCGAGGCCCACCTCCGCGAGCAGTTCGCGCGCGCGGGCAGGGGCATCCCGGCGGCCGAGGAGCTCGAGCGGCAGGGCGACGTTTTCGAGCGCGGAGAGGTGGGGAAGGAGGTGGAAGGCCTGGAACAGGAGGCCGATGTGACGCCGCCGGAAGAGGGCGAGGCCGTCCTCGTCGAGCGTCGCGAGATCCCGCCCGGCGACTTCGACGCGCCCGCGGCTCGGCCGCTCGATGCCGGCGATCACGGCGAGGAGAGTGGACTTGCCTGCGCCGGAGGGGCCGGTGAGGGCGACCGACTCGCCGCTCTCGATCTCGAGATCGATTCCGCGCAGGATCGCGACCCGGCCGGCCGGTCCGTCGAGTTCGAGATGGACGTCACGCAGGCGGATCACGCCGGTTTCGCTGCGACCTTCGAGAGCCCGAAGAGGGAGATGGCAGGCAGATGACAGCAGCCGGGGCCTGCGGCAAGGTTCTTCTTTTCTGTGCACTCCTCGCCGCACGGGTGGCGGTGGCGGTCGAGTGCCGCATCGCCGTGCTCGGCGATTCCCTCGTCGCCGGCTACGGCATTCCCCTCGAGACCGCCTTTCCGGCCCGCCTCGAGGCGGCGCTGCGTGCGCGGGGCTACCCCTGCCGGGTGATCAACGCGGGTGTTTCGGGCGATACCTCGGCGGGCGGGCTCGCGCGGCTTTCCTGGGTGCTCGCGGAGCGCCCCACCCATCTTCTCCTCGAACTCGGCGCGAACGACGGTCTGCGCGCGCTCCCGGTGACGCAGCTCGAGCGCAATCTCGCAGCCATCATCACGCAGGCTCGGGAGGCGGGGGTGGCCGTGTTCCTCGTCGGCATGTATGCGCCACCCAACTGGGGCAGCGACTACACGACCGCCTTCGCCGCCGTCTATCGGCGCCTTGCCGCGCGCTTCCGCGTCCCCCTCTATCCCTTCTTTCTCGAAGGGGTAATGGGCCGGCCCGAGCTCCTGCTGCGGGACGGCCTCCATCCCAACCCTCGCGGCGTCGAGGAGATCATGCGCCGCATTCTGCCTCACATCGAGCGCTGGCTCGAAGCGACGCGGATCACGCCGGAGCATGGGCCGGAAGGCCCGGGGGCCGGATCCGGCGGTGGGCCGCGCCCGGGTCTACCAGCGGAGCGCAGCGGTGCGCACGGGCGCGTCCCAGAGCCCGAGAAGCTCCTCATCCATCCGCGCGACCGTGAGTGAACAGCCGGCCATCTCGAGCGAGGTGCAGTAGTTGCCGACGAGCGAGCGGGCGATGGCGAGGCCGCGGTCGTCGAGGATGCGGGCTGCGGCGTCGTACATGAGGTAGAGCTCCATGAGGGGGGTGCCGCCGAGGCCGTTGACGAGCAGCAGCACGGGATCGCCCCGCTTCGCCCCGAGATCGCCGAGGATGGCGTCCATCATCTCGCGCGCGATCTCGTCCGCGGCCGCGAGCTTCATGCGGCGCCGGCCGGGCTCGCCGTGGATGCCCACCCCCATCTCCATCTCGTCCTCGCCGATGTCGAAGGTGGGACGGCCGGCGGCCGGCACGGTGCAGCTCGTGAGCGCCACGCCCATCGAGCGGACGCTGCCGATCACCCTCTCCGCGAGCTCCTTCAGGCTGTCGAGGTCGGCGCCCCTTTCGGCCGCGGCGCCGGTGATCTTCTCGACCACCACGGTGCCGGCGACGCCGCGGCGGCCGGTGGTGTAGGTCGAGTCCTCCACCGCCACGTCGTCGTTGACGACGACCGAGGCGTTCGGCCCCTCGTACATCTCCGCCGCCATCTCGAAGTTCATGACGTCGCCTTCGTAGTTCTTGACGATGAACAGCACGCCCGCCCCGGAATCCACGGCCTTTGCGGCTTCGAGCATCTGATCCGGCGTGGGCGAGGTGAACACCGCGCCCGGGCAAGCGGCATCGAGCATGCCCGTCCCCACGAAGCCCGCATGCAGCGGCTCGTGTCCGGAGCCGCCGCCGGAGATCAACGCCACCTTGCCCGGCCGGGTCGCGCTCGCGCGGGTCACGAAGACGGGGTCGCGGTGGAGCCGGACGATGTCCGCATGCGCGCGCGCGAAGCCGCGCAGGGATTCGGCGAGCAGATCCTCGACGCGGTTGACGAACTTCTTCATCCTTTCTCTCCCCTGTCCTCCCTCTGGCCCGCCTGTTCGGCGAGCCGGGCGATGCGGATCACCCGCGCCGCGAAGTCGCGGATCGCCGCTTCCACCTCCAGCGCCGTCTCGGGACGCGCGAAGGCGGGAAGCGGAATGCGGATCTCGTGGGGCATGCCCGCACGGGCCGGCGCCCGCCGTGCACCGCGCGGGTGGGCGCGCTCGTACAGTTCGAGAAAGCGGCGGCGCTCGTCCGCGGTGAGGTGACAGACCTCGAAGATGACGGGAAGATCGCCGGCGGGGATGGGCACGCCGTAGGCCGGGCTGGTGATCTGGGTGATGAAGCTCTTGTGCTTGCCGAGGGCACGTGCGAGCCGCCCCCGGAGCCCCGAGGGACGCCGGTCGATGAATTCGCGCAAAAGGGCCTTGTAGGCGGCGATCGCCTGGCGTCGATCATGGCTCTCGCGTTCGCTCATCGAGGGCTCCGAAGCGGGTGACGGCGCCGATGGTGGCCGGAAGGCGGGCGACCGGCACCGAGACCGAGCGCAGGCCCAGTGCGAGGAGCTGCCGCAGCGCTTCCGGGTCGCCCGCCATCTCGCCGCAGAGGCTCACGGGAATGCCCCGCCGGGCGCCCACCTCCACGATCTCGGCCACGAGCCGCAGCACCGCGGGATGGAGCGGATCGGCGAGCTCGGCCACCGCTGCCGTCGCATCCCGGGCCGCCGCCATCACGTACTGGACGAGATCGTTGCTGCCGATGGAGACGAAGTCCACCTCGAAGCGCTCGAGGGTGAGCGCCGCCGCCGGCACCTCGACCATGATGCCGAGGGGTGGCTCGGGCACCGGCGCCCCCTTTGCCGCGAGCTCGGCGCGCAGGCGGGCGAGGAGGGCGCGGACGCGCGCGACCTCCCCGGGCAGGGTGACCATCGGCAGCATGATCTCCACCGGCCCATGACGGGCCGCCCGGAGCAGGGCGCGAAGCTGCGGCTCGAAGATGTCGGGGCGTGCGAGCGAGAGGCGGATGCCGCGCAGGCCGAGAAAGGGATTGCGCTCGCCTGCGACCGTCACGCCGGCAAGCGGTTTGTCGCCGCCGACATCGAGGGTGCGAAAGCGCACCGGGCGTCCCGCGAAGCGGGCGACGAGCGTCCGGTAGGCCTCATACTGCTCCTCCTCGTCCGGAAGCCGGTCGCGGCCGGTGAAGAGGAACTCGGTGCGCACGAGCCCGGCGCCGTCCGAAGCGGCCACCGCCTCCTCCTCGAGGAGGTCGGGATCGTCGACATTGAGGCGGATCTCGACCGGCTCGCCACTCGCGGTGGTCACCGCCCCCGCGCCGCGAAGCCGCCGCGCGGCCCGCCCCGGGCTCTCGCAGAGGGCGCGCGAAGCGGCAGTGCGGCGCAACGCGGGCCCGGGATCGAGCACGAGAAGCCCCTCCTCTCCCTCGACCAGGGCCTGGACGGCTTCTCCCTCCACCGGCCCCAGCCCGACGACGAGAGGCACCCCGCGCGCACGGGCGAGCATGGCGGTGTGACTGGTGGCGCTTCCGGCCTCCAGCGCGACACCCCTGATCCCTTGCCGCAGCAGGGCGAGGAAGCGCGAGGGTGCGAGCTCCGAGGCGAGCAGAATGGCCCCTCGCGGGATCATCGGGGCGGTCTCGGACCGATCCATGAGGGCATCGAGGAGGCGGTCGCGGAGATCGACGAGGTCCTCGGCCCGGGCACGGAAGTACTCCTCCGTCTCGGCCCGGAACTCCGCGATCATGCCATCGAGGACGGCCCGCATCGCGACGTCGGCGGACCGGCCGCGGCCGATCGCCGTCCGCAGTTCGTCGAGAAAGGCCGGGTCGCTCAGGAATTCGCGCTGGAACTCGAGGATCTCACCGGCGAGCGGGTCGTCGCCCTCGCCGAGTCGGGCGAGCTCCGCACGTGCCCGGGCGATCGCCCGCTCGAGGCGCGCATGTTCCGCTTCCGGCCCGGCCGCGCCCGCGCGTACCGCGGGCTCTTGCGCCGCGTGCCAGCGCAGGAGCGGGCCGAGCGCCACGCCGGGAGAGGCCGGCTGTCCGCGGAAGATGCGCTCAGCCATCGTCCCCGTTGTCCCGGAAATCGGCGGCGACCAGGGCACAGAGGGCATCGACCGCTTCCCGTGCTCCCTCGCCCCGGGCCTCGAACTCGAGCACCGCCCCGGTGCGCAGCTTGAGCGCCATCACGCGGGAGAGGCTCTTCGCGTCGACCCAGGGGCCGTCGGGCAGGGAACGCAGCCGGATGGTGGCCGGAAAGCGCTTGGCGAGACGCGCGAGCTTCATGGCCGGGCGCGCGTGCAGCCCGACCGCCGCGGTCAGCGGCACGGTGGCACGGGCGGCATTCACGGGTTGAAGTCCTCCGCCACCGCGCAGACGGCATCGAGATCCGACCCCGAAGAAGCTTCCGCCGCGGCGACGACCGCACCTTCGACGAGCGGCGCGTTGCAGATCCGCACCCGCGCCCGCATGGGTTCTTCGAGCATCTCGATCGCCATCTCCGTGTTCATCTCGGCGCCGCCGAGATCGACGAACACGGCGACGCCCTTCTCGCTCCACACCTCGAGGATCGCCTCGCGGATCCGCTCGGGATCGGTGCCGAGACCGCCCGCCGGATCGCCGCCGCACCAGGCGAGGCGGACCTCGGATCCCACCATCTGCCGCGCCATCTCCGCAGTCCCCTCGGCCACCTTGGGCGAGTGCGAGACGATGACGATGCCGACCGCGCCGCTCATGTCGCCTCCTCCAGCACGTCGCACACCGCGTGCACGAGGATCCGGCTCGAGGCCGCACCGGGATCGAGATGGCCGCGCGAGCGTTCGCCGAGAAAGGAGGCGCGCCCCCGCGTCGCCACCATGTCGCGGGTCGCCTCGAGTGCCTCGTCCGCGACGCCGCGGATGCGCGCGAGGCGGCCGGCCGGGGTCTCGCCGTCGTGCGGGGCGAGGAGCGCCTCATGCACCGGGATGAGCACATCGAGCATGGTCTTGCAGCCGCGCCCGGCGCGACCTCGCCGTTTCACCATCTCGATTCCTTCGCCGAGCTGCGCCGCAAAGTCGGCGCCCTGTTTCGCCGCCTTGGCCATGCCCATGAGCAGGCTGCCATAGAGGGGACCGGAGGCGCCGCCCACCGTCTTGACGAGGATCATCCCCACCTGCTGCAGTGCCATGGCGACATCGAGCGCCGCGAGCTCGTCCCGCTGCGCGAGAATGGCCTCGAAGCCCCGCTTCATGTTGATGCCGTGATCGCCGTCGCCGATCGCCTGGTCGAGGCGGGTGAGCTCCTCGGCCGCGGCGGCGATGCGCTCGCTCGTCCGCTCGATCAGTGCGCGCAGAAGTGTCCCATCCATCTCCTATCCCGTCTCGCTCGCATCGATCCGTCGCCCCTCCCGGTCGAAGAGGAGCATCCGCTCCAGCGCGAACCCGAAGCGCACCCGGGCGCCGGGTGCGAGGCCGTCGCGCTCCTGCGTGAGTGCGTGGAGCTCGAGGTCCCGAAAGCCGAGGAGGACGACCGTATCCGCGCCCAGCGGCTCGATCTGGCGCACTTCGCCCTCGAGCGCTCCGCGGCCGAGATGCACGTCCTCGGGCCGGATGCCGATGCGGGCGGCCTGCGATGGCGCGAAGTCGGAGAGCCGCTCGGCCGGCAGCAGGTTGATCGCGGGCGAACCCAGCCGGCGCGCCACGCGCTCGCTCGCCGGCCGTTCGTAGATCTCGCGCGGCGGCGCGAGCTGCAGAAGCTCGCCTTCCTCGAGCACGCCGATGCGGTCGGCCATGCTGGTGGCCTCGATCTGGTCGTGGGTGACGTAGAAGATGGTGGCCCCGAGGTCGCGCTGGATGCGCTTGAGTTCGACCCGGAGCGCTTCGCGGAGCTTGGCGTCGAGCGAGGACAGCGGCTCGTCCATGAGGAACAGCCGGGGCTCGCGGACGAGGGCGCGGCCGAGCGCGACGCGCTGCATCTCCCCGCCCGAGAGCTGCGTCGCGCGGTTGGAGAGCTTGCCCGCGATGCCGAGAAGCTCCGCCACTTCCTGCACGCGCCTTCGGATCTCGGTCTCGGCCATGCGCCGGCCGGGGGCGCGGAGCGGAAAGGCGAGATTGTCGTAGACGTCGAGGTGGGGGTAGAGGGAAAAGCTCTGGAACACGAAGGCGACGTCCCGCGCTGCGGGCGGAAGATCGGTGACGTCATGGCCACCGATGAAGATCCGCCCCGCGTCCGGGTGCTCGAGCCCGGCGGTCAGCCGGAGCGTGGTCGTCTTGCCGGCGCCGGTGGGGCCGAGGAGCACGAGGAACTCGGAGTCGGCGACGGTGAGGGTGAGCTCCCGCACGGCGCGGATCGGCCCGAAGCTCTTCGAGATCCCTTCGAGACGCAGCTCAGCCATGGGCGCACTCCGGGATGGCCTGAGGTGCGATCGCCCGGCCCGTGGCCTCGTCGAACCAGACGGTCTGCGCCGCGTCGAAGGCGAGCCCGAGGCGGTCGCCGAAGGCGAGGCGCACGGTGTTCGGCACCCGCAGCTTGAGACTGCCGAACGGTCCTTCGACGGTGACCACCTGTCGCGCACCCAGATACTCGAGTCCCACCACCTCGCCGCGCAGCGCTGACGCGTCGTCCGGCCGCACATGCTCGGGGCGGATGCCGAGCACCGCACGGCGCACCCCGGCAGGCGCGCGCACGCCCGAAAGCGTCACGCCGCCGAGCGAAGGGCGCGGCTTGCCGTCGACCTCCTCGATGGTGCAGGGGAGCAGGTTCATCGCCGGGCTGCCGATGAAGGCGGCGACGAAGGTGGAGCTGGGGCGGCGGTAGAGCTCCTGGGGCGAGCCCAGCTGTTCGATGCGCCCGCCGTTCATGACGGCGATGCGATCGGCCATGCGCATGGCCTCGATCTGATCGTGGGTGACGTAGACGGTGGTCGCGCCGATGCGGTCGTGCAGCCCCCTGAGCTCCTCGCACATGCGCTCACGGAACTCGGCATCGAGGGTGCCCAGGGGTTCGTCCATGAGGAAGGCCCGCGGCCGTCGCACGATCGCCCGGGCGAGCGCGACCCGCTGACGGTCGCCCCCCGAAAGGCGGCTGATGCGGGAATCGAGGAGATGCTCGATGCCGAGGAGGCGGGCCACCTCCTCGACGCGCCGGCGCGCTTGCGCCCGCGGCACCCCCCGCGCCCGCAGGGGATAGGCGATGTTGCGGCGTACGTTGAGGTGCGGGTAGAGGGCGAAGAGCTGGAACACGAAGGCGATGTCGCGCCGCCCGGCGCGAAGCCCGGTCACCTCCTCGCCGTCGAGCAGCACCCGTCCCGCGCTCGGCATCTCGAGGCCGGCGATGATCCGCAGCGTGGTCGTCTTGCCGCAGCCCGAGGGGCCGAGGAGCACGAAGAAGGAGCGGTCCGGGATCGTGAGATCGACCCCGTCCACGGCGAGGAACCCCGCAAAGCGCTTGCTCACCCGCTCGAGCCGGATCTCGCTCATCGCTCCTCTCCGTCGGGGAGGTGGCTCGCGATGACGAATCCGAGGGTGCCGGCGAGGATGACGACGAAGCTGCGGCCGTACAGTTCGATCGACCAGGGCTGCATGAGCATGAAGACGCCGATGCCGATGACCAGCGAGGCGAGATTTTCCATCGGCCCCCGCCGCAGCCAGCGCGGCCACCGCCTCCCGCTGCCGCCCCTCATCGCCGCAGCGCTCCGAAGGTGATGCCGCGCAGGAGATGTCTGCGCAGGATGATGGTGAAGATCATCACCGGCAGCAGGAACAGGGTCGTTCCCGCCGCCACCGCCGGCCAGTCGAGCCCGCCCTCGCCGATGATGTTGGGGATGAAGGGGGGCGCCGTCTGGGCGAGGCCCGAGGTGAGCAGGAGGGCGAAGGCGTATTCGTTCCAGGCGAAGATGAGGCAGAAGATGGCGGTCGCCGCGATCCCGGCCGCCGCCTGCGGCAGCACCACCTTGCGGAAGGCCTGCAGCCGCGTGTAGCCGTCGACCATCGCCGCCTCCTCGTATTCCTTCGGGATCTCGTCGATGAAGCCCTTGAGCAGCCACACCGACAGGCTGAGGTTCACGGCGGTGTAGAGGATGATCATGCCGAGATGGCTGTCGGTGAGCCCGAGCTTGCGGTACATGAGGTAGATCGGGATCGCCACCGCCACCGGCGGAAACATGCGGGTGGAGAGGATGAAGAAGAGGAGATCGTCGGCGAGCGGGATGCGGAAGCGGGAGAAGGCGTAGGCGGCGAGGGTGCCGAGGAAGACGGCGAAGAAGGTGGAGCCGAAGCCGATGATCACCGAGTTGAGATAGCGGCCGGCGAAGCGCGAGGGGCCGGTGATGACCATGTGGCGCTTGCGCACGAGCTCCTCGTACCAGGTCTCGGGCGGCGGCAGGCTCGCGAGATATTCCGGCGTCTGGCGGGTGCGGGCGGTGAACAGGTTGACGTAGCCCTCGAGCGAGGGCGTGAAGAAGACCTTCGGCGGATAGGCGATCGCGTCCTCCGGGGTCTTGAAGCTCGTCGCCACGATCCAGAGAAGCGGAATCGCCGACACCAGCGCGTAGACGACGATGACCACGGCGGCCAGCCGGCGCGAGAAGGGGCGCGGCTCGACGATCGAACGGGGGCGATCGGCTGCGGTCACCGCTGCTTCACCCGGTTGAGCAGTTTCACGTAGATGTTCGCGACGCCGAACACGGTCACGAAGAGGATGACGGCGAGGGCGGCGCTGTAGCCCGTGCGCCATTTCTCGAAGGCTTCGCGCTTGAGGTAGATGGAGGCGAGCTCGGTCGCCGATCCAGGACCGCCCGAGGTGAGCTCGACCACCATGTCGAACATCTTGAAGTTCTCGATCGCCCGGAACAGCACCGCGAGCATGAGAAACGGCAGCACGAGCGGCACCGTGATGGTCCAGAACTGGCGCCAGGACGATGCCCCATCCACCTCGGCCGCCTCATAGAGGTATTCGGGAATGGCCCTGAGCCCGGCGAGGCAGATGAGCATGACGAAGGGCGTCCACATCCAGGTATCGACGAGCACGATCGCCCAGGGTGCGAGATCGGGGTCGCCGATCATCGTGAACTTGCCGAAGTCGTGGAAGAAGTTCACGATGTAGTTGAAGATCCCCGCCTGCGGCTGGAAGAGATAGCTCCAGAAGACGCCCACGACCGCGGGTGAGAGCATCATCGGGATGACGATGACGGTGGTCCAGAAGGCGCTGCCGCGGAAGCGGCGGTTGAGCAGCCAGGCGAGCGAGAAGCCGAGCAGCACCTGCAGCAGGATGGACCAGAAGACGAAATGCGCGGTGACCTGCATCGAGGACCAGATGTCCTCGTTGGAGAGCACCCGCTCGTAGTTCCGGAGCCCGAGCCAGCGGAGCGGCCGATGCGGCGCGTTCGCCTTGTAGTTCGTGAAGCTGAGATAGATGTTCCAGAGAAGCGGAAAGATGTTGATCGCGAGCAGAAGCGCGATCGTCGGCGCCACGAACAGCCAGGCGACGGCGCGATCGGACAGCCCCGATCGGTGCCCCGCGGGCATCCCCGCGCTGCGGGAGGGCGCGCGTTGCGCTTCGGGCGGGGTCAGGGCCTCGTTCATTGCCGATCACAAAGGTCCTTGGGCCGCGGAGGGGGCCGGCGGAGCCGTGGCCCCGCCGGCCGCGGGGGAGGCAGAGGTCAGAGCTTGCCCGCGTCCTCGAAGATCTCCGTCCAGTCCTGGATGAGCTTGTCGAGCGCTTCCTTGGCCGTGCCCTTGTCGGCCACGACATAGTCGTGGATGCGGCGCTGCATGGCCTGAAGCAGCTCGGCGTACTCCGGCTCCTGCCAGAAGTCGCGCACATGCGACATGGCCTTCAGGAAGTCGGCGGCGAAGGGAGCCGTCTTCGGGAACTCCGGGTCCTCGAGCACGGCACGGTGACAGCTGTAACCGCCGAGGGCCCACCACTTCTTCTGCACCTCCGGCCGGGCGAACCATTTGATGTACTGGAGCGCGAGGTCCTTCTTGTCGGAATAGGAGACGACCGAGATGCCCTGGCCGCCGAGCACGCTCGCTTCCTCGTTCTGACGCGGATTGACGAAGAAGCCGGACACCTTGCCCACCTGCTCATCCTTGAGGATGCCGGGGAAGAAGGCGAACCAGTTCATCTGCATCGCCACCTGGCCGGATTTGTAGGCATCGAGATTGGCGACCATGTAGGCGTCGGAGTGGCCGGGCGGCGTGCAGCACTCGTAGAGTTCCTTGTAGGCCTCGAGCGCCTCCACGGCTTCGGGCGAGTTGACATAGCCCTCCATGTGATAGGGCTTGTCCGGATCCTGATAGCGGAAGCCCCAGGGATAGAGGGCCGAGGTGACGCCCATGGTGATCCCTTCCGAGCCCCGCTCGGTGTAGATGGCGACCCCGTAGCGGACCTTGCCGTCGATCTCGCGTCCGGTGAAGAATTTCGCGATCTCGATGAGCTCGCTCCAGGTCTTGGGCGGCTCGAGCTCGCGCCCGTATTCCTTCTTGAACGCCTCGCGGATCTCCGGCCGCTCGAACCAGTCCTTGCGGTAGACCCAGGCGAGGGCGTCGCCCATGGCCGGCAGCGCCCAGTAGTTCGGGGTACCCTTGGGCCAGGTCGAGTAGTTGTAGACGGTCGCGGGCAGGAAATCGTTGATGTCGATCCCTTCCTTCTCGAAGAAATCATTGAGCTTGACGTAGTGACCGTTCTCCGCGGCCAGTCCCAGCCACTGCGAATCGCCGATCATCAGATCGCAGAGCTTACCCTGCGAGTTGAGTTCGTTGAGGAAGCGGTCGGCGAAGCTCGTCCAGGGGACGAACTCGTACTTCATCTCGATGCCGGTCTCGGCGGTGAAATCCTTGGAGAGCTCGGTGAGCGCATTGGCCGGATCCCAGGCCGCCCAGCAGAGCGTGAGCGATTCGGCATGCGCGGTGCCGGCCGTGAGCCCGAGCGCCACGACGATGGCGGTCATCGATGTGCGTCGCATGGACATCTCCCTCCCTGGAGGCGCAACCAAACCCGGCGGCGGGACGGTGCCGCGGCCCGCGAGTTTAGTTGAGTTTAGTCGAACTATGCGCGCGCGGCGGATGCCTGTCAAGCAGGCTGCAGGAGATGGGCCTGCGGCCGCGGGTTCCCCCCGGCGGGCGAGGCCTGCCCCGCCGCGGCCGTGGGTGCGGACGCGGCATCGCGCCCGGTTCAGTTGACGTAACCCAGGCCCCGCAGCCGTTCGAGCGTCTCGGGATCGACGACGCCGCCGCCCTCCACGCCGCCGGTGATGCGTCGCCAGGTGTCGATGCCGAGATCACGCAGACGCGC
>CAZHHU010000051.1:0-1455 GCA_964532215.1 uncultured Geminicoccaceae bacterium
GGGCCGCCGCCCTTCTGGCCTCCCTTGCGGCGGAGGCGGAACCGACGCCCTTCGTCGGGCATGGCGGGCCGGTCAAGGGCATCGCGGCGGCGGAGGCCGGCCTCGCCACCGCCGGCTTCGATTACAGCGTCGTGCTGTGGAATCCGGCAACGGGAATGCCGAGGCTGCGGCTCATGGGTCACCGGGGACCCGTGAACGACGTCGCCTTCGCACCTTCCGGGCGGTTTCTCAGCTCGACAGGCGACGACGGCCGCCTCGGGATCTGGGACCTGGCGACCGGCCGACCGCGCGCGCTCGCCCGTGGCCACGAGGCCAAGGCGGTGGCGGTCGCGCTTTCGCCCGACGGCCGGATGGCCGCGACCGCCGGCTGGGACGGCCGCGTCCTGCTCTGGCGCGTTCCCGAAGCGGAGCAGGTGGCGAGCTTCGGGGCGCCGCCGCTGCGCTATACGGGTGTCGCGTTTGCAGCGGGCGGCCGCAAGCTTGCCGCTTCCGATCAGGAAGGCGCGCTCACCCTGTGGGACCTCGAGACGCGGCGCCTGCTCTGGCGGTCCGACGGCAACGGCTTTCCCATAACCCGTCTGCTCTCCCGTGGAGAGATCCTCCTCACGGGTTCGATCGACGGCACCATCCGCGGCTGGAGCGTCGAGGACGGGCGCGAACTGTTCCGGCTCGAGGGTCAGGAAAAGCCCGTCCTCTCGCTCGCCGCCACAACCGATGGCGGCCGCATCGCGAGCGGCACCGCGGCCGGCACGATCTACATCTGGAACGCCCGTGATCTCGCGAGCGAACGGGTGCTGCGTTCGGCCGGGGGGCCGGTGTGGGCCCTCGCCTTCGCCGCCGATGGGCGCACCCTCTATTCCGGCCACGGCGACGGCGCGCTCCGGGTATGGGATGCGGAGCGCGGAGACCAGCTTGCCGGACCGACCCAGACCTGGATCACCGAGACCCAGCGCATCGCCGCGCACACGGGCGCACCGAAGCTGTTCGGCAAATGCCGCCTCTGCCATTCGCTCACGCCGGACAGCGAGAACAAGTCGGGCCCCACCTTCTACGGGCTCATCGGACGCAGGGTCGGCAGCCTGCCCGACTATCCCTACAGCGAGGCACTGCGCCGGGCCGATGTCGTGTGGACCGAAGAGACGCTCACGCGGCTGTTCGAACTCGGGCCGGACCGCTATCTTCCCGGCACCAAGATGCCGCTCCAGCGGATCGCCAACCGCCGCGAGATCGAAGAGCTCGTGCGCTGGCTCGTCCGGGTCACCTCGCGGGTCGACGGCAGAAACGCGCAGGCGGAGGAAAGGGAATGAGGGCCTTCATCGCGGCGCTGATCGCGGTCATCCTCATCGGGGTCGCGGTCCATTTCGGCTTCCAGAGAATCGCACCCCAGTGGAACGCGGCGGTGGCCTACAGCGTACCGGACAGCGTGCGCCTCGATCGCGCGGACATGCCGCGTCC
>CAZHHU010000051.1:1555-11768 GCA_964532215.1 uncultured Geminicoccaceae bacterium
GCCCTCGCGGAGGAGCTGCGCATTCCCCAGGCCGAGGTGTTCGAGGTTGCAACCTTCTATGCCCATTTCGACGTGGTGCGGGAGGGCGAGAGTCCGCCGCCCACGATCACCGTGCGGGTGTGCGACAGCCTTTCCTGTGCCATGGCCGGTGCCGAGAAGCTGTTGGACGAGCTGCGTCGCACCCTCGCGCCGCGGGTGCGGGTGCTGCGCGCGCCCTGCATGGGCGCCTGCCACCGCGCCCCGGCCTGCATGGCCGGCCGGCGGCGGGTGGAGGAGGCGACCGCCGCGCGGGTGCGGGAACTGATCGAGTCCGGCGAGCTTTCGCCCGAGCTGCCGCCCGCCCTCACCTTCGAGGCCTACCGCAACATGGGCGGCTACCGGACGCTCGCGCGGGTGCGCGGCGGCGACGTGGCCCCCGAACAGGTGATCGCCACCCTGAGCGACGGCGAGCTGCGCGGTCTCGGCGGTGCCGGCTTTCCCACCGGCCGCAAATGGTCGATCGTGCGCGCGCAGCCGGCACCCCGCTATCTCACCGTGAATGCCGACGAGGGCGAGCCCGGCACCTTCAAGGACCGGCATCTGTTGTCGACCGATCCGCACCGCATGCTCGAGGGCGCGCTGATCGCCGCGGAGGTCGTCGGCATCGAGCGCATCTACATCTATCTGCGGGACGAATATCCGGAGCTGCACGAGCTGCTTGCACGGGAGATCGCGGCCCTCGAGACCGCGGGCGTCGCACCCCGGGGCTTCATCGAACTGCGCCGGGGTGCCGGAGCCTACATCTGCGGCGAAGAGTCGGCGATGATCGAATCCATCGAGGGCAGACGCGGTCTGCCCCGACACCGCCCGCCCTATGTGGCGAGCGTGGGCCTCTTCGGCCGCCCGACGCTCGTCAACAACGTCGAGACCCTGTGGTGGGTGCGCGACATCCTCGAGAAGGGCCCCGACTGGTTCACTGCCCAGGGGCGGCACGGCCGCAAGGGACTGCGCCACTTCTCGGTCTCCGGGCGGGTGCGGGAGCCCGGGGTCAAACTGGCGCCGGCCGGGATCACCGCGCGCGAACTCATCGACGAGTTCTGCGGCGGCATGGCCGAGGGTCACGAGTTCCGGGCCTACCTCCCGGGCGGTGCCTCGGGCGGCATGCTGCCCGCGTCGATGGCGGACATCCCGCTCGATTTCGGCACCCTCGAGGAGCACGGCTGCTTCGTCGGCTCGCATGCGGTGATCGTCCTGTCGCAGAAGGACGATCCCGTGGCCGCGGTGCTCAATCTCATGCGCTTCTTCGAGGACGAGTCCTGTGGCCAGTGCACGCCGTGCCGGGCCGGCACCGAAAAGGCGGTGCGCCTTCTTTCTGAAGGCGCGCTCGATGAGACGCGGCTTCTGGATCTCGTCGCGGTGATGAGCGACGCCTCGATCTGCGGCCTGGGCCAGGCCGCCGGAAACCCCATCCGATGCCTCTTCCGCTTCTTCCCCGAAGCGGTTCGCGCAGGAGGTGCGCAGTCATGACCGAGCCCATCCGCTTCATCCTCGACGGCCGTGAAGTGGAGGCGCGGCCCGAGGAAACGATCTGGCAGGTCGCGCGGCGGGAGGGAATCGAGATCCCCCATCTCTGCTGGCTTCCGGAGCCGGGCTACCGGGCCGATGGCAACTGCCGCGCCTGCATGGTGGAGATCGAGGGCGAGCGCACCCTGGCCGCATCCTGCATCCGCAGGCCTTCCCCGGGCATGGTCGTGCGGACCGCATCCGCACGGGCAAAGCGCGCGCGGGAACTCGTCATGGAGCTGCTGCTCGCGGATCAGCCGCCGAGGGCGGATGCACACGATCCCACCTCGCGGCTCTGGCAGTGGGCGGAGCGGATCGGCGTCACCGCGAGCCGCTTTCCCGCACGCCACCAGCCCGGGCCGGACTTCTCCCATCCCGCCATGGCGGTGCAGCTCGATGCCTGCATCCAGTGCAACCTCTGCGTGCGGGCCTGCCGGGAGGTGCAGGTCAACGACGTGATCGGCCTCGCGTATCGCGGCCACCACAGCAAGATCGTCTTCGACATGGACGATCCCATGGGTGCCTCGACCTGCGTCGGCTGCGGCGAATGCGTCCAGGCCTGTCCCACGGGGGCGCTGATGCCGGCGAGCGTGGTGGACCGCGAGAGCGGACGCGGCGATCCCCGCGTCGATCGCACGGTGCGCAGTGTCTGCCCCTACTGCGGCGTCGGCTGCCAGCTCACCTATCACATCCGCGACGACCGCATCCTCTACGTCACGGGAGCGCCCGGGCCGGCCAATCTCAATCGCCTCTGCGTGAAGGGCCGCTTCGGCTTCGACTATGTGCACCATCCCCACCGCCTGCGCGTGCCGCTGATCCGCAAGGAGGGGGTGCCCAAGCGGGCGGAGGAGGAGATCGACTGCGCCAATCCCTGGACGCATTTCCGCGAGGCGAGCTGGGAGGAAGCGCTGGACTTCGCGGCCGCCGGGCTCAGGCGCATTCTCGAGCGCGACGGCGGACGGGCGCTCGCAGGCTTCGGCTCCGCCAAGGGCACCAACGAGGAGGCCTATCTGTTCCAGAAGCTCGTGCGCACGCTCTTCGGGCACAACAACGTGGATCACTGCACCCGGCTGTGTCACGCCTCCTCGGTGGCGGCGCTCATGGAGGGAATCGGCAGCGGCGCCGTGACGGCGCCCTTCACCGAAGCCATGAACGCCGACGTCATCTTCGTCATCGGCGCGAACCCGACCGAGAACCATCCCGTCGCCGCCACCTTCTTCAAGCAGGCGGCGAAGCGTGGCGCCACCCTCATCGTCGCCGATCCCCGCCACCAGGCGCTCATGAAGCATGCGACCTGGCGGCTGCAGTTCCGCCCGGGAACGGACGTCGCGCTCCTCAACGCGATCATGAACGTGATCGTCACCGAGGGGCTGTTCGACGAGCAGTTCGTCCAGGCCCGGAGCGAGAACTTCGAGCGCCTGCGGGAACATCTCCTGAGGTTCCCGCCCGAGGCGATGGCCGAGCTCTGCGGCATCCCCGCGGAGACGATCCGCGAGGTCGCGCGCGCCTATGCGAAGGCCGAGCGGGCGATCATCTTCTGGGGCATGGGCGTGTCGCAGCACGTCCACGGCACGGACAACGCCCGCTGTCTCATTTCCCTCGCCGTGATGTGCGGCCACGTCGGCAGGCCCGGCACCGGACTCCATCCGCTGCGCGGTCAGAACAACGTTCAGGGCGCCTCGGACGTGGGGCTCATCCCCATGGTCTTCCCCGACTATCACAGCGTTTCCGAACCGGAGTACCGGCGCTTTCTCGAGGAGCTCTGGGGCGCGAAGCTCGATCCCGAGCCCGGTCTCACCGTGGTCGAGATCATGGACGCCGCCTACGAGGGCCGCATCAAGGGCATGTACATCATGGGCGAGAATCCGGCGATGTCGGATCCGGATGCCGCCCATGCGCGCGAGGCCCTGGCCCGGCTCGAGCATCTCGTCGTGCAGGACATCTTCCTGACCGAAACCGCGGCCTTCGCCGACGTCGTCCTGCCGGCGACCGCCTGGCCCGAAAAGCAGGGCACGGTCACGAACACGAACCGGCAGGTGCAGATGGGTCGCATCGCCGTCCCGCCGCCGGGAGATGCCCGGCCCGATCTCTGGATCATCCAGGAGATCGCGAAAAGGCTCGGGCTCGACTGGAACTACGCCGGCCCCGCCGACGTGTTCGCCGAGATGAAGAAGGCCATGAGCTCGCTCGACAATATCACCTGGGAGCGGCTCGAGCGCGAACACGCCGTCGCCTATCCCTGTCCGGCGCCCGATCACCCCGGCAAGGGTGTGGTCTTCGAGGAACGCTTCCCGACGGAGAGCGGCCGCGCGCGCCTCGTTCCGGCCGAGGTCACGCCGCCGGCCGAAGTCCCGGATCGGGAATATCCCATGGTGCTGATCACGGGGCGCACCCTCGAACATTGGCACACGGGTGCGATCACCCGCCACGCGGCGGTACTCGAGACGCTCGAGCCCGTTCCCTTCTGCGCCATGAACCGCAGGGATATCGAGCGGCTCGGAATCCGCCCCGGCGATCCCGTGCGCCTTTCCACCCGTCGGGGCTCGATCGAGCTTCTCGTGCGGGCGGACCGGGCGATCGCCGAGGGCACGGTGTTCGTCCCCTTCTGCTTCCACGAAGCTGCGGCCAATCTGCTCACCAATCCGCAGCTCGACCCCTTCGGCAAGATTCCCGAGTTCAAGTATTCGGCCTGCCGGGTCGAGCCGGTCGGAGCAGCGGCGGCGGCGGAGTGAGGGCCGGCGGGCGCCGTCGGGCGGAGATGCGCCGGGCGCCGATTTGCGCTAACTCCTCCGGGACAGGCAGGGATCCCGGAGAAGCGCATGAGCGGGCGGAAGTTCATTCGCGTCGAGCAGCAGGGCCTCGTCGCGCGCGTTACGCTGTACCGACCGGAAGTTCACAACGCCTTCGACGAGCGCATGATCGGGGAGCTCACGCAGGCGCTCGAGGAGATCGCAGACGCGCGGGCGCTGCGCTGCCTCGTGCTCACGGGTGCCGGACGGAGCTTCTCGGCCGGAGCCGATCTCGACTGGATGCGGCGCATGGCCGGCTTCGACTTCGACGCCAATCTCGCCGATGCGCGCGAGCTCGAGCGCATGCTGCGGACCCTCGACGAACTGCCCATGCCGACGATCGCCATGGTCAACGGGCCGGCGATCGGAGGAGGTGTGGGCCTCGTCGCCGCCTGCGACATCGCGGTGGCGAGCGCGCGGGCCTTCTTCGCCCTGTCCGAGGTGCGCCTCGGACTCGTTCCGGCGGTCGTCTCGCCCTTCGTGCTGCGGGCGATCGGCGCACGCGCCTGCCGGCGCTACTTCCTGACCGGCGAGCGTTTCGATGCCGCCGAGGCGCACCGGCTCGGGCTCGTCCACGAGGTCGCACCGCCCGAGGAGCTGGAGGCGCGCGTGGCGGCGCTCGTAGAAGAATTGCTCGAGGGAGGTCCGGAAGCGCAGGCGGAGGCGAAGAGTCTCCTTCGCCTCCTTCCCTCGCTGCAGGGATCGCTGCTCGCCGAGGCGACCGCGAAGCTCATCGCCGAACGGCGGGCCTCGGCGGAAGGGCGCGAGGGTGTCCGTGCCTTTCTCGAAAAACGCGTGCCCGCGTGGCGCCCCGCGGCCGCCGGTGGCGACGCATGATCCGCACCCTGCTCGTCGCCAACCGCGGCGAGATCGCCTGCCGCATCTTCCGCACCTGCCGGCGCCTCGGCATCCGCACCGTGGCCGTCTTCTCCGATGCCGACGCCGAGGCGCCCCATGTGCGCGCGGCCGATCTCGCACTGCGCATCGGCCCGGCGCCTGCGCGCGAAAGCTACCTCCATGTCGAACGCATCCTCGAGGCCGCAAGGCGCGCGGGTGCGGATGCCATCCACCCCGGCTACGGTTTTCTCGCCGAGGATGCCTCCTTTGCGGCCGCGGTACGCGATCGCGGCCTCATCTTCGTGGGACCGCCCCCGGAGCTCATGCGCCGACTCGGCGACAAGCGCGAGGCGAAGGCGCTCGCGGTGCAGGCGGACGTGCCGGTGGTTCCCGGCTGCCACGGTCGCACCCTCGATGATGCCGCACTCCTCGCCCGTGCCCGCGAGATCGGTTTCCCGCTGCTCGTCAAGGCGGCAGCCGGCGGCGGCGGGCGGGGCATGCGGCGGGTGGCCCGCGAAGAGGAACTGACCGCAGCCCTCGAAGCTTCCCGGCGCGAGGCCGAAAGCGCGTTCGGTACGGGCACGCTGCTGCTCGAGAAATGGATCGAGCGGCCGCGCCATGTCGAAGTGCAGATCTTCGGCGACCGCCACGGCCACATCGTCCACCTCTTCGAGCGCGACTGCAGCCTGCAGCGGCGGCATCAGAAGGTCCTCGAGGAGACGCCCGCACCGCGGCTCCCGCCTTCCATCCGCAGGCGGCTGCATGAGGCGGCATTGGCTGTCGCCCGTGCCGCAGGCTACGAGAACGCGGGCACGGTGGAGTTCCTCGTCGAGGACGACGAGCGCTTCTACTTCATCGAGATGAACACGCGCCTTCAGGTCGAACATCCCGTCACGGAGGCGGTGACCGGGCTGGACCTCGTCGAGTGGCAGATCCGCATTGCCGCCGGTGAACCGCTGCCGATGGCGCAGGAGGACATCCGCTCGGAAGGCGCGGCGATCGAGGTGCGGCTTTATGCCGAGTGTCCCGAGGAGGGCTTTCGTCCCGCGCCGGGGCGCATCACCCGCCTCCTGCTCCCTTCGGATCTTCCCGGAATCCGGGTCGATGCCGGGGTCGCGGAGGGCGGCTCCGTCTCCCCCCACTATGACCCCATGATCGCCAAGATCATCGCCCATGGGCCGGACCGCCCGCAGGCCCTTTTCCGCCTGCGCGCCGCCCTCGAGCGCACCCATGTGCGGGGACCGGCGACCAATCTGGCCCTGCTCGCGCATCTGCTCGCCACCGATAAGGTGGCCCGGGGCGAAGTGGATACCGGCTGGCTCGAGCGCGAAGGGATGGCGAAGAATGGCGCCGAAGACGCGGCCGGGCTCGAGCGCCTCGCGGCGGCGGCGATCCTCGCCGAACGGCTCGCCCGCCCCGACTGCCCGGCGCACGTCGAGCCGAACTCGCCCTGGAACCTGCGCACCGGCTTCCGTCCCGGCGCGCCCGCGAGCCAGCGCATCGCCCTCGCCCGCGGTGAGCGGGAGCTCGTCTTCCAGGCCACTTCGACGAACGGCCGCGAGTGGCGGTTCGAAGGTGGTGCGGGCGAATTCACCATAAGCCGACCGACGGTTGCCGGCGCGCGCGTCCGTTTCGAGGATGAATCCGGCCTGCGGCAGGAATTCTCGGCGTGGTTCGACGGCGAGGAGGTGACCGTGGCGCGCGGCGCCTTGCGGGCGAGCTTTGCGCTCGCCGGCATGCGCGAGCGGCTCGCGGAGGAGACGGAAAGCGAGTCCCTGATCACCGCCCCTCTCCCCGGACGCGTCGTGGCGGTCCTCGTCGCCTGCGGACAGATCGTGCGTCGGGGTGAGCCGGTCGCGGTCATCGAGGCGATGAAGATGGAGCAGCAGCTGGCCGCGCCCCACGACGGCCGCATCGCCGAGCTCAGGGTCGCGGCCGGCGATCGCGTCGAGGAGGGCGCCGTGGTCGCCCGGATCGAGCGGGAGGATCACTCATGAGCGCATCCGCAGATCCCCTCGCGCAGCTGCCGCGCCGCGTGGAAATCGTCGAGGTGGGCCCCCGCGACGGACTCCAGAACGAGCGCGACGTGCTCGACGTCGACACGCGCGTCGCATTCATCGAACGGCTGATCGCCGCCGGCTTTCGCCGCATCGAGGTGGGCGCCTTCGTGTCGCCCAAATGGGTGCCGCAGATGGCGCACGCCGATGCGGTGCTGAAGCGGCTCGGCAGGCGGGAAGGCGTGCGTTTTTCCGTCCTCGTGCCCAATCTCCGGGGCCTCGAGATGGCGATCGATGCCGGCGCGGAGGAGGTCGCGGTGTTCGCCGCGGCCTCGGAAACCTTCTCCCACAGGAACATCAACTGCTCGATCGCGGAGAGCCTCGAGCGCTACCGCGCGGTCACCGAGCGCGCACGCACGGCCGGCATCCGGGTGCGCGGCTATGTATCCTGCATCGCCGGCTGTCCCTATGAGGGGGAGGTGCCTGTCCGGAGGGTGGTGGACGTCGCGGCGGCGCTGGATCGGATGGGATGCTGCGAGATCTCGCTCGGGGATACCATCGGCGTCGCAACGCCGCGGCGCATCGTCGAGCTCCTGGGCGCCTGCGCGCAGGCCGTGCCGCTTGCGCGGATCGCGCTTCATCTCCACGATACCTACGGTCAGGCGCTCGCCAATGTGCTCGCCGGGCTGCTTTTCGGCGTGCGCACCTTCGATGCCGCGGCCGCCGGGCTCGGCGGCTGTCCCTACGCACCCGGCGCCTCGGGCAATCTCGCCTCGGAGGACCTCCTCTACATGCTCGACGGGCTCGGAATCGAAAGCGGCGTCGATCTCGACCGGCTCGTCGATGCCACCGCCTTCATCATGGAACGGCTCGGCCGCCCGCCCCGCTCGAAGGTCGCCTTCGCCCGTCTCGTGGCCTGCGCCCCCACCGGCTGAGGGGCATGCTCACGCCACCTCGTAGCCGGCAGCCGTGAACGCCTCCACGAGCTCCCGCCGCCCCATGCGGGCGTATTCGAGCGGATTCGCCCTGGCCGGATCCTGCTCCGCCTCCACCACCACCCAGCCCTCATAGCCGATCTCGGCGAGCAGCTTCGCGAAGCGGCGATAGTCGATGCAACCCTCGGGGTCGCCCGGCACCGTGAAGACGCCCTCGCGCACCGCATGGAGGAAGCTCCAGTCGCGCGCCCGGGCCTGCTCCAGCACCGCCTGCCGGACGTTCTTGCAGTGCACGTGATTGATCCGTCCGCCCCAGCGTCGACACGTCGCCTCCACATCGCCTCCGGCGTAGTGGAGGTGCCCGGTATCGAGCAGCAGCCCCACCGCCTCGCCGGTATGCTCCATGAGCCGGTCGATCTCCTCCCCGGTCTCGATCATCGTGCCCATGTGGTGGTGAAAGCTCAAAGCCAGCCCCTCGAGACGGAGCCACTCCGCGAACACGGTGAGCTTCTCTCCGTACCGGCCGATGTCCTCCCGGGGCATGCGCGGGCGGGCGGAAAGGGGCACGTCGATGCGCCCCTGCACGGTGCGCGTGGTCTCGGCGTAGACGAGAACCGGACATCCGAGCGTGGCGAGAAGATGCACGTGCGCCGCGATGCGCCGCTTCTCCTCCTCGATGTGACGGGCGTAGAGCTCGCCGGAGAACCAGCCGGTGATGAGCCGCAGCCCGTGGCGGTCGAGGAGTTCCTGCAGCCGCCCGGGATCGTTCGGGAATTTGCCCCCCTTCTCGATGCCCCGGTAGCCGGCTTCCGCCGCCTCCCTGAGGCACTGCTCGAGCGGGATGTCCCCGCCGAGTTCGGGCAGATCGTCGTTGGTCCAGCCGATGGGAGCTACGCCGAGTGTAACCTTCATGGTGCCTCCGCCGCGCGGGCGCTGCCGCAGCCTCTTAGGCCAGTCCGCGGAACAGGGCGAGTCCCGCGCGTCTGCCGGTCGCGGCTGCTGCGACTTGTGACCGGCCCGCCTCTGTGCGATCGAATGCGCGAAATGTCGGAAGCGCGTCGGTCGTGAGCACCGAGGAGCTCATCCGCCTGCCCGCCCGGGAGATGGTGCGCCTGCTGTGCGAGCGCGAGATCCATCCTCTCGAGGCGATCGAAGCGGCGCTCGCCCGCATCGCCGCCGTCGACCCGGTCCTCGGCGCCGTGCCCACGCTCTGTCCCGACCGCGCCCGCGAGCGGGCGCGGGAGATCGCGGACCGTCCACCTCCGGAAGACCGGCGTGGCTGGCTTGCCGGTCTTCCGGTGCTGATCAAGGACCTCACGGATGTCGCCGGGGTGCGCACCACCTACGGTTCACCGCTGTTCCGGGATCACGTTCCGGCGCGCTCCGATCTTCTCGTCGAGCGGCTCGAGGCCCGGGGCGGGATCGTGCTCGGCAAGACGAACACGCCCGAATTCGGCGCCGGGGCGAACACCTTCAACGAGGTCTTCGGCGTCACACGCAACCCCTGGAACACGGCGCTCACCTGCGGCGGCTCCTCGGGAGGCTCGGCGGTCGCCCTCGCGACCGGCATGGCCTGGCTTGCGACCGGCTCCGATCTCGGCGGCTCGCTGCGCACGCCCGCCGCCTTCTGCGGCGTGCTCGGCCTCAGGCCCGGGCCGGGTCGCGTTCCCCACGGCCCCGCGCCCGATCCCTTCCAGACCCTGGCGGTGGAGGGCCCGATGGCCCGCGACGTGCGTGACCTGGCGCTGTTCCTCGACGTCCTCGCCGGTCGCGACCCCGCTGATCCCCTGAGCTTCGATGCCCCGGCGCTGCCCTGCTTCGATGCCGTCGGCTTTCCCGTGCGGCTTCGTCGCGTCGCCTATACCGCGGATCTCGGCGGCCTCACGCCGGTCGATCCGGAAATCGCCGAGATCTGCCGCGGCGCCGCGCAGCGTTTCGGGGAGCTGGGAACGACCGTCGAGGAAGCGAGCCCCGATCTCTCCGAAGCCATCGAATGCTTCACCGTGCTGCGCGGCGCCCATTTCGCGACCCGCTACGCCCATCTCCTCGACGCGCACCGCGACGCGCTCAAGCCGGAGATCGTCTGGAACATCGAATATGGCCTCGCGCTCGA
>CAZHHU010000051.1:11868-18447 GCA_964532215.1 uncultured Geminicoccaceae bacterium
CCCTGCGGCCGTACGCGCGCGGGGCTGCCGGTGGGACTGCAGATGGTGGCACCCCCCCGCTCGGAGGCGTACCTGCTCGCCGCGGCGGCGATGCTCGAGGACCTTCTGGGTACCGTGCTCGAGCTCCCCGTCGATCCCCGAAACCCGCAGGCAGACGAAGGAAACGGATGCCCGAGCGCGATTTCCTGACCACCCGCGAGGTCGCCGAACTCCTGCGGCTCCGACCGAGGCGCATCTACGCGCTTGCCGCCCGCGGCGAACTTCCCTGCAGCCGGGCCACCGGGCGGCTGCTGTTCCCGCGCCGCGAGATCGAGGAATGGATCCGGCGGCGGAACCGCGGTGCGGGGCCATCGCCGCATCCCCCTGCCGACGTCCTCGCGGGCTCGCACGATCCCCTGCTCGAGTGGGCGCTGCGGGAATCAGGAAGCGGCATCGCGAGCTTCTTCGACGGCAGCGTCGATGGGCTCGTGCGGGTGCGCGAGGGGCGCGCCGCTGCGGCGGGCCTTCACCTCTTCGAGCGCGACGGCGAGGACTGGAACCGGGCGACCGTCGCGCGGGAATGCGCCGGCCTGCCGCTCGTGCTCGTCGCATGGGGCTGGCGGGAGCAGGGGCTGCTGCTTGCCCGCGCGCAGGCGGGAAAGGTTCGCGACCTCGCCGATGTGCGCGGCTTGCGCTTCGTCCCCCGCCAGCCGGAATCCGGTGCCTGGCGCCTGTTCCTCGAGCTTCTGCGCAAACGCGGCGTGCGGCTCGAGGAACTCGATCTGCTGCCGACGCCGGCACGCACGGAAACCGAGGTCGCCCTCACCATCGCCTCGGGACAGGCGGATGCGGGCTTCGCGCTCACCTGTCTCGCCGCCCCCTTCGATCTCCAGGCGGTGCCGCTCGCGAAGGAACGCTACGATCTGCTGCTTCACCGCTGGGCCTTCTTCGAACCGCCCCTGCAGCGCCTGTGGCGCTTCACCCGCAGCCGGCGCTTCGCGGCCAAGGCTCAGGAGCTCGGCGGCTACGACGTGGCGGAGCTCGGCCGCGTGCAGTGGAATGCGCCACCGCCGTGAAGGAGCGGGTCGGAGTCAGGAAGGCGTCCGCCGTCGCCGGCGCAGGAGGAGATAGAAGGCGCCCTCCCCGCCGTGCTCGATGCGGGCCTGGACATAGGTGATCACGCGCTCGCGAAGCGCCGGACTTTCCAGCCACTGGGGCAGCTTGCGGCGCAGCACGCCGCCCACGCGCAACCCCCGGCCGGTGACCACGAGCAGGCAGCGCGCACCACGCTGCTGACGCTCGGCGAGGAAGCGCTCGAGCGCGGCGAACGCCTGCTCCTGCGTCATGCCGTGGAGATCGAGCGTGCCCTCGATGGGCATCTGCCCGCGACGCAGGCGCTGCCAGCTGCGCCGATCCAGCCCCACCGGCCGCGTGGGATCGAGCCGTCGCGGCAGCGGCGGCGGCCGCGTGCCGACAGGGCGCGGACGGGCGCGGACGGGGACCTCGACCGGTACCGGCGCCGGCTCATCGCCCTCCGCAGGCGGCTCGATGCGGACCGCGCCCCGGAGCGGCCGCACGTCCCGCATGGCCCGGCGCCAGAGCGCGAGCTCCTCGGGGGTCGGCATGCGGTCCCGGCTGGGGTCGCGGTGGTCCGTCACGCGGCGTCCCTCTCCTCGACGAGAATCACGAGCAGGCGGCGCGGCCCGTGCGCGCCCAGGGTGATCTTCTGGGCGATATCACCGGTCCGCGACGGTCCGGTGATGAAATTGACCGATCGCGGCGGCTGTCCATAGCGCGCGCGCAGGAGCTGCCAGGCCTCCTCGTAGCTGCCGACGACCTGCGCGGTGGGGAGCAGGACGATGCTCGTCTCGGGCAGGAAGGCGAGCAGCGTCGGGCACTGCGGCGAGGAGCAGAGCATCAGCGTACCCGTTTCGGCGATGCCGGCCTCGGCCACCGTCACGCCCACCGGATCGGAGGGATCCGCAGCCCCGCGCGCGACCGTCATCAGGCTCTGTTCCGCAAATCCCGCTTCCTCCAGCAGCGGGTGGGGCGCAAGGCGCAGCCGCTGCGGCACGCCGTGATAACGCAGATAGCGGGCGACCGTGCGCGCAACCTCGGACCGTGCCGCCACGCGCTCGACATCGGTCTGCACCCGGCGCGCCATGCGCTCGAAGAGGGCGACCGCCTCCGCGCCCGCAACCCGCGCGCGGGCGGGCAGGAGATTGGGCTCGCGGTCGGCGAGATGCGCCGCGATCGTCTCCCGCGCCCGCTGCTCCTCCTCCGGCGGACGCGCATAGAGCTGCCGCAGACGCGCGAACAGGGTGCGGCGCGCCTCGCTCACCGCCGCCTCGCCCTGCGGTGACGGGTGAGAAAGGTGCCGCCCTCGGGCGCCGGAAGATCGCGGGCCGCGGTCCAGCCGCCGGCGAAGGGCAGCCGGCGGAAGCGCCGGCGCCGCCCGGCGAGGCGGGCGAGGGTGCGTGTTGCGAGATCGGCGAGCATCCGATAGAGCCGCGGCCGGCGGGCAACGAACGCCCACAGTGCGAGTGCGCGCCGGGCGAGCGCGGATGCCAGCTGCCGCCGCCACGCCTCCTCGCGCCAGTAGCGCATGAGCTCGGGCAGAGGGATGCGCACCGGGCACACCTCCTCGCAGCGCCCGCAGAAGGTGGAGGCCTCGGGCAAGGGGTAGGCGCGCTCGATGCCCACGAAATGGGGCGTCAGCACCGCGCCCATCGGTCCCACATAGACCCAGCCGTAGGCGTGCCCGCCGACGGCGAGATAGACGGGGCAGTGGTTCATGCAGGCGCCGCAGCGGATGCAGCGCAGAATGGGGCGGAGCCGGCCGGCGAGAAGGTTGCTGCGACCGTTGTCGACGAGGACGAGGTGCATCGCCTCCGGTCCGTCGAGATCCCCCTCCCGCTTCGGACCCGTGACCACGGTGGTGTAGGCCGAGAACTCCTGCCCGGTGGCGGAGCGGGCGAGCAGACGCAGGAGCGTGAAGGCATCCTCCATCCGCGGCACGAGCTTCTCGATGCTCGCGACGACGATATGGAGCCTGGGAAGGCCCTGGGTGAGCTCGGCGTTGCCTTCGTTCGTCACCGTGATGATGGAGCCGCTCTCGGCGACGAGAAAGTTCGCGCCCGTGATCCCGGCATCGGCCTCGAGGTAGCGCTGCCGCAGCACGCGCCGCGCCTCGGCGACGAGATCTTCGGGGCTGTCGCCGGGGCTCGTGCCGTGATGATGGGCGAAGAGCTCCGCGATCCGCTCCTGGGTCACGTGGACCGCGGGGCCGATGAGGTGGGAGGGCGGTTCGTTCGCGAGCTGGATGATGTATTCGCCGAGGTCGGTCTCGACCCGCGTCATGCCCGCGCTCTCGATCGCCTCGGCAAGGCCGATCTCCTCGCACACCATGCTCTTGCTCTTGGTCACGCGGCGCGCGTTGCGGGCCTCGAGCAGCTCGAGCACGATGCGGCGTGCCTCCTCGGCATCCCGCGCGTAATGCACGACCGCACCCGCCTCTCTGGCGCGCGCCTCGAAGAGCTCGAGATAGAGGTCGAGATGGGCGAGCACGTGATCGCGGATCTCGCGCGCGATATCCCGGAGTTCGTCGAACTCGGGAAGCTCCCGGATCGCCCGCGCCCGCGTATCCTGCCATCCGGCGCGCACCACCGCGAGCGCCTGCTGCAGCCGCGCGTCGGCGAGTGCGCGACGGGCGCGATCCCGGAAGTGCAGGCTCGCGACTTCCATGATCAGGCCGGCCCGCCGATCGGCGGGGTTTCGAGCCGGCCGGCGAGCAGCTCGGCATAGTGCCGGACGGCGATGCGGCTGCCGCGTCGCGCGAGCCGGCCGGCGATGTTGAGAAGACAGCCCAGATCCCCGGCAAGCAGGAGATCGGCGCCGCTTTCCTCCACCGCCCGCGCCTTGTCGTCCACCATGCGGGTCGAGATCTCGGGATACTTGACGCAGAAGGTTCCGCCGAAGCCGCAGCAGTTCGCGCAGCCGGCGAGCTCCACGAGCTCGAGGCCGGGGACGGTCGCGAGCAGTCTGCGCGGCTCCTCGCGGATGCCGAGTTCGCGCAGACCCGAACAGGCATCGTGATAGGCGGCGCGGGCCTCGACCCGGACGGAGCTTCCCGGCCAGGAGAGGATTTCGAGAAGCAGACGGGAGAGCTCGAACACCCTTTCGGCAAAGCGGCGCGCCTCTTCCCCCTCCGGCGTGTCGGCGGGAAACAGCCGCGGGTAGTGACAGCGGAGCATGGCGGCGCAGGAACCCGAAGGCAGAACGATGTAGTCGCAGTCCGCAAACGCCCGCAGGGCATGCCGCGCGAGCGCGCGGGCGGTCGTGAAATCGCCGGAATTGTACGCGGGCTGGCCGCAGCAGGTCTGTCGGTCGGGCACCACGACCTCGGCTCCCGCCGCCTCCAGCAGATCGAGCACCGCGAAGCCCAGGCTGGGCCGGTAGAGATCGACGAGACAGGTGACGAACAGTGCAACCCTCGGCTTCGACATGCGACCGCTCGCGCTCGGCACAGGCGAAGCCTAGCGGAGCCGTCGCCGGGGTCGCAAGCCGGGACGCCTGCTTCCCCGGCCTCTTGTTCGGCTCTCGCGGCTCGGCTAACAGACGGCCCCCGAAGTTCCGCGTGGAGGAGTTTGACCCATGGACCAGCCCGGCGGCATCGCGGCCGACCGACTGCGCAGTTTCGTCGAACGGATCGAGCGCCTCGAGGAGGAAAGGCGCGAGCTCCAGGACCAGATCCGCGAGGTCTACGCCGAGGCCAAGGCCGAAGGGTTCGATGTCAAGGTCATGCGCCAGGTCATCCGCCTGAGGCGCATGAAGCCGCACGAGCGGGGCGAGCAGGAGGAGCTGCTCGAGCTCTACAAGGCCGCGCTCGGCCTCGCCTGATCGGCATCACGCCTTTTCGAGCACGAACAGGAACACGCCATCCCGCTCCCGGCATTCGACCAGGATGTGTCCCGAGGCCTCGCAGTAGTCCTCGAAGTCCCTTGGCGCAGCAGGGTCGGTTGCGAGCACGCAGATGCGTTCGCCGCGGGCAAGGAGCATGAGCGCCTGACGCGCCCGCACCAGCGGCAGCGGGCAATCGAGTCCGCGCGCGTCGACGAGCGCCGCGACCCGCTCCTGCTCCGGCTCCACTCCCCCCTCCGGCGCGAGCCCTCGCGCGGATTCCATACCCGCTGCGCCGCGGCGGGAAAAGAGCGGTCGTGTTCACGAGGTGAGAAGGGCCTCGGGCTCTCCCGCCCGATTCGCGGGTGGAGAGGACGTCGACCTGCCGTGCGCCCGCAGACAGGCGGCGAGCTCGGATTCGGGAAGCGGCGGCGCGAACAGGTAGCCCTGGCCGAAACCGCACTGCATGCGCCGCAGCCAGCTCCGCTGTTCCTCGGTCTCGATGCCTTCGGCGACCACCGCAGCGCCGAGCTGCCGCCCCAGACGCACGACGGTGCGCGCGATCGCCCGGGCCGTGGCCGAGTTCGCGAGCTCGGCGACGAAGGAACGATCGATCTTGAGACAGGCGAAGGGGAGACGGTCGAGATGGGCGAGGGAGGCATAGCCCGTGCCGAAATCGTCGAGGGCGATCGAAACGCCCGCGCCCCGCAGCGCCTCGAGCCGGGTGCGAAGCTGGGCGCCGACATCCTCGAGGATGACATCCTCGGTGATCTCCACCTCGAGCCGTCCCGGATCGAGCGCATGCGCCTTCAGGGTATCGAGGATCGTTTCCACGAGGCCGGGCATGGTCACCTGTTTCTGCGACAGATTGACCGCGACGATGCCCCGGAACCCGAAGCACGCCTCGAGGCGCCGCGCGGTGGCGCAGACGGTTTCGATGCTGAAGCGCGCGAGGCGGTACATGAGCGGGGAGCGCTCGATGGCTTCGAGAAAACGCCCCGGCGCGATCTCGCCGTAGCGCGGATGCCGCCATCGCAGCAGCGCTTCGAAGCCGCGCAGCTCGCCGCTGTCCAGCGCGTGCTGGGGTTGGAAGAGCATGCCGAGCTCGCCATTCTCGAGCGCGGCCTCGAAATCGGCGAGCCAGCCGCTCGGAAGCCGGCGATCGCTGCCGCCGCTGAAGCAGGCGTACCGGTTGCGGCCGCGGCGCTTGGCGAGATAGAGGGCGTGATCGGCGCTTGCGAGCAGTTCGTCGCGGTCCGCGCCGTGATCGGGGAAGGCCGCCCCACCGATGCTCACGGTAACGTGGACGCGGTAGCCGGAGATCTCGAGCGGCGGCGCCATTCCCGAGAGCATCCGCTCGGCCACGAGCTGCAGGGCGCGCGCACTCTTCATGCCGGGCAGGACGACCGCGAACTCGTCGCCGCCGATCCGGGCGGCGGTATCCACGCGCCGCAGGCGCTGGCAGAGCCGTTCCGCGACCCGGGCGAGCACGCGGTCGCCGACGTCGTGGCCGAAGGCGTCGTTGAGGCCCTTGAAGTTGTCGACGTCGATGCGCAGCAGGCCAACCCGCTGGCGCTCGCGGCGCGCGTAATGCAGGGCGTGCTGGAGGCGGTCGAGGAACAGACGCCGGTTGGCGAGCCCGGTGAGCGGGTCGTGCAGCGCCAGGTGCTGAAGCTCCCGCTGGATGCCCCGGCACTCGGC
>CAZHHU010000052.1:0-18269 GCA_964532215.1 uncultured Geminicoccaceae bacterium
GCGCCCGGCGGGATTCGAACCCACGACCCTCGGATTAGGAATCCGATGCTCTATCCTGCTGAGCTACGGGCGCCCGCGCTTCCTATATCGCGCCGCCGCAGGCGGGGACAAGGGCGGGGCGGCCGAAGCCCCTCGGCATTCGGCCCACCCCCGCTCCCCTATGGCGCGGCGCCGGCGCCCGCGGCCGCAGGCCCTTCACCCGCCGGCTTCTCTTGCGCCGCATCCCGCTCCGCGCGCAGCAGGCGCAGGTCGCTCACGGCGATGATGCGGCCCTCGGCATCGAACGCCACCACCCGCCAGCGCCATGCCGCCGATGCGGCGAGACGTTCGCGCACGGGCGGCGTGAGCACAGCCTCGCGCAGCGCCCCAGGTACGAGCAGACCCGTGTGCGGGCGCGCGCCCTCCTGCACCCCGGAGGGGAAGAACTCGACGCGATAGGCGGCCGCCCCCTGCAGCGGCTCCCAGGCGAAGGAAAGGTCGGCGCGAAGCCGTGCCCCCTCCTGAGGCGCGCGCAGGGCGAGCGGCGCCGGGGGCCGCTCTTCGGGCAGAGCTCGGCGGACGAAATAGCGGATCACGAGCTCCGGGGTGTCGATGTCCGGCTCGACGAAGCGCAGGCGGAGGAGATGGAGCCCGGGCGTCGCGGTCGGCAGCCGCGGGCCCGCAAGGCGCATGCGCCCGCTGCCCGTGAGCCGGCGGTGCACGGTGCCGATGCGCCGGAAGGAGGCGCGGCCCAGGGTCGTCGCCGGACCCGCGAGCTCCCAGAAGGCGCGCAGCCGCCCCTCACCCCGATACGCGATCTCCGCCACCACGCCGAGGTCCGTACCCGCGGTCACGATCCGGCCGATGCTGCCGTCGTCGAAACGCAGCCGCACGGCGGTAACGGCGAAGTCGGCCGCGAGACCGCCGCTGATCGTGAGGCGCAGCTCCTCCGTCGCGAGCGGAACGTTGCCGACGCTGAAGGTCCGCAGATAGCAGAGCGCCGAGGCGCCGCTCTTGCGCGCCGCGATGGTGACCGCGGCGGGCACGGCGAAGCGCTCGCGCGCCCGCAGCGTTCCGGCCGCATCGCTCGTACCCGAAAGCGGCCGTGCGATGGTGGAGAGGGGCGTCGTCCCGCACTGGCCGGCGCGGAACAGCACGAAGCGCCCCTGCTCCGAGGTCACCACCGCCCCCGGCGGCGCACCGGCCACGATCCAGGTCACGGACAGACTGGTGCGCTCGGCATAGGTCACGGCCACCGTCGCCGGCTCCACCACCGCCCGCACCGCGCCCGCCGAGACGAGCGGCACCGCCAGCGACAGCACCGTGACGAGTCGCGAAAAGATCGGAGATGTCACGATTTCCTCCGGGCGCAACGCTCCGTTCAATAGCTGATCCCCCAGTTCGCGCTCAAGGTGGCGTACATGCGGAAGGAGCCGTCCCGCGTACCGGCGAGCTCGTCCCGCTCCTCGACGTAGTCGACCGAGAGATGGAGCGCGAGGCCGGGAAGGTTGGCGCGCGCCTCGAGGACGTCGATGCTGAGCGTACCCTCGAGGCCGTAGGAGATCGTCTCGTCCGGAAGCGAGTCGTCGCGGCTCCGGTTCCAGTAGACTTCGAGGGTGAGGCCATGTCGCCCCCGCCACAGGGGCGCGAGCTCGAGCCCGAGGCGAAGCTCCTGGTCCCACACATCGTCGCCGCTCGCGAGCAGCTCGCTCCAGCCCAGCGAAGCGGAGGGCGTGAGCACGAGCCTGCCGCCCAGCAAAGGACGTTCGAGCTCGAGGGAGAGCGCGCGCGTGATCTCGTCCTCGTCCGCGGCGGTGAAATCGTTGCGGTGCTGCTCGGCATAGCTGAGATGCAAGCCCGTCTCCCCGAGCGCGAAGTCGAAAGCCGCCTCGCCCGTGAGGCCGCGCTCATCCACACCCCCTCCCGCATCGGCATCGACCGGCCGCCGGCGGCTCCAGCCGGCTGCAAGCGACATCGCCTGGAGAACCCCGAGGTAGGGCTGGTCGAAAGCGTAGCCCAGCCTGAGTTCGAGGCTGTCGAGACGGCTCGTGGTGATGCCGACGCCGGCGCCGGCTTCGTCCTCGGCCCGGCTCAGGGTCAGGGCGGCGTCGAGACCGCCGCGCTGCAGCTGCGCTTCGAGCGCGAGCATGTCCTGGCCCGGCTGGGCGGAGGTGCCGAGCATGCTCTCGAACAGGGGACCCGCCCGCACCCAACCGAATGCCAGCGACCCGGAAGCGAAGTCCCCCTCCCCGCCGCTCTCGAAGTCGAGCACCGCCTGCAGCCGCCAGGCTTCGTCCGCCCGCATGTCCGCGAGCGGCTCGCGGCCGTCCGCATCCCACCAGCTGCGGGCGATCTCGCCCTCGAGCGCGAGCATGCCGCCGAGCAGACGACTGCGCGCGGCGAGCGCGAGACCCCCCGCTTCCCCGGCCGCGAGGTCGCCGAAGCCGCCGACCCCGGCGGTGGGCCCGCGACCGTGATAGCCCGTGAGGGTGAGGGTGAGCAGCTCCGCCTGCGACAGCGGGGTGATGTGCAGCTGCCCACCGAGGACGCGGTTGTCCGGCTCCTCGATTCCGAAGAAATCCTCGAAGCCGGTGATCGCCTCGCTGCGCATGGCGAACAGGGTCGCGCGCAGACCCGAGTGCAGGGAGAGATCGATGTCGGCGGCAAGCCCGCGGGTGCCGAAGCCGGAGCTGATGAGACTGTCCTCCAGCGGCGAGAAGTGCCCCGCCCGCAGAGCGAGGGGAGCGCGCTCGTATCGGACCTGGTACTCGCTGAGCTCGAGCGCCTTCCCCGTCGCCGTCTCCTTGCGGCTGTCGAGCATCGCCCCGGCACGTCCCTCGAGCCGCCACTCCCCCTGGGCGGCGGTGATCGCGGCATCGACCGCACCCTGGGCGCTCCCCTTGGGGTCCACGCTCACCCGCGCATCGGCGGCGAGCTCCCGCGCAAGCAGCAGTTCGATGCTGCCCCGGGCCTCGAATTCCCGCACCCACGGCAGCTTTCGCACCTCGAACGAGCTGCGCAGGAGTTCTTCCGTCCCGCCCTCGGCGGTGTAGGCGAGAAGGCGCAGCTCGTGCAGGCCACCCGCGAGCGGCTGCGGGGATGCATAGACGAGCGTTCCCTCCTCGAAGCGCAGAAAGGCGGTGACGTCGATGCCATCGATTTCGACCGCGAGCTGCTCGAGCGCCGCCACGGGCAGTGCCTCGGGGAGGCGTATGCGCAGCGGGTCATGGGGGCCGTAGTAGCCCCGATCCGGGATCAGGAGCTCGAAAGCCCGGGCCGCGCGGAGCGCGACGAGCAGGCCCAGGAGCAGCCCGGCCACGAGCGCCCGGCTGCGGGCGGTCGCGCCGCGATCCGAGCCCATCCCTGTCCTCCCCGGGCGAAGAGGTTGTCGGGCCGTCGCACCCCCTCGCGATCGGAGGGAGCGGGACGCGTATCATCCATCAGTTTACCCGCCCGTCAGATACCACAACCGCTGGAATAGCCGCAATCCCGCGCCGGCACCGCCCGCACAGCAGGCGCGGATCGATGCCCGCATCCCGAACGCCGCGCGTGGGAGCCTGTGCCTAGGCCCGGCGGGCGACGAGGTCTTCGCGGCGCACCGGCACCTCGAGCTTGTCGAGCATCTCCTTGGGCACGATCTGCCAGAAATGGGCGAGCTCGCGGTCGAAGGCGAGCAGGATGCGCTCGGCGAGCGGGCTCTGGGTGCGGCGGTGGTGTTCCTCGATGAGGCCGCGCAGCTGCGCGACGTAGTGGTCGACCTCGAGGCGCTGATAGATCACCATGTCCGTGTTGATCCTGAGCGGAAGCTGCTCCCCGGGGTCCCAGACATAGGCCATGCCGCCGCTCATCCCGGCGGCGAAATTGTCGCCCACCGGCCCGAGGATCACGGCAACGCCCCCCGTCATGTACTCGCAGCCATTGTCGCCGCAGCCCTCGACCACGGTGATCGCACCCGAATTGCGCACCGCAAAGCGCTCGCCGGCACGGCCGTTGGCGAACAGCTTGCCGCCCGTGGCCCCGTAGAGCACGGTGTTGCCGATGATGACATTGTCCTCGGGCACGATCGGGCTCGAGACCAGCGGCCGGATGACGATGGTGCCGCCGGAGAGCCCCTTGCCCACATAGTCGTTGGCATCACCGAAGACCTCGAGGGTGAGGCCGCGCACCGCGAAGGCGCCGAGCGACTGTCCGGCCGAGCCGCGCAGCCGCACCGTGATGTTACCCTCCCGCCAGGCATCCATGCCGTAGCGCCGGGTGATGTGGGCGGACAGGCGCGTGCCCACGGCGCGGTGCACGTTCCGCACGTTGTAGTGCAGCTGCATCTTCTCGCCGTCCTCGAGCGCCGGCCGCGCATCCCGCACCATCTGGGCATCGAGGGTGTCCGGGACTTCGTTGCGCCCCTCGAGGGTGCAGTGGACGGGATAGCCCCCGTCCTCGACCCGCACGAGGATGGGGTTGAGGTCGAGGTCGTCGAGATCGGGGTGGCCGCGGCTCACCTGCTTGAGGAGATCGGTCCTTCCCACCGCCTCGCGCAGCGAACGCAGGCCGAGCGAGGCGAGAATCTCGCGCACCTCCTCGGCGAGAAAGCTCATGAGATTGACGACCTTCTCCGGGGTGCCGCGGAACTTGGCGCGGAGTTCCTCCTTCTGGGTGCATACCCCGACCGGGCAGGTGTTCGAGTGACACTGGCGCACCATGATACAGCCCATGGCGATGAGCGCGAGGGTGCCGATGCCGAACTCCTCCGCCCCGAGCAGGGCGGCGATGACGATGTCCCGCCCGGTCTTGATGCCCCCGTCCGTTCGCAGCACGACCCGGTGGCGGAGCTGATTGAGGGTGAGCATCTGGTGGGTCTCGGAGAGGCCGAGCTCCCAGGGCGTGCCCGCGAACTTGATCGAGCTCTGCGGGCTTGCCCCGGTGCCGCCGGAATGGCCGGAGATCAGGATGACGTCCGCCTTGGCCTTGGCCACGCCGGTGGCGATCGTGCCCACCCCCGCTTCGGATACGAGCTTCACGCACACCCGGGCGTCGGGGTTGATCTGCTTGAGATCGTAGATGAGCTGGGCGAGATCCTCGATCGAATAGATGTCGTGATGGGGCGGCGGCGAGATCAGCGTCACCCCGGGCGTGGAATGTCGCAGCCGGGCGATCTCCGCCGTGACCTTGAAGCCCGGAAGCTGCCCGCCCTCGCCCGGCTTGGCCCCCTGCGAGATCTTGATCTCGAGCTCGCGGGCGGCGTTGAGATACTCGGCGGTGACGCCGAAGCGGCCCGAAGCCACCTGCTTGATCGGGGAGTTGGCGTTGTCGCCGTTCGGCCGCGGCTGGTAGCGCTCGCGTCCTTCGCCTCCCTCGCCCGAATCGGACTTGGCGCCGATGCGGTTCATGGCGATGGTCAGCGTCTCGTGGGCCTCGGGCGAAAGGGCGCCCAGGGACATGCCCGGGGTCACGAAACGCTTGCGGATCTCGGTGATGCTCTCGACCTCCTCGATCGGCACCGGCGGCTGCGTGCGGTTGAAGTCGAGGAGATCGCGGATCGAGATCGGTTCCTGGGCGTAGATGAGCTCGGCGTAGCGCTTGTACGCCTGGTAGGAGTCCGTCGCCACCGCCTGCTGGAGCTGGTGGATGGCGCGGCCCTCGAAGCCGTGCACCTCACCGCCCTGGCGGAAGCGGTAGAAGCCGCCGACCTCGATGGGCGGCTCGGCGCTGCCGTAGGCCTTCTCGTGCTGGGCGCGGATGCGGTTCTGGATGCCGACGAGCCCGATCCCCGAGATCCGCGTCGTGAGTCCCGGGAAGTATTCCCGGCACAGGGTCCGCGACAGCCCCACCGCCTCGAAGTTGCAGCCGCCGCGATAGGAACTGATGATGGCGATGCCCATCTTGGACATGATCTTGAGGAGGCCCTGGTTGACGGCCTCGCGGTAGCGCGCGAGCGCCTCCTCCAGCGTGAGGCCCTCGAACAGGCCGCGCTCGAAGCGGTCGACGATCGCCGCCTCGGCGAGATAGGCGTGCACGGCGGTGGCGCCGACACCGATGAGAACGGCGAAATAGTGCACATCGAGACACTCACCGGAGCGCACGGTGATGTAGCTGAAGGACCTCAGCCCCTCGCGCACGAGATGGCTGTGCACCGCCCCCACGGCGAGGATCATGGGAATGGGCATGCGCTCCGGGCCCACGTTCTCATCCGTGAGCACGAGGGATTCCGATCCTCCGCGCACCGCCTCCTCGGCCTCGGCGCGCAGCCGCTCGAGGCCGTCCTTGAGGGACTCGGAACCGTCGGCGGGAAGGGTGCAGTCGAGCGTGCGCACCTTGCGGCCGAAGTAGTCGAGGATCGCGCGGTAGTCCCGCGACAGGAGAACGGGACTCTCGAGCTCGAGGATGTCCGTCTGGCTCGGATCCTCGTCGAAGATGTTGCCGAGGTTGCCGTACCGGGTCTTGAGACTCATGACCCGGTACTCGCGCAGAGGGTCGATGGGCGGGTTGGTGACCTGGCTGAACTGCTGCCGGAAGAAGTGATGGAGGCCCCGGTAGCGCTTGGAGAGCACGGCGAGCGGCGTGTCGTCGCCCATCGACCCCACCGGCTCCTTGCCCTCCTGCACCATGGGGTGGAGGATGAGCTCGAGGTCCTCGAGCGAGATGCCATAGAGCGTCTGACGACGCCGCAGCTCGCTGCGCGGAAAGCGCACCGGCTCGGATGGCTGCCGCTCGAGCAGGGTGTCGAGCCGGGTGATGTTCTGGACCCATTTGCCGTAGGGCTTGAGGGCCGAGAGATGGTCCTTGAGCTCGTGGTCGCGGTAGAAGCGGCCGTGCTCGAGGTCGATGGCGATGCACTCGCCCGGGCCGACGCGACCTTTCTCGACGATCTCCCGCTCGGGCAGAGGAACCATGCCCGTCTCCGAGCCCACCACGAGCAGCCCGTCGCGGGTGCGCGAATAGCGCATCGGCCTGAGCCCGTTGCGGTCCATGCCGGCGATGACCCAGCGGCAGTCGGTGGCGACCACCGCCGCGGGACCGTCCCACGGCTCCATGACGCAGTTGCAGTAGGCGAAGAGATCGCGCCAGGCCTGGGGCATCGCCATGCGCCTGGACCAGGCCGGCGGAATGAGCAGGATCTTCACGAGCGGCAGAAGCCGCCCGGCCTGGGTCAGCGCCTCGAACACCGCATCCAGCGCGGCCGAATCCGAGCTTCCCTCCTGGACGATCGGCTTGATGTCCTCGACGAGCTCGCCGAAGAGGGGCGATGCGAGCCGCGTCTCATGGCTCTTCATCCAGTTCACATTGCCGCGCAGCGTGTTGATCTCGCCGTTGTGGGCGAGCACGCGGAAGGGCTGGGCGAGCTTCCAGGAGGGAAAGGTGTTGGTCGAATAGCGCTGATGGAAGATCGCATAGGAGGAGACGAAGCGCGCGTCGCCGAGATCGGGGTAGAAGACGTCGAGCTGCTCGGCGAGGAACAGCCCCTTGTACACGATCGAGCGGCAGGACAGCGAGCAGATGTAGAAATCCGTGATGTTCGCGCGCAGCACCTCCTTCTCGATGCGGCGACGGATGACGTAGAGGTCGCGCTCGAAGCGGTCGTCGGGCACCCCGCGCGGGTTGCCGATGATGATCTGCTCGATCTCCGGCCGGGTCGCCGCCGCCTTCTCGCCGATCACCGAGGTGTCCACGGGAACCTGACGCCAGCCGCGGACGGTGTAGCCGAAACGGATGATCTCGCTTTCGGTGATCTCCCGACAGCGCTCCTGCTGATCGAGGCTCGTGCGGGGCAGGAACACCATGCCCACGCCGATGGTGTGCTCGATGTCGTGGGCGCCCTTGATCTGTTCCTTGAAGAAGTCCTGCGGGATCTGGATGTGGATGCCGGCGCCGTCGCCGGTCTTGCCGTCGGCTGCGACCGCACCCCGATGCCACACCGCCTTCAGCGCCTGGATCGCCTTCTCCACCACCTCGCGCCGCGGCTGCCCGTCGATGGCGGCGACGAAGCCGACACCGCAGGCATCGCGTTCGACGAGGGCGTCCTCGATGCCGGCCGCGGCGAGCCGCCTGCGGTTGGCCTCGAAGCGGGCCAGCGCCCGCTCTGCGGGTTCGCGCAGCTCGTTCATGGCGTTCTTCCCTTCACGAGGCGAGAGCGAGCGCCGCGTCGCGCGCCGCGGCACCCGTGCGCAGGTAGTCGTGGATCCCCGCCGCGGCGTCGCGACCGTCGCGGATCCCCCAGACGACGAGGGAGGCGCCGCGAACGATGTCGCCGCCCGCGAACACGCCCGGCAGGCTCGTCATCATGCTGTCCCAGTCGATGCGGATGGTGCCCCAGCGGGTGAGGGAGAGCCCGGGTTCGTCGAACAGGCTCGCGAGATCCTCCGGCTCGAAGCCCAGCGCCTCCACCACGAGATCGGCCTCGAGGGTGAAGCTCGAGCCGGGGATGGGCTCCGGCCGCCGCCGGCCGGTGGCATCGGGCGGACCCAGACGCATGCGCACGGCCCGCACCGCCCGCACCCGTCCATCGCCGAGAAAGGCTTCGGGCGCCGCCTGCCACAGGAATTCCACGCCCTCCTCCTCGGCATGCTGGACCTCCCGCTGCGAGCCCGGCATGTTCGCGCGATCGCGCCGATAGAGGCAGGTGACGGAGTGCGCGCCCTGGCGGATCGCGGTGCGCACGCAGTCCATGGCGGTATCGCCGCCGCCGACGACGACGACCCTGCGCCCACGCGCGTTCAGAAGCCCGGATTCGAATTCGGGCACGCGATCGCCGAGCCCGATGCGGTTGCTGGCGATGAGATAGTCGAGCGCCTTGACGACGCCCGCGAGCCCGGCGCCCGGCACCTTGAGCTCCCGCGCGCGGTAGACGCCGGTGGCGATGAAGAGCGCATCGTGGCGCGCCCTGAGCTCGGCGAAGCTCACCCCTCCACCCGTGCCCACGGGGGTCTCGAGGTGGAAGCGCACGCCGCTTTCGCGAAGAAGCTGCGCGCGGCGCTCGACCACCCGCTTGTCGAGCTTGAAGCCCGGAATGCCGTAGACGAGGAGACCGCCGACGCGATCGTAGCGATCGTAGACATGGACCTCGTATCCCCGGCGCCGCAGGGCCTCGGCGCAGGCGAGACCGGCGGGGCCGGCACCGATGATGCCCACCGACTGCGGCAGCTGCCGCAGCGGGCGCAGCGGCCGCACCCAGCCGCGGGCGAAGGCGGTCTCCGTGATGTAGCGCTCGACCGCACCGATGGTCACGGCGCCGTGGCCCGCCTGCTCGATCACGCAGTTGCCCTCGCAGAGCCGGTCCTGCGGGCAGATGCGGCCGCAGATCTCGGGAAAGCTGTTCGTCATCGCGGCGAGCGCGTAGGCCTCCTCGAGCCGCCCTTCGGCGGCGAGCTTGAGCCAGTCGGGAATGTTGTTGTGCAGCGGGCAGTGGATCTGGCAGAAGGGAATGCCGCACTGCTCGCAGCGCGCCGCCTGCTCCGCCGCCCGCTCATCGGCGAATTCGGCGTAGATCTCGGCAAAGTCGCGCCGGCGCCGTTCGGCCGGACGCTTGTCCGGCATGCGCTGCGGCACGGTGACGAACTGCATCATCCTGCGGGTCATGCGGTGCGCTCCCCGGCGGGGATGGAAGACGAAAGACGCGCGTGAAGCGGATGCGGACTTCCCTTCTAGTCCGCGCGTGCCTCAGGGTAAAGCCCCCCGCGGCCGTTCGGTCCAATTACGGGACTGATTTCATGCCTCTCGACCGTAGGATCGAATGGGCGCGCCGATACTACGGACATACGGTCCCTATCATTGACCTATGCGCAGCGCATGGAAGCACGGGCCTGTCCAGACGCGCCGGCCGTCCTTATCTCCCCCGGAGACACGCGGGAGACCCGCCATGTCCGAGCTGCTCGTCTTCGCGCTCGCCCGCAGCCACCGCTTCGGCGCGCAGGTGGCCCGGGCGCTCGGCTGCGAACTCGCCGCCCATGAAGAGAGGGAATTCGAGGACGGTGAACACAAGACGCGCCCGCTCGTTTCCGTCCGCGGGTGCGACTGCTACGTGATCCATGGCCTCTGGGGCGAGCCGCAGGCGAGCGCCAACGACAAGCTCTGCCGCCTGCTCTTCTTCTGCGCCGCGCTCAAGCAGAACGGCGCGGCCCGGGTGACGGCGGTGGCGCCCTATCTCTGCTACGCCCGCAAGGATCGCCAGACCAAGCCGCGCGATCCCGTGACCTCGCGCTACGTCGCCCAGATGTTCGAGGCCGCGGGCGTGGACCGCATCGTGACCATGGACGTCCACAATCTCGCCGCCTTTCAGAACGCGTTCCGCATCGAAAGCGTCAATCTCACGGCCCGCCCCCTCTTCCTGCCCCACATCCTCGCCCGCCTCGGCGGGCGGCCGCTCGCCGTCGTCTCGCCCGATGCCGGTGGCGCCAAGCGGGCGGAGGCGCTGCGCGAACTCCTCGAGGAACGGCTCGGAGCCGGGGTACCGCTCGCCTTCATGGAAAAGAAGCGCAGCGCCGGGGTGGTCACCGGCGAGGCCGTGGTGGGCGAGGTGGAGGGCCGCATCGCGGTCGTTGTCGACGATCTCGTGAGCTCGGGAACCACGCTGCTGCGGGCGGCCGGGGCGCTGCGCCGGGCGGGTGCGCGCGAGGTCTGGGCCGCCGTCACGCACGGGCTGTTCCAGAGCCCCGAGGTCCTCGAAGCGGCGCAGCTCGAACTCTTCCTCGTCACCGACACGGTGCCGCCCTTCCGCCTCCCCGAACGGCTCGTGCAGGAGCGTCTTACCTGCGTCGCCGCCGGTGCGATGTTCGCGGAAGCGATCCGGCGCCTGCACGAAGGCGGCGCGCTCACCGAGCTTCTGCGCGCGGGCCCCGGGCCGGCATATGCGGTGTGACCCTCGCGCCCGTTACCGCGCCGGCCCTCCCGCGCCCGCCGGCCCCGAGGCGATCCGATCCTCGATCAGCGTGCGCAGCTCGCGCGCCGCGCGCTGCTCCCGCTGCTCCCGCTCCTGCGCCGCCGCCCGCTCGGCGAGCCGCTCGTAGCGCCGGGCCTCGGCGAGTTCCTGACGCAGACGCGCGCGCAGATCTTCGATCGCGGGGGTGATGCGGGCGAGGGCCGCTTCGAGCTCGCGGCGGCGACGCCGCGCCCCCTCCAGGAAGGCGCCGTACTGCCAGAGAAGGGCAGCATGTCCGGGCGGCGCATCGGTGGCAAGCAGCGCATTCTCGATCATGCGCAGCCGCGCTCTGAGCGCGCGCTCCGCATCGAGAGCCGGCGCGAGCTCCTGGCGCAGCGTCTCCACCCGCTCGCGCCGCAGCTCGGCGAGCACCTCGAAGGTCCGGCGCCTCATCCCGCCGCGCCCTCGGCTTCGAGCACCGCACGCAGGCGGGCGAAGGGATCCTCTGCGGTGGCCGGCTCGGCGACATCCTGTGCGAGCAGCGCCTCGAGCGCGGGACGCAGGCGGATCGCCTCATCGAGCGCCGGGTTCGTGCCCGGACGATAGGCGCCGATTTCCACGAGCTCGGCCATCTCCGCATAGGTGGCGAGGAGGCGGCGGGCCCGTTCCACGAGCGCCCGCTCTTCGCCGCTGTAGCAGCCCGGGGCGCTGCGCGAGAGGCTCCGCAGCACGTCCACGGCCGGAAACCGCCCCCGCTCGGCGATCCCGCGATCCAGCAGGATGTGTCCGTCGAGCACGCCGCGCACGGTGTCGCTCACCGGCTCATTGAAGTCGTCCCCCTCGACGAGGACGCTGAATAAGGCGGTGATGCTGCCCTCGCCGGTGCCCGGGCCGGCGCGCTCGAGAAGTTTCGGCAGTTCGGTGAACACGCTCGGCGGATAGCCGCGGGCGGCGGGCAGCTCCCCGGCGGCGAGATGGACCTCGCGCAGCGCCATGGCGAAGCGGGTCACGCTGTCGAACAGACAGAGCACCTGCGCCCCCCGGTCCCGGAAGTACTCGGCCACCGCCAGGGTGAGGCGGCCGGCGCGGCAGCGGAGCATGGCCGGGCTGTCCGAGGTCGCGACCACGACCACGCTGCGGGAAAGACCCTCCGGCCCCAGCACCTCCCGCAGGAAGAGATCGACCTCGCGTCCCCGCTCGCCGACGAGGCCGATGACGACGACATCGGCTGCCGCGGCCTTTGCAACCATGGCGAGCAGCGAGGACTTGCCGACGCCGGAGCCGGCGAAGATGCCGAGCCGCTGGCCGGCGCAGCAGGGCGTGAAGAGATCGATGGCCCTGACCCCGGTGGCGAGCCGCGGCCCCAGCGGCCTGCGACGGCCCGCGGGCGGTGCCGATGCGCGCAGCGGATAGCCGACGGAGCCGCGCGCGATCAGCCCCCTGTCGTCGATCGGCCGGGCGAAACCGTCGAGCACGCGGCCCCGCCAGCTCTCGTGCGGGAAGACGAGGCCGCCCTCGCCGAGATGGCGCACCCTTGCGCCCAGCGGAACACCGGCAGCCTCGCCGTAGGTGGCGAGCACCGCACCCGCAGGGCCGACGGCGACGACCTCGCCGAGCAGTGCGGCTTCGCTGCGGCCGGCGTGGACGCAGCAGAGGTCCCCGGGCGCCGCGAGCCGGTCGAGACCGGCAACCCGGACGCGCGTTCCCACCACCTCCTCGACCCGTCCCCAGAAGCGCAGCGGTGACAGCTCGCGGAGCCGCTCGGCGAAGCGGGATACGGCGTCGGTCGCGAGGAACGGCCCGGGTTCGGCCGCTCCGTGCAACCCATCCACGTCGTTCCTATCGGGTTGTGCAATTTTTGCTTGCACCTGCCGTTAACCTGTGGTTGTATAACCTCCGTCAACCACCACCTGGATCCGCCGCCGTCGCGGTCCGAGCAAAGCGCAGCGGGTTTAAGAGAGGCTTAACGGCTCCGCCCTGCGCAGCGGGACCGGGCGGCGCAGCGAGAAGGAAGTCGGCGATGCGCGCTCTCGTGATCGAAGACGACCCCGTGTCGGCCCGGCTCATCGAGACCACGCTCGACCGCGAGCGGATCGTCTACGAGACGGCGGACTGCGGCGAGGACGGCATCGAACTCGCCAAGCTGTATGATTTCGACATCATCATCCTCGATCTCCGGCTGCCGGACATGGAGGGCTATGAGGTCGTGCGGCGGCTGCGCGCGGCGCGCGTGCCCACCCCGATCCTCATCCTCTCGGGCCGCTCCGATCCGATGGACAAGGTCCAGGGGCTCACCACGGGAGCCGACGACTATCTCACCAAGCCCTTCGACAAGCAGGAGCTGCTCGCCCGCATCCAGGCCATCGTACGGCGCGCCAAGGGGCATGCCCAGTCCGTGATCCGCACCGGCAAGCTCGTCGTGAACCTCGACGCGCGATCGGTCGAGGTCGACGGCAAGCGCCTGCATGTCACCGGCAAGGAATATGCGATCCTCGAACTCCTCTCGCTGCGCAAGGGCACGACCCTCACCAAGGAGATGTTCCTCGATCACCTCTATGGCGGGATCGACGAGCCGGAGCTCAAGATCATCGATGTGTTCATCTGCAAGCTGCGCAAGAAGATCGCCGCCATGACCGGAGGCGAACACTACATCGAGACGGTCTGGGGCCGGGGCTACGTGCTCAAGGATCCCGAATCCGCCACGGCCCCGGAAATTCCCGCAGAACGTACGCCCCCCGCGGTCACGAGGGACGCGGCCACCGCCTGAACGCGTCCTCCCATCGGTCCGTCCGCTCCGACCCGCCCTCAACGGCGGGTCGGACCTCCCTCCTCCCCATCCAGCCGCAGCACGCGGCAGTAGGCGCCCGCCTTCTCCATCCGCCGGCACATGCGCTTTGCTTCGCCCGGCTCGGTGAAGGCGCCGAAGAGAATGCGCCAGAACCTGCCCTTGCCGGGGATGTCGACGGGCCTTGGCGGCTGCGGCTCGAGATCCCGCAGCGGCGGAAACTGGCGCCTCAGCACCCCGACGCCGCGCCGCGCCGCCACCTCGCTGCGCACCGAGGCGATGTGCAGCGCGAAGCGTGCCGGACGGTCGCCGGGTGCATGCATCCCCTCCGCGGCCGGCTGCCCGGAAGCCGGCTGCGGTGCCGCCGCACGTGCGGTGGCGAGCGCGGTCTGCACCCGCTCGAGATTGCGTGCGAGCACACGGCGCGTGGGGTGCCCCTCGGGAAGCGTCGCGGAGGCGACCTCGAGGGCGCGCCGGGCGAGGGGAAGGGCCTGCTCGGGCATCCCCCGCGCGAGCTCGAGGCTCGCGAGGTTGCTGAGCACCCGGGCGACGTCGGGATGGCGCGGCCCGAGCCCTCCCTCGAGCAGCCGCAGAGCCCGCAGATAGAGGGCGCGGGCATCATCGAGCCGTCCCTGCGCGCGGTACAGCAGGGCGAGATTGTTGAGCAGGGTGCCCGCCGCCTCGGCGTCGCGCGGACGCGTCCGCTCGAGAATGGCGAGGGCCCGCAGATAATGGCGTTCGGCCTCCCGCTCGCGGCCGAGGAGGCGCTCGACTTCGGCGAGATTGTTGAGGTCGGTGACGAGCGCCGGGGCATCGGGCCCGGCCCGCGCCTCGGTGAGCGCGACCACCCGTGCGAACGCCCGCCGCGCCTGCTCGAACCTTCCGGCATGGAAGGCGCGCACGGCCCGTGCATAGGCCTCCGCGGCCGGATCCCCGCCCCCCTCTGCGGGCGGCGGGAGGAGGACAAGCGCGAGGGCGAGCGCCAGGACCGCGATGCGTCTTCCGGCTGCAGGCGGACGCCGCGGCCCTTGCGCTCTCGACTGTGGCTGCATGGCTGCTATCAACGCCGCGAAGCCTGAACGGGGCATGTCCAGCCGGGGGAGGATGTGGCGTGACGGTCGTGATGCCGCCGAACTATCGCCCGCTCGACGAGACCAGTCTAGCCGATTATCTCGCGGCACAGGCGGAGCTCGCCGCGCGTCTCGGCGGCCGCGCCGAGGACTGGCGGGTGCGCGAGGTCGGCGACGGCAATCTCAACCTCGTCTTCATCGTCGAGGGGCCCGACGGCGATCTCTGCGTCAAGCAGGCGCTGCCCTATGTGCGCCTCGTCGGCGAGAGCTGGCCGCTGCCGCTCGCGCGCATCGTCTTCGAACACCGCGCCATGACCCTGCAGGCGCGCTGGGCGCCCCGGTTCGTCCCCGCGGTCTACCACTTCGACCCGGAGCTCCATCTCATCGTCATGGAGCGGCTCCATCCCCACATCATCATGCGCTACGGCATGATCGAGGGGATCGTCTATCCCAGCTTCGCCGAGCATCTCGGCGAGTACCTCGCGAACACGCTCTACTTCAGCTCCGACATGGCCCTCCCCGCGGGGGAGAAGAAGCGGCTCGTGAAGGAGTTCTGCGACAACACGGAGCTCTGCAAGATCACCGAGGACCTGATCTTCACCGACCCCTACATGGTCTCTGAGCGCAACCGCTGGACGAGCCCGCAGCTCGATCCGGACGCGGCGGCGATCCGCGCGGATGCGCCCCTCAAGCTCGCGGTCTCCGAGCTCAAGCTGCGGTTCATGCGCGAAACCCAGGCGCTCATCCACGGCGACCTCCATACCGGCTCGATCATGGTGACGCGCGAGGACAGCCGCGTCATCGACGCCGAATTCGCCTTCTTCGGACCCATGGGCTTCGACGTCGGCAAGCTCATCGGCAATCTCCTCATGAGCTACTTCAGTCAGGCCGGCCACGAGCGGCAGCCCGGTGAGCGCGACGCCTACCGTCGCTGGATCCTCGATACCGTCGAGGAGCTGTGGTCCGGCTTCGCGCGCCGGTTCACGACCCTCTGGAGCGAACACCGCACGGGCGACGCCTATCCCGAGCCGCTGTTCGCGGACGGCGAGGGCGAGCGCGCCTTCCGGCTCGCCCAGGAGCGCTTCCTGCGCCGGCTGTTCGTCGATTCCCTGGGCTATGCCGGCTGTTCGATGATCCGCCGCACCCTCGGGCTCGCGCATAACGCGGACATGGAGCGGATCGAGGATCCGGACCGCCGCGCCGCCTGCGAGCGGCTCAACCTCGCCCTCGCGCGCGAGCTCATCGTCCACGCCCGGCACTTCACCGACATCGCCGACGTCACCGCGCGTGCGCGGCAGCTCTACGCCCGCTCCGCTCGCGGCTGAGCCCCCGCCGGCGGGCTTGCGCCGGCCCGCGCCCCGCGGGCCGCGGTGCGCAGCCATGCCGCGAGCTCCGTCGCGAGATCGCCGAGCTCCTCGCCGAATGCGGAGACGGGCGCGAATTCCGGCAGCTGCCGCCGGAAGAAGGTCGACTGCCGCTTGGCATACTGCCGCGTTACCGTTGCGATGCGTGCGATCGCCGCATCGAGGCTCATCCGCCCTTCGAGATGGTCGAGGAGTTCGCGACAGCCGTGGACCCGCGCGATGGGCAGGGTGCGGAGATCGGGCCGTTGCCGCGCAAGGCGGGAAAGCTCCTCGAGCAGGCCGGCGGCGAGCATGGCCTCGATCCTTCGCTCGATGCGTCGCGCGAGCTCGGCCCGGCGCGGCAGCAGCGCAACGGCCCGCACCGGCCCCGGAAGTTCGAGCTGCCGCCGGCTTTGGTGCTGGTATTCGGCGAGCGATCGCCCCGTCGCCTCCACCACCTCGAGGGCGCGCAGGATGCGCTGGCGGTCGCCGGGGCGCAGCCGTGCCGCCATCACGGGATCCCTTTGGCGCAGCCGCGCGTGGAGCTCCGGGCCCGGAAGATCGAGCGCGCGCAGCCTGCGGCGCACCGCCGCGGGAATTTCGGGCACCGGTGCGAGCCCGTGCAGCAGGCATTTGAGATACATGCCCGTGCCGCCCACGAGCAGCAGCGGGCGGTGCGTCCGCCGCGCCTCCTCGAGGACCGGCGCGAGGAGCCGCAGCCACAGGCCGACGGTGGTGGCCTCTTCGGGCGGCAGAATGCCGTAGAGGCGGTGCGGCACGCGCGCCCGTTCCTCCGGCCCCGGCTGCGCGGTCAGGATCGGCAGATCACGATAGAGCTGCTGGGCGTCGGCGTTGACGACGATGCCGTCCGTCATCCCGGCGATGCGGAGTGCGAGCGCCGACTTGCCGCTCGCGGTCGTGCCGCCTATGAGGAGGATGGGCACCTCCACGGTCGCGTATTCGACGGTTCCGGGTGACATCTGCGGTTCTCGTCCTCGTCGCGGGCAGCGAGGTCCGCACCCTCGAGCCCGCCTGGATCCGCCGGGCTCTCGAGCTCTGCGGCGGCAAGCCACATTGGCTCGCGCCGGGCGAGGCGGTGGAGTTCGCCGTTCCGCCGGGGCGGGAGGCGGCACTCCGCGAGGAACTCGCGGCCGCATTCGCCGACGCCCCCCTCGACTGGGCGCTTCTGTCCGGCGTCAGGCGGCGCAAGCGCGTCCTCGTCTGCGATATGGACAGCACGGTGATCGACGTCGAGTGCATCGACGAGCTCGCGGACTATGCCGGCGTGCGCGATCGGATCGCCGCGGTCACGCAGAAGGCGATGGCCGGCGAGATCGACTTCGAGGCTTCGCTGCGGCTGCGGGTGGGACTGCTCGAAGGGGTGCGTCTCAGAGACATCGACGAGATCTGCCGCGAGCGCATCCATCTCGTACCCGGGGCGCGGACCATGGTCCGCACGATGCAGGCGCATGGCGCCTTCTGCGCGCTGGTGTCGGGAGGGTTTACCGAATTCAGCCGTTACGTGCGCCTCCTCGCGGGCTTCGACATGGACGTCGCGAACCGGCTCGAGGTCGTGGACGGCCGCCTCACCGGGGTCGTGCTGCCCCCTCTGCACGGACCCGAGACCAAGCTCGAGACGCTGCTGCGCCTGTCCCACAAGTTCGCCGCGGGCCCGGCCGAGGCCGTGGCCGTCGGCGACGGCGCCAACGACCTCGCCATGATCCGTGCCGCGGGCCTCGGCGTCGCCTTCCGCCCGCACGCGATTCTCCGCCGCGCCGCCGATGCGGTCATCGACCACGCCGACCTCCGCGCCGTTCTCTATTTTCAGGGTTATCGGCGCGAGGAGTTCGTCGAGGACGACGCCCCCTGATCGCTCCCGGGCTCGGGGAAGAACTCGGGATCGAGGATCTGCTCCAGGCTCCAGGGACAGGTCTCGGGAAGACGCGACGCGGCCTCATGCTCGTCGTAGAGCTCGAGGGCAAGCCGCGCATCGGCGCGGGCGTCCTCGTAGAGTGGCGCGAAGCGCTGTCGCAGTCTCCGTCGCAGACTCGGCGTGAGCCGACGGCGAAGCTCCCGCCGCGTCCGTCCGACCGTGAGTTTCCACCCCCGCCGCGGCTCCACCGCCGGTGAGCAGGCGAGCTTGAGGAGATGCTCGAGGATCGTGACGAGAAAGCTCTCGACGGCGCGAAGTTCGCTCCTGCCCAAATCCTCGACCTCGTCGATGAGATGGCGCCAGTCCACGG
>CAZHHU010000053.1:0-17692 GCA_964532215.1 uncultured Geminicoccaceae bacterium
CTCGACAGAAGGACAAGCTGCGATCACCTATTCGTGAGCGCGGGCGGTGCCCATGGCCCGCTGCCATGGCGCCGGGCGGGAGCGGTGCAGGGGAGAGGACCGAGGCGATGAGGGCGCACGGCCATCACCACGGACATGGCGCCCATCGCCACCATGGACTCGACGATCGCCCGCTCGCGGTCGCCACGGCCATCAACCTCGCCCTCAGCGTGCTTCAGATCGTGGCCGGGCTGATCGCGGGCAGCCTCGCGCTGGTCGCCGACGCGGTGCACAACCTCTCGGACGCGCTCTCGCTCGTGATCGCCCTCGCGGCGCGGCGGATCGCCCGCTGGCCCGCACACGGCGGCATGACCTTCGGCTACCGCCGCGCCGAGATCATCGCCGCGCTCATCAACCTCACGACCCTGGTCGCGATCGGTTTCTATCTCGTCTGGGAGGCGGTGGTGCGCTTGCTGCTGCCGGAACCCGTGCGCGGCGACATCGTGCTGTGGGTTGCGAGCTTCGCCTTTCTCATCGATCTCGGCACGGTCCTGCTCACCGCCCGGCTCGCGCGCGAGAGCGTGAACGTGCGCGCCGCCTTTCTCCACAATCTCGCCGACATGCTCGGCTCGGTCGCGGTCATCCTCGCGGGCGGAGCGATCCTCCTCTACGGCTGGCAGCTCGTGGATCCCGCCGTGACCCTGCTCATCGCCGGCTACATGCTGTGGCACGGCTTTCGCGAGATGGGACCGGTGGTACGCATCCTCATGGGCGCAACGCCGGTCGAGATCGACGTCGCCGAGCTCGAGGAGACGCTCTGCAGCCTGCCCGGCGTGCGCGGCGTGCATCATCTCCACGTCTGGGCGCTCGATGAGCGGGAGCTCTCGCTCGAGGCCCACATCGTCGTCCCCGAGGTGGGCGCGGAGGAGATGGAGCGCATCAAGCACCGGGTGAAACGGGAACTGGCCGAGCGTTTCGGCATCCACCACACGACGCTCGAGATGGAGTTCGAGGGGGAGCTCTCCCTGTGCCCCGAGTACCGGCTCATCGAGCCGCACTAGCTACAGGGCGCAGTGCCTGCGGAGAGCTCCTGCCACACCGCCTCCACCGCCCCCTCGAGGCGGTCGAACAGGAGGTCGATCTCGGCCGCGCTGATGATCAGCGGCGGGCAGATGCCGATGGTGTCGCAGACGAGCGGACGTACGATCAGGCCCCGTTCCATGGCCTTGGCGACGACGCGCGCGTTCATCCTGAGCGCGGGGTCGAAGGGGGTGCGCGCGGCCTTGTTCTGCACCAGCTCGATCGCGCCGATGAGACCCACGCCGCGGGCCTCCCCGACGAGCGGGTGCTGCCCGAGCGCCATGAGCCGCTCCTGGAAGTGGGGGGCTACGGTGCGCACATGGTCGAGGATGCGGTCCTGCTCGTAGATGCGGAGGGTCTCGAGCGCGACGGCCGCGGCCACGGGATGACCGCCGTAGGTATAGCCGGTGCCGAAATTGCCGAGGCGGTGCGCGTAGTCGGCGATCGCCTCGTAGACGGGCTGTGAGAGAAGCACGGCGCCGATCGGCTGATAGGCCGAGGAGAGCTGCTTGGCGATCGTCATCAGATCGGGGCGGATGTCGAAGGTCTCCGAGCCCCACCAGTTGCCCGTGCGCCCGAAGCCGCAGATGACCTCATCGGCGATCATGAGGATGTCGTACTTCTCGAGCAGGGGGCGGATCTTCGTGAAATAGCCGGCGGGCGGCACGACCACGCCGCCCGCGCCGATCACCGGCTCGGCGATGAAGGCCGCCACCGTCTCCGGGCCGAGGGCGCGCACGAGGGTCTCGAATTCGTGCGCGAGCCGGTCGGCGAACGCCTCCTCGCTCTCGCCCGGAAATCCGTCCCGGTACAGGGAGGGGGTGGTCAGCTCGAAGAAGAGATGGCGCATCGGCAGATCGAAGCCCGCCCGCGTGTAGTCGAGCGCGGTGAGATGGGAGGCGGCTACGGTCACGCCGTGATAGGCGCGCCTGCGGCCGATGATGCGCTTCTTCTCCGGCAGCCCGCGGGCGTTGTTGTAGTACCAGACGAGCTTGATGGCCGTGTCCACGGCCTCCGAGCCCGAGTTGGTGAAGAACACCCTGCAGCGCTGGCGCAGCGGCTCCGGTGCCAGCCGCGCGAGGCTTTCGGCAAGCTCGATGACGGGCTCGGAGGAGCGCCCGGCGAAGAGATGGGTGTAGGGGAGACGGTCGAGCTGGCGACGCGCGGCCTCGACGAGCCGCTTTTCCGAGAAGCCGAGCGAGGTGCACCACAGGCCCGCGAGGCCCTCGATGTACTCGCGGCCTTCGCTGTCCCGGACCCAGATGCCGTGCCCCTCGGTGATGACGAGCGGCCCCTTCTCCTCGTGCTGGCGGGGATCCGTGTAGGGGTGGAGAGCGTAGGCGATGTCCCGGGCGGCGAGGGAATTGGGTGCGATCGCGCTCATGCTTCGTTCCTCGTCGGTTGCTGGGTTTCCCTGCCGGCTCCGGCCGGCCTGCCGTCGCGCCGTCAGCCGATGGCGCCGATGTGATGGCTCACGCTGGTGGTGATCCGCCGCAGCAGTTCATAGATCCGTCCCATCGGCCGGAACAGGGTTTCGTGCTCCCGGGCATAGGACTGCTGGGCGCCCAGCGGTTCGCTCGCGGGCTCGCCGTAATCGCGCCGATCGCGGCCATCCTCCTCGAGCGGGAAGATGCGCGCGAGCAGCTCGAGCACCGGTTCCACGTCGAGATGGAAGAGCTGGGCTACGATCTCGTCCCGGGTGACCGCATGGCGGTCGCTGAAATCCGGCAGTTCCACCGCATAGAGCATGAGGCGGCGCACGAGCGCGAGCCGCAGGGCGTGCAGGAGATGGAGGTTGTCCCGGGTCTCGGCATCCACCGCGATCGGCTCTTCACCCGCATCGCGGGTCTTGCGCCGGTGCTCGCGCAGCGCCCGCGCGAGATCGAGATAGTCCCGCAGCATGAAGCGGAAGACGCGGGCGAGTCGGTCGTGGAGGTGCAGCATTTCCGCCACCTCCGCCACCGCGCGCAGCGCCTCCTGCCATTCCGCGTCCGCCCGCGAACCGGCGAGCCAGAGCCAGCGGCCGGCATCGAACAGGTCGAGATAGGCCTGGGTCACCCGCGGGTCCGTGAACTTGAAGGCGTGCTCCACCATCGAGATGAGACGCCGGAAGCGGTCGCTCTCGCGGTAGAGCTCCTCGAAGCGCTGCGGATCCCGGGCCATGGCGCGGCCGACGCCGCCGATGACGTGCACGAGGATGCCGAGCTGCTGCAGGATGGCGTTGTGCGGAATGGCCCGCAGCTGCGCCGCATGCTCGAGGGGCGGCGTGGCGCCGACGCGCTCGTGCTGGCGGCGGGTCGCGCGTGAGCCCGTCGGGTGGAGCAGATTGGTGCCGAAGGCGCCGAGGAAGGCCGCATAGTCGGGGTCGTCGAGCAGCCGGGCGTTGAACTGGCGCACGCTCGCGAAGAACTCGTCGACATAGACCCTGCGCGTATAAAAGGGGTCCTCGTCCTCCGGCGGCGGCCGCAGCCGGTGCTCGAGCACCCGCGTGAGCGCGGCGAGGGCCGACTCCTCGCGGCAGAAGAGAAGATAGCCGTCGCCGCCCTGGAAGCTCGTCTCCTCACGCTGGCGGATGCCCGCCTGCGCGAAGAGACGGCGCGTGTACGGCGTGTCGTAGTAGAGCAGCCGGTCCCGCAGGCTGTCGGGATGGGCACCGCGGCCGATGCTCTCGCCGTGGGTGTCGAAGATGACGAGCTCGAGATCGCTGAGACCATGGCGCGCGAGCACCTCGGCGAGCCCGATGCGGATGCGCTCGATGGCCACCGAGGCGGCGATCTGCCCCATGTAGCGGCCGGCATCCGAAAAACCCGTCTGGATGCACAGCCGGCCGCGCTGCAGGAGATATTCGCGATAGGCCGGATAGGAGAGGGCCTCGTCGATGATCGCGGCACCCCGCTCGAGCGCCTTGCGCGTTTCGAACAGGGGGGAGATGTCGATCCGGTCGGCGACCCCGAAGAGCCTGGCGAAATAGAGCGCGCACAGGATCGTGAAGGGGGTTTCGCACTCGGCGATGAGGAAGCGGATGGGCTCGCCCGCATCCACATGGCGCAGGAGCTGGGCGCACATCATGAAGGCGCGCCGGGCGGTCGCGCTTTCATGGGCGAGCGATCCCAGATTGACCTGCACCGGCCGCGCCTCGGCGATGAGCCGCGCGATGGCCTCGAGATAGGTCAGCCGCCAGGTGGGATCCTCCGGCGGGTGCTCCATGGCGATGAGGTTGCGCACCGCGTTGTGGAGCTGCACGGCGTTGATGCGCAGATGGGTGCGTGCCGCCGCGAGCCCGAGCACCGCAGCCTCGCCGCGCAGGATCCAGAGCTCGCGGGCGATCTCCTCGTCCTCCGCGGCCTCGAGGGCGCGGGTGAGCAGCGCGGTGAGCTCCCGCCGGTCGCGAAAGCGCACCCCCTGGGTGGCCGCGAGCTCGCGTCCTGCGGCCGCGAGACGGTCCAGCCATGCCTCGCCGCCGCCCTTCGCTTCCGGCCCCGCGAGCACCGCGGAGACGTCGCGCAGGCTCTTGATGGTGATGGCGAGGCGCGCCTCGAGCAGATCGAGGATCGATCCGGGCTCGCGCCCGCCGGCGATGCGGCCGCGGAGCCCCGCGATGCGGGCACGGTAGTCCTCGAGCTGGACGATCTGGGCGAGAAGCCGGCGGTGGAAGGTCTCGGTCCAGGGGATGTCGGCGCGGCCGTCGGTATCGTAGCCCACCCAGCTCGCGATGCTCACGAGCCGGGGCACCACCCGACGCCAGGCGTCCGGGTAGAGCTCGCGGCAGAGCTCGAAGGCGATCGCGTAGAGGCGGCGGATGGCGCGCTGCAGATTGGCGATCGCCGCGAGTGCCTGGCGCTGCTCCTCGGCGAGATCGATGTCGGCATCGGGCCGGTGGGGGCGCGCAGCCGCGCGGGCGAGGAGCTCCGCACGCCTCGCCTCGTCGAGCGGCCGTCCCCGCTCGTCGCGGCCGACCGCGAGGCTGATGAGGATCTCCTGGAGTTCGCGGGCGAGGGAGAAGGTGGGATGGGCGGTGAAGACGAAGCCGAAGACGATGCGCTCGAGGCGCGAGGCCGCCTCCTCGACCGGGACCGGCGCCCCGTCCTCGAGGAGGAGCTCGCTCAGAAGTTCCCGCAGCCGCGTTTCGTTGGCCTCGGGATCGCAGGGTCCGAGATAGCGGGCGATGTGTCGGGCGCGGGCGCAGAAGGCCTCGAGCGTGAGATGCCGCAGGAGCGTCTCGAGCTCCTCGAGCGACCGCCGCCCGTCCCGAAGCTCCCGGAAGAGCCGCAACGCCACGAGATCGACGGCATTGGAGAAGGGGTCTTCGGCCGCCCGTTCGCGACAGCTCTCGAGCGCCCGTGCGAGCAATGCCACGAGGCCTTCGACCGGCTCCGGCGTCCGCGACTGCGGCCCGGATCCGGCCTTCGCCTCGAGGGTGAGTTCGCGCTCTGTGTTCATCGGGGTTCCCGCCGCCCGGCGGCTTCAGCTGCCGGCGGTATATGGGCGAGCGGCCGCACCGGCGGCAAGACGGAGGCGCGCGCGGGCAGCCCTGGCGCTCAGGGAAGCGGCAGCCTGCGCCCGAGCCGTCCTGCGAGGTCCTGGATGAACTGCCAGGCCACCCGGCCCGAGCGCGCACCGCGCAGCCGCGCCCATTCGAGCGCCTGACGCGCGAGCTCCTCGCGCTCCACCGGCAGCGCGAAATGCGCGGCATAGCGCTCCACCATCTCCAGATAGATGCGCTGATCGCAGGGGTGGAAGCCGAGCCAGAGACCGAAGCGGTCGGAGAGGGAAATCTTCTCTTCCGCCACCTCGCTGGGATGGAGGGCGGTGGCCTGCTCGTTTTCGAGCGCTTCCCGCGGCAGGAGGTGGCGGCGGTTGGAGGTCGCGTAGAAGAGCACGTTTTCCGGTCGCCCCTCGAGACCCCCCTCGAGTACCGCCTTGAGGGACTTGTAATCGCTCTCCCCGGTATCGAAGCCGAGATCGTCGCAGAACAGGAGACAGCGCCGGCCGCTTCGGGCGAGGCCGTGGAGGAGCCGGGGCAGATGCTCGATGTCCTCGCGGTGGATTTCGACGAGCACGAGGCTGTGCGGCATCTCCGCCACGACCTCGGCATGCACGGCCTTGACGAGGCTGCTCTTGCCCATGCCCCGTGCGCCCCAGAGCAGCGCGTTGTTGGCGGGAAGGCCGCGCGCGAAGCGGCGCGTGTTGTCGAGCAGCACCGCCGCCTGACGGTCGATGCCGTGGAGCAGGGCAAGCGGCAGGCGGGCGACCCGCGGCACCGGACGCATGCGCCCGCTCGCGGCTTCGAACACGAAGGCATCGGCACCCTCGAGCTCGAGCCGCGCCGGCGGATTCGGGCTCAGCCGCTCGAGGGCGACCGCGATGCGCTCGAGAAGGACGTGCAGTTCCCGATCTGCCATGATCCCGGCGTTCGTGCGACCGCCCGAAGGCTAGCCGCTCGAGCGGGGGCGGGCAAACCGCGCCCGGCAGGGGATGGACCCGCATCATCGAAAGGCTAGAAGATGGCGCGGAGCCGCAGCACCGGGGGATCGGCGCCATGTCCGCCGCAGCACGTACCGTCCGTCTCCATCCCGAGGATCAGGTGGTGGTCGCGAAACGGCGCATCCCGGCCGGCACGGCGCTGCCCGAAGAGGGCTGCATCGTGCGGGAGGAGATCCCGGCCGCCCACAAGATCGCCACGCGCCCCATCGCCGCCGGCGAGCCGATCAGAAAGTACGGGCAGATCATCGGCTTCGCCGCGCGCCCGATCGAGCCCGGCGAGCACGTCCATACCCACAATGTGGAGCTGCGCGAGTTCCAGCGGGACTACGCCTTCGGCGCCGATCTGCGGCCGCCGGTGGCGCTTGCCGAAGATCTGCCGCGGAGCTTTCTGGGATTCGTGCGCGCCAACGGGCGGGTGGGCACGCGCAACTACCTCGGCGTCATCTCCACCGTGAACTGCTCGGCGAGCGTCTGTCACTTCGTGCGCGAGCGCTTCCCGGCCGATCTGCTCGAGCTCCATCCGCATGTCGACGGCATCGTCGCCATCACCCATGGCAGCGGCTGCGGCATGGCCGGCAGCGGCGAGGCCTTCCAGGTGCTCGCCCGCACCCTCGCGGGCTTTGTCGGCCATCCCAACTTCGCGGGCGTGCTCCTCATCGGCCTCGGCTGCGAGGTCGCCCAGGTGGAGCTGCTGCGCGAACAGCTCGCGCTCGAGCCGGGGCCGCTGTTCCGCACCCTGACCCTGCAGGAGTCGGGCGGCACCCGCCGCACTGTCGATCGCGCCCTGGGCATGCTGCGGGAGATGCTCCCCCATGCCGACGCCGCGCGGCGGGAGGAGGTGGCGGCGAGCGAACTCGTGGTCGGTCTGCAGTGCGGCGGCTCGGACGGCTATTCGGGCATCACCGCCAACCCGGCGCTCGGACATGCGGCCGATCTTCTCGTGGCCGCGGGCGGTACCGCGATCCTCTCCGAGACGCCCGAGATCTACGGCGCCGAACATCTCCTCACCCGCCGCGCGGTCTCGCGCGAGGTGGGCGAGAAGCTCGTCGCCCGCATCCGCTGGTGGGAGGACTATGTGCGCCGCAACGGCGGGGTCATGGACAACAATCCGAGCCCCGGCAACAAGGCGGGAGGGCTCACCACGATTCTCGAGAAGTCGCTCGGGGCTGCGGCCAAGGGCGGGACGAGCAATCTCACCGACGTGCTCCTCTACGCCGAGCCGGTGAAAACCCGGGGCCTCGTCTTCATGGACAGCCCGGGCTACGATCCCTGCTCCGTGACCGGTCAGGTGGCGAGCGGGGCGAACATCATCGCCTTCACCACCGGCCGCGGCTCCTGCTTCGGCTTCAAGCCCGTGCCCTCGCTCAAGATCGCGACCAACAGCGCCATGTACGCGCGCATGATCGAGGACATGGACCTCGATGCGGGAACGATCCTCGAGGGCGGCGCGCGCATCGAGGAGGTGGGGCGCCGCATCTACGAGCTTCTCCTGGAGGTGGCTTCGGGGCGAAGGACGAAGAGCGAGGCGCTCGGCGTGGGCGATCACGAGTTCGTGCCGTGGCAGATCGGCGCCGTGATGTGAGCGGCTGAAGGCCGCGTTTCAGACGCCGCGCCGCCGCCGCGCGCGGGCCTTCTTCCTGGCTTCCCGTTTCTTGCGCTCGCGCAGGTTGCGGGGCTGTGGCAGGGGACCGCGCGCGGTGTTCGGAATCGCCACCGGCGTACCCAGCATCGAGGCCTCGAGCCGGCGGATCTCGTCCCGCACCTCGGCCGCCTTCTCGAACTCGAGCTCGGCCGCATAGGCCTTCATCTTCTTCTCGAGCTCCCGGATCCGCTTCTCGAGATCCACGCCCGTCAGGTGGACGGGTTCTTCGGGGCCGAGGCCGACCTCGACATAGTCCCGCTCGTAGACGCTCTCGAGAATGTCCTCGAGCCGCCGGCGGACGCTCTGCGGCGTGATGCCGTGGGCCTCGTTCCAGGCCATCTGCTTGCTGCGACGGCGTTCCGTTTCGCGGATCGCCGCCGCCATCGATTTCGTGACCGTATCGGCATAGAGGATGGCGCGCCCCTCGACGTTGCGCGCCGCACGGCCGATCGTCTGGATGAGGGCGGTCTCCGAGCGCAGATAGCCCTCCTTGTCGGCGTCGAGGATGGCGACGAGCCCGCATTCGGGGATGTCGAGGCCCTCGCGCAGCAGGTTGATGCCGACGAGGACGTCGAAGCGGCCGAGACGGAGATCGCGGATGATCTCCACCCGCTCGATGGTGTCGATGTCCGAGTGCATGTAGCGCACGCGCACGCCGGCGTCGTGCAGATATTCGGCGAGATCCTCGGCCATGCGCTTGGTGAGCACGGTGACGAGGACGCGAAGCCCCTTCTGGGCGCAGGCGCGGCACTCGGCGAGAAGATCGTCGACCTGGTTCTCGGCCGGCCGCACGATGACCTCGGGATCGACGAGGCCCGTGGGGCGGATGACCTGGTCCACGAACACGCCGCCCGTGCGCGCGAGCTCCCACGGCCCCGGCGTGGCCGAGACGTAGATCGTCTGCGGCCGCATCGCGTCCCACTCCTCGAACTTGAGGGGCCGGTTGTCGACGCAGGAGGGCAGGCGGAAACCGTATTCCGCGAGCGTGCTCTTCCTCTGGTAGTCGCCGCGGAACATGCCGTGGAGCTGGGGAATGGTGACATGGCTCTCGTCGACGAAGAGGATCGCGTTCTCCGGCAGATACTCGAACAGGGTCGGCGGCGGCTCGCCGGGCGCGCGGCCGGTGAGATAGCGGGAGTAGTTCTCGATCCCGGGACAGGAGCCGGTGGTCATGAGCATCTCGAGATCCGCCACCGTCCGCTGCTCGAGCCGCGCCGCCTCGAGCTCCCGGCCGCGGGCGCGGAACCAGGCGACGCGCTCCTCGAGCTCGGCTCTGATGCCGGCGATCGCCTGCTGCAGGGTGGGGCGCGGGGTCACGTAATGGCTCGAGGGGTAGAGGCGGATCTGGTCGAGCTCCGCCGTGCGTTCGCCGGTCAGGGGATCGAACTCGACGAGCCGCTCGATCTCGTCGCCGAAGAGGGAGATGCGCCAGGCGCGATCCTCGAGATGGGCGGGGAACACCTCGATCACGTCGCCCCGTACGCGGAACTCGCCGCGGGCGAATTCGTAGGCGTTGCGCCGGTACTGCAGCTCGACGAGGGCGCGCAGCAGCTTCTGCCGGTCGACCCGCTGACCGCGGCGGAGGGTGAGGCTCATGCGCGCGTAGACCTCGGGCGAACCGATGCCGTAGATGCAGGAGACGCTCGCCACGATGACCACGTCGTCGCGCTCCAGCAGCGCCCGCGTCGCCGCATGCCGCATGCGGTCGATCTGCTCGTTGATGCTCGCCGTCTTCTCGATGTAGGTGTCGGTGCGCGGCACATAGGCTTCGGGCTGATAGTAGTCGTAGTAACTTACGAAGTACTCGACCGCGTTGTTGGGGAAGAACGCCTTCATCTCGGAATAGAGCTGGGCCGCGAGCACCTTGTTCGGGGCGAGGATGAGGGTCGGCCGCTGCACCCGGGCGATGACCTGGGCCATGGTGAAGGTCTTGCCCGAGCCCGTCACCCCGAGCAGCACCTGATCGCGTTCCCCGCGCAGGATGCCGGCGACGAGCTCCTCGATCGCCTGCGGCTGGTCGCCCGCGGGCTCGAACTCGGAGACGAGCTCGAACGGCCGCCCCGCTTCGGGACGCGGAACGAGCTCCGGGTCCGCGGCCAGGGACGTCAGGAGATCAAGCGCATCCACGCTCTCGAGCTCGCGCATCGGCCTCCTCCCGCAGGCGACTTCGAGATGGCCCGCGGGCGGAGCCGCGGCAAGACGCCTGTGGGACCGAGACCGCGGCGCGCGAAGAAACCCGCGGCCCGGCGAGGGGCCGCGGGGACGGGTTCTGGGCGCTGCGCGTCCGGCTCAGGGCCGCAGGATGGCGACGTCGACGATCTTGCCTTCCTTGATCGCCCAGTGGGCGTAGATGCCGGGCACGTCGCCGTGCTCGTCGAAGTTCTGGTTGCCTGCGGCACCCTCGTAGTCCACCTCGCCGCCCCCTTTGAGGATCTTCTTGGCCCTGGCGAACTCGCCGGGGATGACCTTCTCGCCGGGCGGATTGGCGACGAGGTGCAGGGCATCGCGGATCGCGGCGCCCTCGGTCGAGCCCGCCTTCTCGATCGCGAGCGCCATCAGGATCATGGCATCATAGGCGCTGTCCATGAAGGGCTGCGGCGGCAGCTCGCCGTACTTCTCGCGGTACATCTCGCGGAACTTCTTCGCCGCCGGGGCCTCGGGATCGCCGGTCGGCGCGGTGCCGAACGCCCCCTCGAGCGGGGCTCCCACGGCGTCCACCACCTCCTGGGCCTTCATGCCGTCGGTGAAGATGAACCTGGTGAAGAACCCCTCCTCCAGCGCCTGCCGGATCATGGGAATGCCGTCGCCGGGATAGGCGATCATCACGAGCGCCTCGGGCCCGCCCTGGGAGGCCTTGCGGAGCTCGCCGCGGTAGGAGGGCTGGCGCTCCTCATAGGCCACGCTCGCCGTGATCTCGCCCGCATAGGCACTCGCGAAGGCATCCGCGAGCCCCTTGCCGTAGTCGTTGTTGACGTAGATGACGGCGACCTTCCTGAAGCCCTGTTCGGCGACGAGCTTGCCCAGCACCACGCCCTGGAGCGCGTCGCTCGGGGTGGTGCGGAAGAGAAAGCCGTTGTCCTCGAGGGTCGTGATCACCGGCGAGGTGGAAGCGGTCGAGATCTGGGGGACGCCCTCCACCGAGGACACCGTACGGGCGATGGGGATCGTCACGCCCGAGGAAAGGGCGCCGATGAGACCGACCACCCCGTCCACGGTGACGAGACGCTTCGCCGCCTCGACGCCCACCTGCGGATTGGTGGCCGTATCCGCCACCACGAGCTCCACCTTCCGGCCCAGCACCCCGCCCGCGGCGTTGATCTCTTCGACCGCGAGCTGGAGTGCGTTGATCTGCGCCTCGCCATAGACCTGAAGCGGGCCCGTGGTGGGAATGACGGCGCCGATCTTGATCGTTTCCTGTGCCCGGAGGGCGCCCGTGGTGCCGAGGAACAGGGCGAAGCCGGCTGCGGCCGCGCCGAGCTGCCGTCGTGTCAGAGACATGATCCACCTCCCTGGTTCGCCGACGCCTGGTCCGGAAGTGCGACTTTATAGATAGGTCCCGGGCGCGGGGCACCCAAGACGCGCTCAGGCGATTCGCTCGAGCCGCAGCCAGGTGAAGGGTTGGACCACGCCGCCCGGGGTGGTGTGAACCTGACGGCGGTGCTCGGCGAGGCGGAAGCCGGCGCCGAAGGCCCCGGCAAGCTCCTCCGCCGACCAGCGCCGGACGGGAAGACCGCTGCAGCGCGGCGGCGCATCCGGCGCGAAGGTGGCGATCACCACCTGTCCCCCGGGCTCCAGCGCGCCTGCGAGCACCTCCAGATAGCGGGCGCGATCGGGCTCCTCGACGAGGAAGTGGAACACCGCGCGATCGTGCCAGAGGCGATAGCGCCGCGGCGGTCGCCAGCGCGTCACATCGGCGACGATCCAGTGAACCGCCTGCGCCCGCGCCCCGAGCCGCGCCCTTGCGCGCGCGAGCGCCTCCTCGGCGAGATCGAGCACGGTGAGATCGCGAAAGCCCCGCTCGAGGAGCGCATCGACGAGGCGCGAGGCACCGCCGCCGACATCGATGATGGCATCCTCCGGACCCACGCCCGCAGCCTCGATGAGGGCGAGCGAAAGCGCCGGATGGGGTTCGAACCAGGAAACCGCGCTCTCTTCCTTCTCCCGCCACACGCGCCGCCAGTGCCGCCTGCGGTCGACCGGAACATCCGCCATGGCCTCGCCCCCTGCCGCGGTTTGCCGCTAAGATGGTGGCCGAGGAGCGCTTCTGGGAGGCCACATCGTGCTCATCGTATTCGGCTCGATCAACGCCGATCTCCTCTTCCGCGTCGAACGCCTGCCGCGACCGGGCGAGACCGTGCTGTGCCCGGCCTACAACTTCGCCCCCGGCGGCAAGGGGGCGAATCAGGCGGCGGCCGCCGCGCGGGCGGGGGCGGAGGTGGAGTTCGTCGGCACGGTGGGCCCCGATCCCTACGGCGAGCTCCTCGCCGGTGCACTCGCGCGGAGCGGTGCGGGCACCACGCTGCTCGCGCGGGGGACCTTGCCCACGGGTCTTGCGGTGATCGGTGTCGACGATGGCGGCGAGAATGCGATCATGGTCGCAAGCGGCGCGAACCGCGAGACGCGGGCCGAGCAGGTTCCGGATTCCCGTCTCGGCCCCGGCGTCACCGTGCTGTGCCAGAACGAGGTCGACATCAGTCAAAGCTCTGCTCTTCTGAGCCGGGCACGGGCGCGGGGTGCGCGCACCATCCTCAATCTCGCACCGGCCTCCAGACCTGCCGCAGAGCTTCTCGCGATCCTCGATGTGCTCGTCGTCAACCGCCTCGAGCTCGAGACGGTCGCGGGAGCGGGTGATCCGGAGCGCGTCGCCGCCGCGCTCGCGGCCCGTCACGGCACCACCGTCGTCGTGACCCTGGGCGCAGCCGGGGCGCTCGCCGTCACCCCGCAAGGACGCCTCAGGGTTCCCTCCCTCCTCGTCGATGCGGTGGATACCACGGGTGCGGGCGATGCCTTCGTCGGCGTGCTCGCCGCCATGCTCGACGAGGGTCGCGACCTCGGCGAGGCGCTGCGCTGGGCGAGCGTGGCCGCCGGCCTCACCTGTACCGCGGTCGGGGCCCAGGAGGCGCAGCCCGCAAGGGAGGCGATCGCGGCCCGTCTCGGCGATCTCGGCTGAGAGGGTGCCATGCTCAGCCGCTGCGGCGTTCGCCGAGGAGGATGCCGCCGAGCACGAGCGCGAGTGCGGCGAGCATCCGCCACTCGAGCGGTTCGGCGAGGGTCACCGTGGCAAGCAGCACGCCCCAGATCGGAATCAGATAGTTGATCAGCGAGGTGAAGGCCGCACCGGCGAGGCTCACGAGCCGGAAGAAGCACACCGTGGGCAGGGCGGTGCCGAGCACGCCGAGCGCGAGCACGGCGAAGGTGGATCCCTGCGGCGCCGGAGCCGGCGGCGGCTCGGCCGCGAGCGCCAGCGCCAGGGACATGAGGGCGGCGACGAGGATCGTCCCCGCAGCGGCCGCGGTGGCATCCTCCACTTCGGCCGGGCGCAGGCGGGCGATGATGGTGCCGCTGGCATAGCACAGCCCGCCCGCGAGAATTGCGAGCTCGGCCGCGAGCGCCGTCTCCGCGCCCAGAAGCTCGGCCACGGCATCCGGTCCCACGAGCAGAAGGATGCCTGCGAAGCCGCACAGGAAGCCGACCGTGCGACGGAGATCGAAGCGCTCGTCGGCGAGGAACAGGCGGGCGAGGAGGAGGGTCGCGAGCGGGGTGATGCCGAGCAGGATCGCGGTCGCACCCGCCGGCACCCGCGTCTGCCCCCAGGTGATGAGGAGAAAGGGGGTGACGTTGCCCACAAGCGCGGCGAGAAGGAAGAAGCCCCAGGACGCTCCGCCCCGGGGCCAGGGCAGGCGCAGGGCGCGGAGCGCGATCACGAGCAGGAAGGCGGCGAGGGAAAGCCGGCCGGCCACGACCCAGAGGGGAGTCCATCCCGCCACCGCGATCCTGGTCAGCACCGGCGAGCTCCCCCACATGGCGACGATGGCGCCGAGCAGCGCGAAGTGCGAGAGCGGCCGTGCCGCCGGCCGTTCCCTTCGCGGGCGCGGACTCACGGCAGGGCGTCGAGAAGCCGCCCGAGGCGGTCCACGATCTCGGCGATGTCGTCCTCACCGGCAATCAGCGGCGGCGCGAGCGCGATGGTGTCGCCGGTGATGCGGATCATCATGTCGTATTCGAAGAACGCCCGCTTCATGGCCTCGAAGCCCCGCGCACCCGGAGCCCCCTCGCGGGGCGCGAGCTCGATCGCGCCCATGAGGCCGAGATTGCGGATGTCGACGACATGCGGCCGGCCGCGGAGCCCGTGGAGCGCTTCCTCGAAGCGGGGCGCGAGCGCCGCCGCCCGCGCGAACAGCCCTTGCTCCGCATAGACGTCGAGCGCCGCAGAGGCGGCCGCGACCGCGAGCGGATGGGCGGAGTAGGTGTAGCCGTGGAAGAGCTCGATTCCCCAGTCGGGCGCGGGGTTGTCGCGCACGATCGCTTCATAGACGTGCCGGCGCACGACCACGCCGCCCATGGGCACGCTTCCCGCCGTGAGCCCCTTGGCGAGGGTGACGATGTCGGGGAGCACGCGGAAATATTCGGCCGCGGATCCGCTGCCGAGACGCCCGAAGGCGGTGATGACCTCGTCGAAGATGAGGAGGATGCCGTGGCGCGCGGTGATCTCCCGAAGCCGCTCGAGATAGCCCAGGGGCGGCGGATAGACGCCGATGGAACCCGCCACCGGCTCGACGATCACCGCGGCGACGGTGGCGGGATCGTGAAGCGCGAGGATCGCCTCGAGCCGATCGGCGAGCTCGGCGCCGTGGCGCGGCTGACCGCGGGAGAAGGCGTTGCGGGCGAGATCGAGGGTGTGGGGGAGATGGTCCGCGCCCGCGAGGAGCGGCCCGAAACTGCGGCGGTTGTTGGCGATGCCGCCGACGGTGGTGCCGCCGAAGCCGGTGCCGTGATAGCCGCGCTCGCGTCCGATGAGACGCAGCCGCTGCCCCTCGCCGCGGGCATGGTGATAGGCGAGGGCGATCTTGAGCGCCGTGTCCACCGATTCCGAGCCGGAATTGGTGAAGAAGGCATAGTCGAGATCGCCGGGAAAGAGCGCGCGCAGGCGGGCTGCGAGCGTGAAGGCCGCGGGGTGGGAGAACTGGAAGGAGGGCGCGTAGTCGAGCTCTGCCGCCTGCTGCCGTATGGCCTCGACGATTCTCGGATGGGCGTGGCCGAGATTGCAGCACCACAGCCCCGAGAGGGTGTCGAGGATGCGTCGGCCGTCGGCGGTGAGGTAATGGAGGCCCTCGGCGGCGACCACGAGCCGGGGCTCGCGCTTGAACTGCCGGTTGGGCGTGAACGGCAGCCAGAAGGGCTCGAGATCGTTCGGCGCCAGCGGCTGTCGCGCGTCTGCCTGCCCGGTCATCGTCCCGTCCTCCCCCCGACGCCTCATTCATCCCCGCCCGGCCGGAACGCCCAGCGGGCGATGAGGGCGCGCTCCTCTTCGCTCATTCCCGTAACATTACCCGGCGGCATGGCACGGCTCAGATAGGTCTGCAAGCCGATTTCCCGGCGATGGCGGCGGAGCTCCCGCGGGGAATCGAGGCGCACGCCTCCGGCCGGCCCGGCAAGGCCGTACCAGCTCGGCCGGCCTGCGTGGCAGACGAGACAGCGATCGGCGACGATCTCCCTGACCCGCGAAGCATCCGGCGCCGGCCCGTGGTCTGCGGCCGCCCGCGGTGGCAGGCTGATGAGGACGGCGAGCGCGAGCGCGGCTGCGGCCGCGAGCAGGCTCCACCAGGGGCGTCGCGCCCCGAGGTGATGACGATCGAGGAAGTGGCGGAGGGCGAAGCCGGCTCCGAGCGCGAGAGCGAAGACGAGCGGCAGCGTGCGGTTTTCGAAGCTCAGCGGCGCATGCCCGGCGATCATCGTGAAGGTCACCGGAAGAGCGAGATAGGCGTTGTGACGCACACGCTCGCGCGCTCTTCGGATGCGCTCCGGATCGGGGGCAGGACCGCCTTCGAGCGCCCGGAGCGCGGCCCGCTGGGCGGGTGCGATGACGTGGCCGACATTGGCCGCCATGCAGGTGCCGAGAAGGATGCCGATGTGGAGCATCGCCGCGCGGCCGGCGAACAGCCGGGCGTAGGCCCAGGCGGCGAGCACCGCGAGCAGGGCGCCGGCCGCGGCCATGAGCCGTCCGTCGCGGGCGAGCGGAGAGCGGCAGAGGAGCTCATAGGCGCCGTAGCCGAGGACGAGCGAGGCGAGGCTGAGGAGCACGCCCTGTGCCGGCGCGAGCGCGAGCAGCCTGGGGTCGACGAGGCGGAGCTCGGCGCGCGCGTAATAGAGCAGGATGAGCAGCAGGAAGCCGGAGATCCAGGCGGCGTAGACGACCCGCTGCAGCGCCAGCGGTGCGCCGGCAGCCGGCGGGCGGGATGTGGGCTCGGCGCGCAAGAGCCCCCCGGGCAGCGCGATCCAGGCGGCCGTCTCGCCCGCCTCGGCGCCTGCACGGCGCATGCGCATGTCGAGGGCGAGGAGGAAGAAGGAGGCGCCGAACCAGCTCATGGCGGCGAGGACGTGGAGCCAGCGCAGGGCGAGCGCCGCCCATTCGCCAACGATCGCAGCGATCATGACCGCTCGGGGCACGGGATCCGGCTGGATCCTGACGCTGCGCCGGGTTGCTGGCAAGCATGCATCCCGGGATACGCAAACGGCCGGCGTTACGCACCCGGATACGGTCACGGAAGGGTTTGTGGTTTCTCCGGTTTGCCGTGTGAAGGTTGAATTGTATAAAGGTGCCGCGGTTCTAGTTAAGAGCGAGAACGTATTGCGGGAACGCCAGGGGTCGCGATGCAGGGGGTTGCGGGCATCCCGCTGCGGTGGCCCGGCGCCGGCAGGACAGTCTCGAGACGGCCAGCGCAAGAGGTTCGAGATGGCAGCAGCGAAGCCCAGGACGAGCGAGAGACCCGCCCGCCCGCGCGCCCAGGACATCGATCGCTATGTCGGTGCGCGGATGCGCGAGCGCCGGATCATGCTCGGCCTCACGCAGCAGGAGATGGCGGAGCTCATCGGCGTCACCTACCAGCAGGCGCACAAGTACGAGAAGGGCATCAACCGCGTGGCGGCCGGCCGCCTCTACACCATCGCCCGCGCGCTGGGCGTGGACGTCGGCTATTTCTTCGAGGGCATGGAGAGCGAGCAGCAGTTCCGGCCCACGGCCCAGCAGCGGATGCTGCTCGAGCTCGCGCGCAATTTCGTCGCCCTTCCCAACCGCAAGTATCAGGAAGCGATCTGCAATCTGGCCCGGGCCCTCGCCCAGGCGGGCGGCGAGGAAGAGGGCGAAGGCGGCTGAGCGCCACCGCGCCCTTGCCAGCCCGCGCCGGCTTGCCTAACTAGGCCTGTGCGGGCGCTTAGCTCAGCGGTAGAGCACCGTCTTCACACGGCGGGGGTCGGTGGTTCGATCCCACCAGCGCCCACCAGACAAAA
>CAZHHU010000054.1:0-2210 GCA_964532215.1 uncultured Geminicoccaceae bacterium
CGTCTGGCGCGGGCGCGGCGCACCCGTCGGCTGGCTGCCGCTTCCCTGGCGCTTGTCCTGCTCGCCGCGGGAGCGGGCTGGCAGTGGATGGGCAGCTTCGGCACGGGGACGCCTTCGCAGCGCATGACGCTCGCGGAGAGCGAGATCGTCTTCGATCCGGCCTTCGCGCCGGAGCCACAGGACACGCCGCCGGCCGAGGTGGACTCCGTGGTCTGGCTCGATCGGCATCTCTCCGGCCAGCGACTGCGACGTCCCGAGCTCGAGGAGCTGGGGCTCCGCTTCGTCGGCGGCGTGATCGTCAAGCGCAGCCGGACGCCGGCGATCCGCCTTCTCTACGCCGACGAGCAGGGCAAGAAGATCTACATCTTCGTGGGGCTGCTCGTGAGCGAGCAGGAACGCGTGTTCGGTCTCGTACCCCGGGACTATGTGTCGCTGCAGTGGCGCAAGGGACCCGTGGTCTTCGCGCTCATGGCGCCCTCCGACAGCCCCCAGCTCGTGGACGTCATGGAGGCGGTGAGCGCGAGCGTATTCGAGGAGTCTCCCGGCGAGAACCCGCCCGATCCGGTGCTCACGCCCGCACAGGGCGATCCCGAAGCTTCGGAGAGTGGCCAGCAGCCGCTTCCCGTTCCCGTCCCCGCCTCGGGCGCGGAATCCGGAGACGGCACCACGGCTCCCGAGCGGGGCGACGAACAGGGCATGCCCTCGACGGAGACGCTGTGATTCGGCCCTCGCCGGGGGAAGTCGCCGCTCTGGTGGGCCCGGCAGGATTCGAACCTGCGACCAGACCGTTATGAGCGGTCGGCTCTAACCGCTGAGCTACGGGCCCAGCCCCTCTATAGGTCGCCCCCCCGCCAGCCTCAAGCGGAGCCGCCCGTGGGCGCTTGCCCGCCCGCGGATCACCCCGCAAAGCGCAGGGCGACGAAGCGCAGATCACCCTGCCGGTCGACGAGCAGGAGTACCGAGCGCTTGCCTTCCTGCTTGGCCTGGTTGACGTGGGCGAGCACCTCCGGAGGCGAGCCCACCGGTTCCTGATTGACTTCCATGAGGAGATCTCCGGGCGCGAGCCCCTCCTCTGCGGCGGGGCTGCCTTCCACGACCTCGACCACCACGACGCCGCTGGCTCCGTCGCCGAGCTGGAAACGTTCCCGGAGACTTTCATCGATGCTGGCGATCTTCAGTCCGAGCTCGGGGATCTCGGCGATCGCCGTCGGTGCCGGCTCCCCGGCGGTGCCGGCCCGGGCGAGTTCCTCCTCGCTCGGAAGCTCGCCGAGGGTCACGCGCAGCACGCGACGTTCGCCGCGCCGCCAGACGGCGACCTCAACCTCCTCGCCGACCGGCGTTTCCGCGACGGTTCGCGGAAGTTCCCGCATCTTGCGGATCGGGCGCCCGTTGAACTCCAGGATTACATCCCCGGCCTCGATGCCGGCCCGCGCCGCGGGACCGTCGGGAACGACGCTCGCCACGAGGGCGCCCGTGCTCTGCTCGAGCCCGAGGCTCTCGGCGATCTCGTCCGTCACCGTCTGGATGCGCACGCCCAGCCAGGCGCGCACCACCCGGCCCTGGCGCATGAGACTCTCGATCACCGGCCGCGCGAGGTTGGAGGGGATTGCGAAGCCGATGCCGACATTGCCGCCGGAAGGCGAGAAGATCGCCGTGTTGACGCCGAACACGCGGCCTTCGAGATTGAAACTCGGTCCCCCCGAATTGCCGCGGTTGATGGCGGCATCGACCTGGAAGAAGTCGTCGTAGGGCCCGGCACGGATGTCGCGGCCGCGGGCCGACACCACCCCCACGGTGACCGAGGAGCCGAGGCCGAAGGGATTGCCGATGGCGATCACCCAGTCGCCGACCCGCACCCGGTCGCTGTCCGCCCATTCGACATAGGGAAAGGGCTCATCGCGCTCGATCTTGAGCAGCGCGAGATCGGTCTTGGGGTCGCGGCCGACGAGCTTGGCGCGATACTCCGTCTCGTCGTGCATGATGACCGTGATCTCGTCGGCCTCGGCGATCACGTGGTTGTTGGTCACGACATAGCCGGCGGGATCGATGATGAAGCCGGAGCCGAGCGAGAAGCTGCGCCGCGGCCGCTGCTGCCGCTCGCGGTCGAAGAACTCCTTGAAGAACTCCTCGAACGGGGAGCCGGGGGGGAAGCGCGGAAATTCCGGCGCCCCCGCGACCTCCTTGGTGGTGGAGATGTTCACCACCGCGGG
>CAZHHU010000054.1:2310-4081 GCA_964532215.1 uncultured Geminicoccaceae bacterium
AAGCGGAAGAACTCGCTCGCCGGCGAGAGCACGTAGCTCGTCGTGTCGTCCGTGAGCGCCTCGAGATAGGCCTGCATCGAGCGGTAGAAGGCGTAGAACTCCGGGTCCTGGCCCGCCGCCTCGGCGAAGATCTGGATCGCCTCGGCGTCGCCCTGACCGCGCAGGATTTCCGCATCGCGCTTCGCCTCGGCCAGAAGCACGGTGCGCTCGCGATCCGCGCGGGCGCGGATCCGCTGGGCGATCTCGGCCCCCTGGGCACGCAGCTCGTTGGCCTCGCGCAGCCGCTCCGAACGCATGCGCCGGAACACGGCGTCCATGTTCTCGGGCGGCAGATCGGCGCGCTTGATGCGCACATCCACCACCTCGACCCCGAACGGCTGGAGCTTCGCGTTGGTCTGCTCGCGGATGCGCTCCATGAGCGCCCGCCGGTCGGCGGAAAGCAGCTCGAACAGCGAGGTCTCGCCGAGGACGTTTCTGAGCGCCGAAATGACGATCGGCGAGAGCCGGCCGAGGAAGGCTTCCTCGGTCCCGGCCGTCTGCCGGAAGCGGAGGGCGTCGGTGATCCGGTAGCGCGCGAAGGCGTCGACCACGAGGCGGCGCTGATCGCCGAGGATCAGTTCCACCGGCGCGGCGTCGAAACCGAGCACGCGTCGCTCGAAATACTCGACCTGCTGGATGATCGGCAGCTTCAGGTTGAGGCCCGGCTCCCGCACGACGCGGACCGGATTGCCGAACTGCAGCACCAGCGCCTGCTTCGTCTGATGAACGGTGAACAGCGCGTCCGCGACCAGGAACAGCGCGAGGACGGCGATCGCGCCGAGCGCGAGGAGGGCGGCACGCCCCTTCATCACTGCCCTCCCCCGCTGCCGCGGCGCTGTTCCGTGCGCCGCTGCAGCTCCGGCAGCGGCAGATAGGGAACGACGCCCGAGGTGCCATCGCGGCCGTCGATGATGACCTTGTTCTTGCCGCGCAGGATCCGCTCCATGGTCTCGAGGTAGATGCGCTGCAGGGTCACGTCGCGGGACTTGCGGTACTGTTCGAGTACGGCCTTGAAACGCGCCGCCTCACCGGTGGCGCGGGCCACCACCTCCTGTTTGTAGGCCTCGGCTTCCTGAAGGACGCGTTCGGCGGCGCCCCGTGCCTCGGGAATGACCTTGTTGGCGTAAGCCTGCGCTTCGTTCTGCAGGCGCTCGCGGTCCGCCTGGGCCGCCTGCACGTCCTTGAAGGCGTCGATGACCTGACTCGGCGGGTCGGCCTTCTGGAGCTGGACGGCGTCGATGAGAATGCCCGCTCCATATTCGTTCATGAGCTGCTGAAGGGCCTCGCGGGCCGCCTGCTCGATGCGCCGCCGTCCCTCGGTCGTCGCTTCGACGATGGGTGTGCGGCCGATGATCTCGCGCATCACGCTCTCGGCGACGATCTTGAGGGTGCGCTCGGGATCGCGGATGTTGAAGAGAAAGTCGGCGGCATTGCCGATCTTCCACAGGACGACGAAGTTGATGTCGATGATGTTCTCGTCGCCCGTGAGCATCAGCGCTTCCTCGGGCAGCTCGCGCGCGCCCCCTGCGACCGAACGGAAACCGATCTCGATGCGGTTGACCCGGGTGACCTTGGGCCTCAGCACGGTCTCGATCGGGGCCGGAAGGTGATAGTGGAGGCCGGGTCCGGTGACCCGGTCGAGGCGTCCGAAGCGCAGCACCACGCCCTGCTCGTCCGGCTGCACGCGGTAGAACCCGGAGGCGAGCCAGAGCAGGACGATGCCCAGGACGAC
>CAZHHU010000054.1:4181-5468 GCA_964532215.1 uncultured Geminicoccaceae bacterium
CCGCCCCCCTGCTGCCAGGGGCCTCCTTGCGTGTTCCAGGGCATGAATCGCCTTTCGTCTCTCGACCGGGCAGATTCCCGATGGGCGCGAACCTCGCCGCTGTCGGGCTCGCGGACTATATCGTCCGCGGGCAGTGGGGGATCAACCATGGGCACGGTGGCAAGGGAGGATATTCTCCAGCGTCTCGCCGAGATCCGTCATCCCCGTTCGGGACGGAGCGTGGTCGAACTCGGCATCGTCTCGGGCATCGCGATCCGCGGCAGCAACGTGGGCTTCGCGCTGGAGATCGATCCCGCCGAGGCCGAGCTCATGGAGCCCGTGCGCCGGGCCTGCGAAGAGGCCGTGCGCGGCCTTCCCGGGGTGACCTCCTGCACGGTCGTGCTCACGGCGGAAAAGCGTCCGCAAGGCGCCACCGCACCCCGCTCGCCCGAATTCACCGCCCGCCCCGCAGGCCGCCGGCCCGAGGCGCAGCCGGCGGTGCCGGGCGTGCGCGCCATCGTCGCCGTCGCCTCGGGCAAGGGAGGCGTCGGCAAGTCCACGACCGCGGTGAACCTCGCCTGCGGGCTCGCCGCTCTCGGACTTCGGGTCGGTCTGCTCGATGCCGACATCTACGGTCCCTCGGTGCCCCGCATGACCGGCGCCACCGGCCGGCCGAGCTCCCCCGACGGTCGCAGGCTGCGACCCATCTCCGCCTTCGGCGTCAAGTGCATGTCGATCGGCTTTCTCGTCGAGGAGGACGCGCCCATGATCTGGCGCGGGCCCATGGTGCAGAGCGCCCTTCAGCAGATGCTCGGCGACGTCGACTGGGGAGAGCTCGATGTCCTGGTCGTGGATCTCCCGCCGGGAACCGGCGACGCCCAGCTCACCATGGCCCAGCGGGTGCCGCTCACCGGTGCGGTGATCGTGTCCACGCCCCAGGACATCGCGCTTCTCGACGCGCGCAAGGCGATCAACATGTTCCGCAAGGTGGACGTGCCGATCTTCGGCATCGTCGAGAACATGAGCTATTTCGTCTGCCCGCACTGCGGCGGGCGCAGCGAGATCTTCGCCTACGGCGGCGCGCGTCAGTGCGCGGAGCGCTACGGCGTCGACTTCCTCGCCGAGATCCCCCTGGATCCCCGCATCCGCGAGACCTCGGACGCCGGCCGGCCGATCGTCATCGCCGATCCGGACAGCCCCCAGGCCCAGGCCTATCTCCAGCTGGCCCGCAGCGTGCGCGACCGCATCGAGGTGCAGCTCGGCGCCGAGGCGCGCAGGCCGCCGCGCATCGTCTACGTCTGACCCCGC
>CAZHHU010000054.1:5568-17149 GCA_964532215.1 uncultured Geminicoccaceae bacterium
AGGTCGCCGCGCTTGACAGCGCTTTCCGTTCAGGGCCAGATGGTGACGCCATCCAAAGCGCTTTGGATGATACCAACGGGCCGGATGGGTGACGTCCGGCGAGACCATCGGGAGGACGGCTGATGACAGGGAGGTGGTGGCGCGCGCAGGCGGCGGCCGCGGTGGTCGCGCTCGTCGCCGGGATCGGCACGGCCCGCGGGGACATTCTCTTCATGTCGACGCAGCTGCGGCCGATCGAAGAGGCGCAGAAGATGCGGGAGGTCATTCTCCGGGACTTCCCGGAGGAAGTGGAGTTCGTTCCCGAGGACGGCGGTCCCTTCATCAACCGGATCAAGGCCGAAGGCGAGACCGGCGAGGTGACCGTGGGCGTTCTCGGCGGGCTGCACGGCGACTTCCCGCCGGTGCTCGAGCATCTCGACAGCCTCGACGACGTGCTCGCCAAGCTGGAGGCGGACCGCGACTTCATCGCGACCTTCGTCAAGCTCGGCAAGCTCGGGACCGACCATCAGGTCTACATTCCCTGGATGCAGGCGACCTACATCATGGCCGCCAGCCGCAAGGCGCTCGACTACCTCCCCGCGGGCGCCGATCTCAACCGTCTCACCTACGACCAGCTCAAGGCCTGGGCGAAGGCGATCACCGAGGCCACCGGCGAGCGCAAGCTCGGCTTTCCGGCCGGGCCCAAGGGGCTCATGCATCGCTTCCTGCAGGGCTATCTCTATCCGAGCTTCACAGGCGGCGTCGTCCGCACCTTCCGGAGCGACGCGGCCGCGGCCATGTGGGCCGAATTCCGCGACCTCTGGCAGTATGTGAATCCGCGCTCGACCTCCTACGACTTCATGCAGGAGCCGCTGCTCGCGGGCGAGGTGTGGATCGCCTTCGATCACACCGCGCGGCTCATGAACGCCCTCAAGGAGAAGCCGGATGAGTTCGTCGCCTTCGCGGCACCCGCCGGCCCCAGGGGCCGCGGCTTCATGCCGGTCGTCGCCGGACTCGCCATCCCGAAGGGCACCCCCGATCGGGAGGCGTCGGTGCGCCTCATCGATCATCTCACCAGGCCCGCGACCCAGGTGATCACGCTGCGGGAGGTCGGCTTCTATCCGGTGGTCGCGGTCGAGCTCGGGGAGGAGCTTCCCGCCGGCGTGCGCCTCGCCGCCGCGGCCATCGACGCCCAGGCCGGCGCCACCGATGCCCTGCCGTCGCTGCTGCCGGTGGGGCTCGGCGCCAAGGGCGGCGCCTTCAACAAGGTCTACCGCGACACCTTCCAGCGCATCGTGATCCGCGGCGAGGACATCGAGGAGGCGCTCGCGCGGCAGGCCGAGAAGCTCGCCGCGATCATGCGCGAGACGGGCGCACCCTGCTGGGCGCCCGACGCACCCTCCGAGGGTCCCTGTCCGGTGGAATGACCGCAGGCTGAAGGGGGAGGCGGAAGCCTCCCCCGCAGGCGGGAGCATCCGGTGCGCAGCGAGAAGGCGCTCGCCTATCTGTTGCTCGCTCCGAGCGTCCTCTTCCTCGCGGCGATCTTCTTCTGGCCGCTCGCGGAGGCGTTCACCATCGCCTTCACCGATGCCGGCGGACGTCCGTCGCTCGCAAATTTCCGCGAGATGATGGACGACCTCAATTTCGCGCCGGCGGTCCGCAACACCCTGCTGCTCGTGGCGGTCGTGGTACCGCTGCAGCTCGCCCTCGCCCTCGGCCTCGCGGTGCTGCTCGCGAACATCCAGCGCGGAAGGGACGGCTATCTCTACATCTGGACCATTCCCCTCGGGATCTCCGACCTCGCCGCCGGCATCCTGTGGCTCGCGATCCTGAGCGAGCGGGGATACATCAACTCCATCCTGCACGCCCTCGGCATCGTCGACGGTCCCACCCTCTGGCTGTCCTACGAGACGCCGCTCGCCCTCTTCCTTTCGGTCGTGGTGGCCGAGCTCTGGCGGGCGACGGCGATCGTGCTCGTGATTCTCGTCGCCGGCATGCAGCTCATCCCCAGGGAGTACTACGAGGCGGCGGAGATCTTCGGCGCCGGTCCCTGGCAGCGCTTCCTCAAGGTCACGCTTCCCTGCCTGCGCGCCAGCATTCAGACCGCGCTCATCCTGCGCACCATTCTCGCCTTCGAGGTGTTCGCGGTGGTGATCGCCCTCGGCGGGCGCGACATGCCCGTGCTCGCCGGCGAGGCCTTCGCCTGGCAGTACGACTATCAGGACCCCGGCATCGCCTCGGCCTATGCCGTGCTCATCCTCGCGGTGTCGATGCTCGCCACCTGGGGTTATCTGCGGGTGCTGCGCGTGCGCGAGGAGACGCTGCTGTGAGGGCCGGGCGGCTGCTCGTGACCGTACTCGCGGTGCTCGCGAGCCTGTGGGTGCTGCTTCCCATCTATCTCCTCGCGATCAACGCGCTCGGTGGGCCCGAGACCATCAACGCCTGGCCCAAGTCGCTCCTGCCCGAGACCGTCTCCTTCGAGACCCTGGCCTTCTTCTTCGGCGTGCGCGGCGTCTGGCGGGCGATCCTGAACTCCGTCATCGTCGCCGTGCTCACGATGACGCTCTCGATCCTCCTCGGCGCTCCGGCGGGCTACGCCCTCGCCCGCTTCGCCTTTCCGGGCAAGGACGGCTTCCGCCTCGCGGTGCTGCTCACCCGCGCCTTTCCGATCGCGATCCTCGCCCTGCCGCTCACCGTCCGTTTCATCCAGTTCGGCATCTACGACACGGTGTTCGCGGTCGCCCTCATCCACACCGCCCTCGCCCTGCCCTTCGCCATCCTCGTGAGCGCGAGCCTGTTCATGGGCATCCCGCGCGAGCTCGAGGAGGCGGCCTGGACCCTGGGCTGCACGCGCCTGCAGGCGTTCCGCAAGATCGTCTGGCCGCTCGCCCGCCCCGGCATCGCGGCGACCATGATCTTCGCCTTCGTCATCTCCTGGAACGAGGTGTTCGCGGCCTCCGTGCTCACCCTGCGCGAGCGCACGCTCACCGCCTTCCTGCTCGTGAGCCTCAACGAATCCCCGCTCCACTTCCGCTTCGCGGGCGGGCTCTTTCTCATCGTGCCGGCGCTCGTCTTCATCTTCGCCGTGCGCCGCTACCTGTTCTCCATGTGGGGAATCGCCAACCGCTGATCCGGACGCATCGATGGCCGCCATCATCTGCAAGGAGATCCGTAAGCTGTTCGGCAGCTTCGAGGCCCTGAAGTCGGTGTCGCTCGAGGTGCGCGACCGCGAGTTCACCGTCCTGCTCGGCCCCTCCGGATGCGGCAAGACCACGCTGCTGCGCATCATCGCCGGTCTCGAGCGGCAGACCTCGGGGGAGGTCTGGATCGGCGAGCGGCGCGTCGACGATCTCCCGCCGCGGAGCCGCGGCATCGCCATGGTGTTCCAGAACTACGCCGTGTTTCCCCACATGACGGTGTTCGACAACATCGCCTTCGGGCTGCGCATGCAGAAGCGGCTTGCCGAGCCCGAGGTGAAGCGCACGGTCACCTGGGCGGCGTCGCTCGTGCACATCGAAAGCCAGCTCGACAAGTACACGGGCCAGCTCTCGGGCGGCCAGCGCCAGCGCGTGGCCGTGGCGCGGGCGCTCGCCATCCGCCCCGAAGTCCTGCTCATGGACGAGCCGCTCTCCAACCTCGATGCGCTGCTGCGCCTCGAGATGCGGGCGGAGCTCAAGAACCTGCTGCAGGAGAGCCGGACGACGACGATCTACGTCACCCACGATCAGGTGGAGGCCATGGGCCTCGCCGACCGCATCGCCATCATGCATGAGGGGCGGATCGTTCAATACGACACGCCGACGGAAATCTACCGCAACCCGGCGACCGTGTTCTGCGGCGGCTTCATCGGAAGCCCGCCGATGAACTTCCTCGAGGCGGTGCACGAAGAGGGGAGCTGGTACCGCATCGGCGGCCTCCGGCTCGAGGCCCCCGGTGGCGGGCGCGCACGCCTCCTCCTCGGCATCCGCCCGGAGGACCTCGAGCTCGTGGGCGATGACCGGCCGGCCCTCGCGGGAACGGTGCTCGTGGTGGAGCCGCTCGGCTCACACCAGCTCCTCACCCTGCGCCTCGATGGCAGCCAGCTGCGCTTCTCCGCTCCGAGCGACCGCAGCTTCCGCCCCGGCGAGCGGCTGCGCCTCGCACCCCGGCCCGACCGCATCCGCTGGTTCGACCCGGAGAGCGAACAGGCACTCGCCGGATGACGCCCGCGCCCTCTCCGCAGCTCTTGCGTGCCGCCGAGGCGGTGCTGCGCGGCAACGACCGCGGCGGCTATACGCTGCCGAGCGCAGATCTCTATCCCTTCCAGTGGAACTGGGACAGCGCCTTCATCGCGCTCGGCTGGGCCGCCTGCGACGAATCCCGCGCCTGGCGGGAACTCGAGACGCTGTTCGCCGCCCAGTGGCCCGACGGCATGGTGCCCCACATCGTCTTCCACGGGCGCGCCGGCCGCTATTTTCCGGGCCCCGAGGTCTGGCGGACGGAGCGCGAGCCTCCGACCTCGGGCATCACCCAGCCGCCCGTGGCCGCGAGCTGCGTGCGGTGGATCTTCGAGCGGGCGAGGGATCGCACCCTCGCCGAGGCCGCGGTAAAGCGGCTGCTGCCGAAGCTGTTCGCCTGGCATCGCTGGTTCCACCGGCTGCGCGACCCCGAGCGCCTGGGCGTGGTCCACATCGTTCATCCCTGGGAGAGCGGGATGGACAACAGCCCGGCGTTCGACGCCCCGCTTGCGGCGGTACCCGTCGAGGACCTCGAGCCCTATGAGCGGCGGGACCTCGAACACGTGCCCCCGGAGCAGCGCCCGACCCGGCTGGAATACGACCGCTATCTCGCCCTTCTGCGGGTCTTCCGCGACTGCGGCTGGCGGGCCCGGGAGGTGGTCCGGCAGAGCCCCTTCCTGGTGGCGGATGTGGGGGTCAACATGATCCTCCATCGTGCCGATCGGGACCTGCTCGCCCTTGCGCGGGAATTCGGCGCCCGGGAGATGGTCGCGGCGCTCGAAGAGTGGATGGCGACCGGCCGGCAGGGGATGGAACGCTGTCTGCGCGATCCGGAGACGGGTTTCTACCACCCCCGGGACGCGCGCCGCGGCCTGCGGCTCGCGGCCTCGACCCACGCCGCCTTTCTCGCCTTCTGGGCCGGCATCGGCGACGATCTCCTCGCGCGCCGCCTCGAGAGGTGGCTCGCCGCGACCCGCTTTGGTCTTTCCAGCGTGGCAGCCGACGATCCCGCATTCGACCCCGATCGCTACTGGCGCGGGCCGGTGTGGGCGATCACCAACTTCATGATCGCGCAGGGCCTCGAGGAATACGGCCGCTCTGACCTCGCGCGGCGGCTGCGGGCGGACACCCGCGTGCTCATCCAGCGGAGCGGCTTTCGCGAATACTTCCACCCGCAAGATGGCCGCGGCCTCGGCGGCCGGGCCTTCAGCTGGACGGCGGCGGTACTGCTCGCCGAGCAGGCAGGCTGAAGCGGAAAGGACGATCGGGACCGTGACGGTCCCGATCCCCGCTCAGGCCGCGCCCGCCCGGGGCGCGGCGATGGCGTCCGCTACGGGTCCCCTATTTGTTCACGGCCTCGCGCAGGCCCTTGCCCGGCTTGAACCGCACCGCCCTGCTCGCCGGAATGGTGATCGTCTCGCCGGTGCGGGGGTTGCGGCCCTTGCGCGCGGCGCGCTCGGCCACCTCGAACACGCCGAATCCGGCGATGGCCACCCGCTGCCCGCCGGAGAGCGCATTCTGGATGGTGTGCACCACGGCGTGCACGGCCTTGGATGCGCTCGCCTTGGTCATGCCGGTTTCCTTGGCGACGGCGGTGATGAGTTCGTCCAGCGTCATCGAGACACTCCCATCGCTCGATATGGGATATGGGTCGAGGCGCCGGTATCATAAATGAGAGCGTTCGCAAACCCCTGTAAGGGAAAGTTTTTACGAGAGAACATTTCGTGCCCGGTGACTGTTGCGGCAAAACCATAGCGCGAGAACGCCGGCCGGGCGCGAATTATGCCGTCTTTTCAAGCTGTTGGCCCGTCACTCCGGACGTCGTCCGGGCCCGGCGCGGGCGCGGCCGCAAGGCCGGACACCCGCCCCCGCCAAGGCGGAATGTCGCCCTGGCGCTGCTCCTCGGCGAAGGCTTCGAGGTAGGCGGCGAGGCGCCCTTCGGCGATGGCCGCGCGGAGATCCCGCATCATCCGCTGGTAGAACCAGACGTTGTTCCAGGTCAGAAGTATACATCCCAATATTTCGTTGTTCTTGACGAGATGGTGCAGATAGGCGCGGGAGTAGTCGCGCGCCGCGGGACAGTCGCTCGCCTCGTCGAGGGGCCGGGGATCGTCGGCGTGGCGGGCATTTCTGAGGTTGACGGTGCCGAAACGGGTAAACGCCTGCCCGGTGCGTCCCGATCGCGTCGGCAGCACACAGTCGAACATGTCGATGCCACGGGCGACCGCGGCGAGAATGTCGAGCGGCTTGCCGACCCCCATGAGATAGCGGGGACGATCGTCGGGGAGCAGCGGACAGCTCACCTCGAGTACCCGCAGCATGACCTCGCGCGGCTCGCCCACCGCAAGCCCACCGATGGCATAGCCGTCGAAGCCGATGTCCACGAGCCCGCGGGCCGAACGGGCACGCAGCGCGGGCTCCGTGCCGCCCTGGACGATGCCGAAGATGGCATGGCCCGGACGGGGCCGGAAGGCGCGTTTCGAGCGCTCCGCCCAGCGCAGACTGAGCTCCATCGCGCGCCGCATCTCTTCGACCGGCGCGGGAAGCCTGAGACATTCGTCGAGCTGCATGGTGATGTCGGCACCGAGCATCTCCTGCAGCTCGACCGCGCGTTCCGGGGTGAGCTCGTGCAGCGTGCCGTCGAGATGGGAGCGGAAGATCGCGCCCCGTTCCTCGATGCGCCTGAGACCGGCCAGGGACATGATCTGGAAGCCGCCGGAATCGGTGAGGATGGGATGCGGCCAGTTCATGAAGCGGTGAAGACCGCCGAGCCGGGCGATGCGCTCGCATCCGGGCCGCAGCATGAGGTGATAGGTGTTCGCGAGCACGATCTCGGAGCCGGTGGCGCGCACCATCTCCACCGTCAGCGCCTTGACGGTCGCGCTCGTGCCCACCGGCATGAAGGCCGGAGTCGCGAAGCTGCCGTGGGCGGTCACGATCCGCCCCCGCCGGGCGGCGCCGTCGCGGGCGAGGATCTCGAAGCGGATGCCGTTCACGGGTCCTCCGGCAGGTCCGTGCCGTCCTGGCGCTCGAGCAGGCAGGCATCGCCGTAGGAGAAGAAGCGAAAGCGCCGGGCGATGGCGAAGGCATAGGCCTCCCGCATGCGCCGGTAGCCGGCGAAGGCGCAGACGAGCACGAACAGGGTCGACCGGGGGAGATGGAAGTTCGTGAACAGCAGGTCGACCACGCGGAAGCGGTAGCCCGGCGTGATGTAGAGATCCGTCTCCCCCGCCCCCGCGCGCAGCTCGCCGTCCGCCGCCGCGCTCTCGAGGGTGCGCACCACGGTGGTGCCGACGGCGACGACGCGCCCGCCCCGCGCCCGCGTGCGGCTGACGGCGCGCGCGGTGGCTTCGGGAACCTCGTACCACTCGGGCGCCATGCGGTGACGGGTCACCTCCGCGGTGCGGATGGGAAGGAAGGTGCCGACGCCGACGTGAAGGGTGACCTGCGCGAGACCGATGCCGGCCCGCTCGAGCGCGGCGAGCAGGCGCTCGGTGAAATGGAGGCCCGCGGTGGGAGCGGCAATCGCTCCCTCGCGGCGGGCGAAGACGGTCTGATAGTCGCTGCGGTCCGCGGGGCGGGGCTCCAGCCGCCGGATGTATGGTGGGAGTGGCATTGCACCGTGCCGCCGGATCGCCGCGCGCAGCTCCTCGCCGCCAAGATCGAAGCGCAGGATCACCGTTCCTTCATGGCGCCCCTCGACCTCGGCCCACAGCTCCGGGGCGAGCTCGAGCCGGTCCCCCGGACGCAGGCGCCGCGCGCCCCGGGCGAGGGCCGACCAGCGTGCCTCGTCGAGCGGGCGGACGAGGGTGATTTCGATGCGCGCCGTACCGCGGCGGGCGTGAAAGCGCGCCGGGATGACACGGGTGTCGTTGACCACGAGGAGATCACCCGACCGCAGCAGCGCCGGCAGATCGCGCACCCTCGCCTCGTGCAGCGGGCCCGTCCGGGGGACGTGGAGAAGCCGCGCCTCGTCGCGCGGATGAACGGGCTGCTGGGCGATGAGCTCGCCGGGAAGTTCGAAATCGAAGGCCTCGAGCCGCATCAGCGCCGTGCGGCACGCTTGCGGTCGAGCTCGGCGAGGACGTAGGGGGAGACGAAGCTCGAGACGTCGCCGCCCAGGAGGTGGATCTCCTTCACGAAACGGGAGGAAATGAACTGCACCGTCTCCGAGGCCATGAGGAAGACGGTCTCGATTCCCGGGGCGATGCGTTTGTTGTTCGCCGCCATCTGGAACTCGTATTCGAAGTCCGAGACGGCGCGCAGACCGCGGACGATGAGGCCGGCGCCATGCTCCTGGGCGAAGCGCACGAGCAGCGTGTCGAAGGGGTGGACCTCGACATGGGCGCCGTTGACGGCGTTGGCCGCCATGAGCCCCTCCACATCGGCGGCCACCATGCGCGTGCGCTCCTCGAGCGTAAACAGCGGATCCTTGCCCGCGTTGACGGCGACCGCGATCAGCAGCCGGTCGACGAGCGCGGTCGCCCGGCGGATGACGTCGGTATGACCGTTGTGGATGGGATCGAAGGTCCCGGGGTAGACACCGACCCGCTCCCGCACGGCATTCCTCCCCAACAGATCCGGGGCTTCAGGCGTCCTGCTCGGCCTCGCTGAGACGGGCCGCGGAGACGACCCGCTCGCCCGGCTCCACGTCGATGAGCCGCACGCCCTGGGTCTTGCGCGACGCGATGCGCACCTCGCGCACGGCGATGCGGATCATCTTCCCGCTGTCGGTCACGAGCATCACGTGATCCGTGTCCTCGACCGGGAAGGTTGCCGCCACTTCGCCGTTGCGCTCGGTCACCTCGATGTTGATGATGCCCTGCCCGCCCCGGTTCGTGATCCGGTACTCATAGGCGGAGGTGCGCTTGCCGTAGCCGTTGCGCGTGATCGCGAGCACGAACTGCTCGAGCCGCTCGAGCTCGCCGAAGCGCTCCGCGGTGAGCCGCCGCATGGGCGGAATCTCGACCTGCTCGCCGTTCTCCCCCTGGGCGCGCCGCTGCGCGCTCTGGATGCGCAGATACTCCTCCCGCTCCTCCTGGGACACCTCGACATGGTCGAGGATCGACATCGAGATCACCTCATCGCCCGGCTGCAGCTCCATGCCGCGCACGCCCTCGGAGCTGCGGGAGCGGAACACCCGCAGCGAACCGGCCGGAAAGCGGATGGCCTTGCCGAGCCGGGAGGCGAGAAGCACGTCGTGGCTCTCGTCGCACACGGCGACGCCGATCACCCGATCGCCCTCCTCGAGCCCCATCGCGATCTTGCCCGATGCCGGAACGCGGACGAAGTCCGAGAGGTCGTTGCGGCGCACCTTGCCGCGCGCGGTGGCGAACACCGCGGAGAGATCGGCCCAGCTCGATTCGTCCTCGGGCAGCGGCAGCACCGCGGTGATCGTCTCCTGCTCCGCCATCGCCGGGAAGAGATTCACGATCGCCTTGCCGCGCGCCTGGGGCGTGCCGAGCGGCAGGCGGTGGACCTTGAGCTTGTAGACCCGGCCGAGGTTCGAGAAGAACAGCACCGGGGTGTGGGTGTTGGCGATGAAGAGCTTGGCGACGAAGTCGTCGCGGTGCGTCCTCATGCCCGAGCGGCCCTTGCCGCCCCGCCGCTGGGCGCGATAGGTCGAGAGCGGCACCCGCTTGATGTAGCCGCGGTGGGTGACCGTCACGACCATGTCCTCGCGCTGGATGAGATCCTCGAGATCGGCCTCGGCTTCGCCCTCCTCGTCGATCTCGGTGAGGCGCGGCGTCGCAAAGCGCTTCTTGACGGCGCGCAGCTCCTCCTTGAGCACCTCGAGCAGCCGCCTGCGCGAGTGGAGGATGGCGAGAAGCTCCTCGATGCGGCGGCCGATCTCCTCGAGCTCGGCGTGGATCTTCTCCCGCTCGAGCGCGGTGAGGCGCTGCAGCCGCAGATCCAGGATCGCCTGCGCCTGCTGTTGGGACAGGCGATAGACCGCCTCTCCCTCCTGCGCGAACTCCGGCTCGACGAGCCGCAGCAGGGGCAGGATCGTCGCCGCCGGCCAGGCGCGGGCCATGAGCTCGGCCTTCGCCGCCGCCGGATCGGGCGCGCGGCGGATGAGGGCGATGACCTCGTCGATGTTCGCGACCGCGACCGCGAGGCCGGCGAGAAGATGGGCCCGCTCGCGCGCCTTGCGGAGTTCGAAGGCGCTGCGCCGCAGCACCACCTGCTCGCGGAACTCGAGAAAGGCCGCGAGCATCTGCTTGAGATTCATGAGCTGCGGCCGGCCGCCCGCGAGGGCCACCATGTTGATGCCGAAGGTGGTCTGCAGCGGCGTGTAGCGGTAGAGCCGGTTGAGGACGACCTCGGGATCCGCCTCCCGCTTGAGCTCGACGACGATGCGCACGCCGTGGCGATCGGACTCGTCGCGGAGATCGTGAATGCCCTCGATCCGCTTGGCGCGCGCCGCCTCGGCGATGCGCTCGACGAGGCGGGCCTTGTTGACGAGATAGGGAATCTCGTGGATGACGACCGCGAAGCGGTCCTTGCGGATCTCCTCGATCGTGCAGCGGCCGCGCATGACGATGCTGCCCCGGCCCGTCGCGTAGGCCTGGAGAATGCCGGTGCGGCCGAGGATCACGCCACCGGTGGGAAAGTCCGGCCCCGGGATGATCTCGGCGAGATCGGCGAGATCGAGCTCCGGGTCGTCGACGAGAGCGATGCAGGCGTCGATGAGCTCGCCGAGATTGTGCGGCGGAATGTTCGTCGCCATCCCCACGGCGATGCCGCCGGCGCCGTTGGTGAGCAGATTCGGGAACTGGGCCGGCAGCACCACCGGCTCCATGGCGCTCTCGTCGTAGTTCGGCCGCCAGTCGACCGTGTCCTTGTCGATGTCGTCGAGCAGCGCCGCGGCAGCGGGCGCGAGGCGGGCTTCCGTGTAGCGCATGGCGGCGGGCGGATCGCCGTCCATGGAACCGAAATTGCCCTGCCCGTCGATCAGCGGCAGCCGCATGGTGAAGGACTGGGCCATCCGCACCATGGCATCATAGATCGCCGCATCCCCGTGCGGATGGTACTTGCCCATGACGTCGCCGACGATGCGCGCGCTCTTGCGGTACGGCCTGCCGACATCGTAGCCGCCCTCGCGCATGGCGTAGAGGATGCGCCGCTGCACGGGCTTGAGCCCGTCGCGCACGTCGGGCAGCGCCCGGCTCACGATCACGCTCATCGCGTAATCGAGGTACGAGCGCTTCATCTCCTCCTCGAGGGAGACGAGCTCGACGGCGCGGGGCTGTTCGTCCTGAGGCAAGGCCTGCGACTTCCGGTTGGGTGAATATCAGTCACGTTCGGCCGACGCGCGAGCGGCGGCGAGGCTGATCTAGCACCCGCAGCCCGCCTTTACAAGTTGCTGCACCGCAGCATGCGTC
>CAZHHU010000055.1:0-16407 GCA_964532215.1 uncultured Geminicoccaceae bacterium
GCTGGAAGTAGGTGAACTGCGAGACCTCCATGCCGTCGCACCAGACCTCCCAGCCAAGCCCCCAGGCCCCGAGGGTCGGGCTCTCCCAGTCGTCCTCGACGAAACGGATGTCGTGCAGCAGGGGATCGATGCCGAGGGCGTAGAGGCTCTCGAGATAGAGGTCCTGGATGTCCGGCGGCGAGGGCTTCAGGATGACCTGGAACTGATAATAGTGCTGGAGCCGGTTCGGGTTCTCGCCGTAGCGGCCGTCCGTGGGCCGGCGCGAGGGCTGGACGTAGGCCGCATTCCAGGGTTCGGGCCCGAGCGCGCGCAGGGTGGTGGCGGGATGGAAGGTGCCGGCCCCCACTTCCATGTCGTAGGGCTGCAGGATGACGCAGCCGCGCGCCGCCCAGTAGTGCTGGAGGCGCAGCACGAGATCCTGGAAGGATCGCGGCGTCGCGCTTGCGACGGCAATCGGGGTTCGGGGCTGTTCGGGCATGGCCGCCTTGCGGTGATGGCCGGGCGGAGCGGAGGCCGGCGCCGCCCTCAGAGCCGCTCCTGGGGCTTGTCCGGCCGCTTCTCGATGACCTCGTCGATGATGCCGAACTCCTTCGCCTCATACGCGCTCATGAAGGTGTCGCGCTCCATCTTGGCCTCGACGCGCTCGAGCGGCTGGCCGGTGTGACGGACATAGATCTCGTTGAGACGTCGCTTCAGGTTCAGGATCTCGCGGGCGTGGATCTCGATGTCCGTCGCCTGTCCCTGAAAGCCGCCCGAGGGCTGATGGGTCATGATGCGCGCATGGGGCAGCGCATAGCGCTTGCCGGGGGCCCCGGCGGCGAGCAGAAGCGAGCCCATGCTCGCCGCCTGGCCGATGCAGATCGTGACGACATCGGGCCGGATGTACTGCATGGTGTCATAGATCGCGAGGCCCGAGGTCACGAGCCCGCCCGGCGAGTTGATGTAGAGGCTGATCTCCTTGTCCGGATTTTCCGCCTCGAGGAACAGGAGCTGGGCCGTGACGAGGCTCGCGACATGATCGTCGATGGGACCGGAGAGGAAGATGATCCTCTCCTTGAGCATGCGCGAGTAGATGTCGTAGGCCCGCTCTCCCCGCGGCGTCTGCTCGACGACCATGGGAACGAGCTGCATGCGCGTGTCCATCCTCTCAGTCATGCGAAGTTCCCGCTCCGTCATTGCGCCCGCGCAGCCGCTTCGTCGGAGGCCGCCTGCGGGCTCTCTTCCTGTTCCCGCTCCTCCTCCTCCTCTTCGGCGCGGTAGAGTTCCTCCGGCGTCACCTGCTCCGCGCGCACCTTCGCGAGCTGGAAGATGAAGTCGACCACCTTGTCCTCGAACAGGTGTGCGCGGATCGGCTCGAGCGCCTCGGGATGGGCGCGGAAATGCTCGATGACCTCCCGCTCCCGCCCCCGATAGCGCATGGCTTCACGCCACACCGCCTGCTGCAGTTCCTCGCTCTCGACGTGAATCTGGTTCCGGTTGCCGATGTCGGAAAGGATGAGCCCGAGGCGCACCCGCCGCTCCGCGATCGCCCGGTATTCCTCCCGCAGCTCCTCTTCGCTCGTGCCGAGGGAATCAAAACTCCGGCCCCTCCGCTCCATATCCTCGAGGAGCTGGCGCCAGATGTTCTCGAATTCGAGCTCGACCATGCCCCGGGGCACCTCGAAGCGGACGTTTTCGGCGAGCCAGTCGAGGAGCTGCCGCTTCATCCGCTCACGCGCCCGCTGCCGGTAGTCGTCCTCGAGGCGGGCACGGACCGCCTCGCGCAGCGCCTCGAGATCATCGTAGCCATAGGCCTTGGCGAGCGCGTCGTCGATCGCGACCTCCGGAGCCTCGCGGATCTCCTTCACCGTTCCCTCGACCTGCACGGTCCGCCCGCGGATGGATTCCTCGGGGTGCGTCTCGGGCACCTCCCAGGTGAAGGTGAAGGTCTCACCGGCCCTGCGGCCGAGCAGCGCCTGCTCGAACACCTCCGGCACCGATCCCGCCCCGAGGGGGATCTCCACATTCTCGCCGGAGAGGTTTGCGATCACCTCCTCGCCGGCACGGGCGGTGACGTCCACCACCACCCGATCGCCCTCGCGCGCCGGGCGGTCCTCCTCCACGCGGTGGTACTCGCGGCGGGCTTCGGCGAGGTTCTGGAGCGAACGCGCGATCTTGTCCTCCTCGACCTCGGCCTCGTAACGCACGAGCTCGATCGCCGACAGATCGACTTCCGGCACCTCGGGCAGCACCTCGAGATCGACGCGGAACTCGAGGTCCTTGCCTTCCTCGAAGGAGGTGATCTCCACCCTGGGGTTCAGCGCCGGGCGAAGCTCGTGTTCGGCGACGATGCGCTTCGAGCCCTCGTCGAGGGTCTTCTTCACCACCTCGCCGAGCAACGCCTGGCCGTAGCGCTGCCTGAGCAGCTTCTGCGGCACGTGACCCGGGCGGAAGCCGGGGATCCGCACCTTGCGCTGGAGCTCCTCGAGGCGCTTTTGGATCTCCTTCTCGATCTCCTCGGCGCCGACGACGACGCGGTATTCGCGTCTCAGACCGTCAACCGCAACTTCGGTGATTTCCATCGCTCGCTCTCGATCCCCTTCGCCCGACGAGGCGCGATGCTCCGGATACCCTGGTGCGGGCGGCGAGACTCGAACTCGCACGGCTCTCGCCACGGGAACCTAAATCCCGCGTGTCTACCGGTTCCACCACGCCCGCGCCCGGCGTCGCTATAGCGAAGCCCACGGGCGGCGCCAACCGCCGCCGGATGGCGCTCCGCGCAGCAAGATGGCGCTCAGCCGTTCGCACGCAAGACCGCGCCCGCGAGATAGAGCGACCCGCAGACGAGGACGAGGCCGCGATCCTCCCGCCGCGGCAGCGAAGCGAGCGCCGTCGCGACGTCGGGAAAGGCCCGCACCGCGAGCCCCGAGGCCCTGAGCGCCGCGGCGTCGCGCCCGGGATCGCGCGAGAGATGGTCGTCGGGCACGGGGACGAGGGCGAGGCTCGAAGCCTGCGGCAGGAGCGGTGCGAGAAAGGCCTCGAGGTCCTTGGTCTCGAGCATGCCGACGATGAGATGCAGCGGCCGGCCGGCCGCGAGCGCCGGCAGACTGTCGGCGAGCGCCCTGCCCGCTGCGGGATTGTGTCCGCCATCCAGCCACAGCTCGAAGCCCTCGGGCAGAATCTCCACGAGCCGACCCCGCTCGAGGCGCTCGAGTCTTGCCGGCCAGCGCACGCGCCGCAGCCCGGCGGCGATGGCGGCCTCATCCAGGCGGTATTCCGCGAGCGCCCGGGCGGCGGCGATGGCGAGGCCCGCATTGTCGATCTGATGCACGCCCGGAAGGGAGGGCCGGGGCAGCCGCAGCGTTCCCCCGCGGTCGCGGTAGACGATGGCGTCCGAATCGGCGGTGACGAGGTAGTCCCGGCCGGCGCGGGCGAGCGGCGCCCCCACCTGCCGCGCCCGCGCCTCGATGACGGCCAGCGCCTCCGCCGGCTGCGGCGCCAGGATCGCCGCCACCCCGGGCTTGAGAATGCCCGCCTTCTCGGCGGCGATGCGCGCGATGGTGCGGCCGAGAAAGCCCTCGTGATCGCGCGCGATGGGCGAGATCAGCGTGAGCCGCGGCCGGGGGACGAGATTGGTGGCATCGAGCCGCCCGCCGAGACCCGTCTCGAGCAGGACGATATCCGCCGGCACGCTCGCGAAGGCGAGGAAGGCGGCCGCCGTCGTGATCTCGAAGAAGGTGATCGGATGGCCGCCGTTCGCCCGCTCGCATTCGTCGAGCACGTCGGCGAGCAGCACCTCGCCGATGGGACGCCCCTGGAGGAGGATGCGCTCGTTGAAGCGCAGCAGATGGGGGGAGACGTAGCGGTGCACGCGCAGCCCCGCGGCGGTGAGCATGGCATCCAGCATGGCGAGCGTGCTGCCCTTGCCGTTCGTGCCGGCGATGTGCACGACCGGCGGCAGGGCCCGCTCCGGATGGCCGAGCGCGGCGAGCAGCCGGGCGATGCGGTCGAGGGAGAGGTCGATCCTGCGGGGGTGGAGGGCCTGCAGCCGAGCGAGGACGAGCTCGCTCGAGAATTCAGTCATCCGCGGCCTCGCGCAACGCCGCGACGTCCTGTTCGGGCGCCGGGGCGGGAAGCTCGACCGCCTTCTCGCCCTCCGCCTGCGCCCGGGGCCGCATGAGGAGATCGAGCAGCCGCGCGAGCGTCGCCCTGAGCTCGAAACGGTGGACGACCATGTCCACCATCCCGTGCTCGAGAAGATATTCCGCCCGCTGGAAGCCGGGCGGCAGCCGCTCGCGGATCGTCTGTTCGATCACGCGCTGCCCGGCGAAGCCGATGAGGGCACCGGGTTCGGCGATATGCACGTCTCCGAGCATGGCGAAGGATGCGGTGACGCCTCCCGTGGTCGGATCGGTGAGCACGACGATGTACGGCAGTCCCGCTTCCTTGACCTCGCGTACCGCCACCGTCGTGCGCGCCATCTGCATGAGCGAGATCGCCCCTTCCTGCATGCGTGCGCCACCGGATGCCGTGAACACGACGAGCGCCGCCCGTCGCGCGATGGCCTCGCGGGCCGCGGCAAGAATCCCTTCGCCCACCGCGGCGCCCATGCTGCCGCCCATGAAGGCGAAATTCATGGCCGCGACGACGACCGGGATCTCGCCCAGCCGCCCGCAGGCGACCTGGAGCGCATCCTCGGCCCCGGTGCGTGCCTGCGCCTCCTTGAGGCGTTCGGCGTATTTCTTGAGATCGCGGAACTTCAGGGGATCCGCCGCCACCCTGGGAAGCGGCAGGATCTCGTAGTCCTCCTCGCCGAAGAGCTGGGCGAAGCGGAACTTCGGGCCCACGCGCAGGTGATGGTCGCAGTGCGGGCACACCCGCTGGTTCGCCTCGAGGTCGCGGTGAAAGATCATGCGTTCGCAGGCCGGGCACTGGTGCCACAGGTTCTGGGGCACCTCCACGCGACGCCGCTCGACGAGCGCGCGAATCTTCGGGCGGACGTAATTCGTGAGCCAGTTCACCGTTCTCTCGCTCCACGTACCGCGGCGGCCAGCGCCGCCACCTTTTCCGTTACCGCCTCGACGAGCCCGGGCGCCGCACGGCCCTCGTCGTCGCAGTGGCTGCCCACGAGGGCCACGAGCGCCGATCCCACCACGGCGGCATCCGCATGGCGCACGATCTGTGCCGCCTGCTCGGGCTCCCGGATGCCGAAGCCGACCGCGATCGGAAGCTCCGTGTGGCGACGCAGACGACGCACGGCCGCGGCCACCTCCTCGGCGATCGGGGCGCGCACGCCGGTGATCCCCGTGACGGAGACATAATACAGAAAACCCGAGGTGTTTGCGAGCACGCGCGGCAGCCGCGCATCGTCCGTGGTCGGGGTGGCGAGGCGGATGAAGTGCAGGCCGCGCGCGAGCGCGGGCAGACAGAGCTCCTCATCCTCCTCCGGCGGCAGATCCACGACGATGAGTCCGTCCACCCCCGATGCCCGCGCATCGTCGAGAAAGCGCAGCCGGCCATAGGCCCAGATCGGGTTGTAGTAGCCCATGAGGACGACCGGCGTGCGGCCGTCGACCTGGCGGAAGCGGCGCACCTCGGCGAGGATGTCGCGAAGCCGGGTGCCCGCGCGCAGCGCGCGCAGATAGCCCGCCTGGATGGTGGGACCGTCGGCCATGGGATCGGAGAAGGGCATCCCGATCTCGATCACGTCGGCACCGGCGCCGGGAAGTTCCGCGAGCAGCCGCCGGAAGGTCTCCATGTCGGGGTCGCCGGCGACGAGGAAGGTCACGAGTCCGCCGCGCCCGGCCTCGCGCAGCGCGGCGAAACGCTGTTCGATGCGGCTCGTCACAGCTCGACCCCCATGGCCCGGGCGACGGTGTACACGTCCTTGTCGCCGCGCCCGCAGAGATTGACGATCAGCACCGCCTCGCGCCCGAGCTCGGGCGCCATCTTGATGACCTGGGCGAGGGCATGGGCGGGCTCGAGCGCCGGCAGGATGCCCTCGAGGCGCGCGGTGAGGGCGAAGGCATCGAGCGCTTCGCGGTCGGTCACCGCCGCCACCTCGATCCGGCCCAGATCCCTGAGCCAGGAATGCTCCGGTCCGATGCCCGGGTAGTCGAGCCCGGCGGAGATCGAATGGGGCTCGATCACCTGACCCTCCTCGTCCTGCAGAAGATAGGAGCGCGAGCCGTGGAGAATGCCCGGCCGTCCCGCGGTCATGGCGGCCGCATGGCGCCCCGTGTCGATGCCCTCGCCCGCGGCCTCGACGGCCAGGATGCGCACCTCCTCGTCGTCGAGAAAGGGGTGGAACAGCCCCATGGCATTCGATCCGCCGCCCACGCAGGCCACGAGGACATCGGGCAGACGCCCCTCGCGCTCGAGGATCTGCGCCCGCGCCTCGCGGCCGATCACCGACTGGAAGTCCCGCACCATCATCGGATAGGGGTGGGGGCCGGCGACCGAACCGATGAGATAGAAGGTGTCGCGGACGTTCGTGACCCAGTCCCGAAGCGCCTCGTTCATGGCATCCTTGAGGGTCCTCGAGCCCGAGGTCACGGGAACGACCTCGGCGCCCAGAAGCCGCATCCGGAAAACGTTCGGCTGCTGCCGCTCGATGTCCCGCTCGCCCATGTAGATCACGCATTTCATGCCGAAGCGCGCGGCCACGGTGGCGGTCGCCACCCCGTGCTGGCCGGCACCCGTCTCGGCGATGATGCGGGTCTTGCCCATGCGCCGGGCGAGCAGGATCTGGCCCAGACAGTTGTTGATCTTGTGGGCTCCGGTGTGGTTGAGCTCGTCCCGCTTGAAGTAGATCCGGGCGCCGCCCAGATGCGCGCTCAACCGCTCGGCGAAATAGAGTGGCGAAGGCCGGCCCACATAGTCGCGGAACCAGGAATCGAGCTCGGCCTGGAAGTCCGGATCCCGCCGCACCTCCGCATAGGCGGCCTCGAGCTCGAGGATGCAGGGCATGAGGGTTTCGGCAACGAAACGTCCACCGTAGAGGCCGAAGCGTCCCCGCTCATCAGGGCCGGTGCGGTAGCTGTTGGGTCTCTCTGCCGCGTTCATGCCTCCACCTCATCCTCGCCCTCGGCGAGCGCCCGCACCGCTGCGAGAAAGGCGCGGATCTTCGCCGGGTCCTTGACCCCCGGACGGCGCTCGACGCCCGAGGAAACATCGACCCGCCGCGCCCCGGTGACGCGCACCGCCCGCGCGACGTTGCCGGCATCGAGCCCGCCCGCGAGAAACCAGGGCCGGCCGGGATCGACGCCTGCGAGCAGGCGCCAGTCGAACGCCGCCGCATTGCCGCCGGGAAGGCGCGCTCCGGCCGGAGGACGGGCATCGAACAGCAGGAGATCGCAGCAGCCGCGGAAGCGTTCGATCGCGGCGAGGTCATCCCGCGTGCCGATGCGGACCGCCTTCATGACGGGAAGGGCGTACCGCGCGCGCAGCGCCTCGAGCCGCCCGGGGCTTTCGGTGCCGTGAAGCTGGAGGATGTCGAGGCGCCCGGCTTCGAGCACGGCTTCGATCTCCTCCTCGGCGGGGTCGACGAACACGCCGACGGTCGCCACCCCGGGCGGCACCTCGGCGGCCAGTTTCCCGAAGCGGCGGGCTTCCACGAAGCGCGGTGAAGGGGGAAAGAACACGAAGCCGAGGAAGGCCGCGCCGCCCTCGATCGCCGCATCGCGCGCCTCGGCGGTGGTGATGCCGCAGATCTTGACCTGGAGCATCATCTCAGCCGCTCCCCCTGATCGCGGCGAGAATGGCCTCGGCGGCGGCGCGCGGGTTCGTGCTTGCGGTGATGGGGCGGCCGACCACGAGCATGTCGGCGCCAGCATTCAGGGCCGCCTGCGGCGATGCGACCCGCTTCTGGTCATCCCCCGCCGCCTGCGGCCGGATGCCGGGTGCCACCAGCAGCGGCCCGTCGCCGAAATGGGCGCGCAGCGGGCGCAGCTCGCGGGGCGAGCAGACGAGACCGTCCATGCCCGCCTCCAGGGCGAGCCGCGCGAGCGCCACGACCCGCTCGGCGACGCCCCCCGACATGCCGAGAACGCGGAGATCCCGCTCGTCGAGGCTCGTGAGCACGGTCACCGCCAGCAACCGCAGGTCGGAGCGCCCCGCCCTGGCCCGCGCCGCCACCGCCGCCTCCATCATCGCCCGCCCGCCCGCAGCGTGCAGGGTGGTGAAGGCCACCGGCAGGCGGGCGAGGCTCTGCACCGCACCGGCCACGGTGTTGGGGATGTCGTGCAGCTTGAGATCGAGAAAGACCGGAAGCCCGCTGTCGGCGAGCTGCGCGACGCCTTCGGGGCCGCAGGCGGTGAAGAATTCGAGGCCGAGCTTGATGCCGCCCACCACCCCCGCAAGCTCGTCGGCGAGGCTCCGGGCGTGCTCGAGCGCGGGCGTATCGAGCGCACAGAACAGGGGGTTTGCAAGCTTCGGGGCAGACAAGAGGCGCTCCGCAGGGTTCGCCGCGCTTCTAGCAGGCCGTGCGCCGCGGGGCAAAACGACGGCCCGCGCGCTCATGCCGCGCGCAGCAGGACGTGCCGTTTCTTGCCCGCCGAAAGCTTGAGCTGGCCGTTCTTGAGCATCTCGGCGGTGACGACGAGCTGCTCGTCCTCGATGCGCAGATCGTCGATGCGCGCGCCGCCGCCGCGGATGAGCCGGCGGGCTTCGCTGTTCGACCTGGTGAGACCGGCCTTCGTGAACAGTTCGACGACGGGAATTCCCGCCTCGAGCCGGGCCCGCGGCACCTCCACCACCGGCAGCGCCGAGATCTCGCCCGCGCCTCCCTCGAACAGGGCGCGTGCAGCCTCGGCCGCCCGCCGCGCCGCCTCCTCGCCGTGACACAGCCGGGTCGCCTCGAAGGCGAGGATCTTCTTCGCCTCGTTGATCTCGGCCCCCTCGAGCCGCTCGAGCCGCGCGATCTCCTCGAGCGGCAGCTCGGTGAACAGACGCAGAAAGCGCCCCACGTCGGCATCCTCGGTATTGCGCCAGAACTGCCAGTACTCGAAGGGGGAGAGACGGTCCTCGTTGAGCCACACCGCACCCTGTGCGGTCTTGCCCATCTTCGCCCCCGATGCGGTGGTGATCAGGGGCGAGGTGAGCCCGTAGAGCTGACGCCGGTCCGCCTTGTGGGCGAGCTCGATGCCGCAGACGATGTTGCCCCACTGGTCGGAGCCGCCCATCTGCAGCCGGCAGTCGTGGCGCCGCGCGAGCTCGAGAAAGTCGTAGGCCTGCATGACCATGTAGTTGAACTCGAGAAAGGTGAGCGGCTGCTCCCGCTCGAGCCGCTGCCGCACCGATTCGAAGGTGAGCATGCGGTTGATGGTGAGATGGCGCCCGTATTCGCGCAGGAAGGGAATGTAGAGCAGCCCGTCGAGCCAGTCGGCGTTGTCCACGAGCAGGGCGCCGCCCCGCTCGAAGTCGAGGAATTTCGACAGCGACCTCAGGATGCCGCGCTTGTTGGCTTCGATCTCCTCGTCCGAAAGCAGCCGCCGCGTCTCCTCCTTGCCCGAGGGATCGCCCACCCTGGTCGTGCCGCCGCCCACGAGGGCGATCGGCCGGTGCCCCGTCTTCTGCAGCCACCGCAGCATCATGATGGAGACGAGATTGCCCACATGGAGGCTGTCGGCGGTGCAGTCGAAGCCGACATAGGCCGTGACCGGCCCGGCCGCGGCGAGGGCATCGAGCCCCTCGGGATCGGTGCACTGATAGATGTAGCCGCGTTCCTCGTAGATGCAGAGCAGCTCGGAGCGAAAGCGCGCCATCGCGGATCACCGGGCGATGGCGGCGGGTTCGCTGTGGGCGAGCCGCCGGTCGAGATATTCCTCGCAGATCGCCTCGAGTTCCTCGAAGGCATCGCGGAAGAAATGGTCCGTGCCCTCGATGCAGCAGAAGTCGATCGTGATGCCCCGCTGCTGCGAGAGCTTGTTGACGAGCTTCATGACCGCTTCGCTCGGGGTCACGAGATCGCGCTCGCCGTGCACGATGAGCCCCGAGGCCGGACAGGGGGCGAGGAAGCTGAAGTCATACAGGTTCGCGGGCAGCGCGCAGCAGATGAAGCCCTGCACCTCGGGGCGCCGCATGAGCAGCTGCATCGCGATCCAGGCACCGAAACCGAAGCCGGCGACCCAGGCCACCGTGCTGTTGGGATTGATCTGCTGCATCCAGTCGAGGGCCACCGCCGCATCCCGCAGCTCGCCCTGGCCGTGGTCGAACACGCCCTGCGAGCGCCCCACGCCGCGGAAGTTGAAGCGCAGGGTCGAGAAGCCGCGCCGCACGAAGCAGTGGAAGAGAGTATAGACGACGCGGTTGTTCATCGTCCCGCCGTGGAGCGGGTGCGGATGGAGGACGAGCGCGAGCGGCGGATTGGGCCCCTTGCCATGGACGTAGCGACCTTCCAGCCTGCCGTCGGCGCCGTTGAAGATGATCTCCGGCATGCTCCACCTCACCCGGCTCACCCGCGCCCCGAAGCCGCCGGACGGAGTGCTCCCCCGACGGTCACGGAGCCGTGATTGAATCGCCCGGATGCCCCTCTATACTCGCCGTGGGCAATGCGACCGGAAGCCGGTCACGCTTGGTCCTGCGCGACTAAGGCGCGAGACGACGGTCTCCGGCTCGCAGAATTGGCGTGAGGGCGGCCATGTTCAAGAGGCTGCGCGAGGACATCGAGGCGGTGTTCGCCCGCGACCCGGCGGCCCGCTCGAGACTCGAGGTCCTGCTCTGCTATCCGGGCCTGCACGCCATCGTCTTCCACCGCGTCGCCCACGCCCTGTGGTGCCGCGGCTGGCTCACGCTCGCCCGCTTCATCTCCCAGCTCTCGCGCTTTCTCACCGGCATCGAGATCCACCCCGGCGCCCGCATCGGTCGCCGCTTCTTCATCGACCACGGCATGGGCGTGGTGATCGGAGAGACGGCGGAGATCGGCGATGACGTCACCCTGTATCAGGGTGTGACGCTGGGCGGGGTGAGCCTCGAGCCCGGCAAGCGCCATCCCACGCTCGAGGACGAGGTCGTGGTGGGCGCCGGTGCGGCGGTGCTCGGCCCCATCCGCGTCGGCCGCGGCGCGCGCGTGGGCTCGAATGCGGTCGTCCTCAGGGACGTACCGCCGGGAGCCACGGTCGTGGGCATCCCCGCCCGCCAGGTGGGCCCGCGGCCGGCGGAGGAGAAGAAGGTGTTTCCGGCCTATGGTACCCCGCCCGGCGTCGAACTCGACCCGCTCAATCGGGCGATCGAGCGGCTCACGCAGCGGGTGGGCGAGCTCGAGGCCCGCATCGAGGCGCTCACCGGAGCCCGCACCGAAGCCGGGGAGGAGGAAGGCCCGGAGCGCCGCGCCGGCTGCGCCTGAGCGCCCGCATCGATGGCCGCGACCTGCGCGGTCTATCTCGATTACAATGCCACCGCGCCGCTTCGCCCCGAAGCGCGCGCGGCGCTTCTCGAGGCCTGCGGGGAGGTCGGCAATCCTTCCTCCATCCACGCCTTCGGCCGTCGCGCCCGCAGGCGGCTCGAGGACGCGCGGGAAGCGATCTGCGCCCGGCTCGGTGTCGCCCCCGCGCGGCTCGTGTTCACGAGCGGTGGCACGGAAGCGAACCATCTCGCGCTCGCTCAGGCCCGGGGCGGTCCCGTCGTCGTCTCCGCCATCGAACATCCCTCGGTACTCGAGGCGGTGCCCGATGCACACCGCGCGCCGGTCACCTCCACCGGCGAGGTCGATCTCGACGCCCTCGCCCGCCTGCTCGCCGCGCATCGCCCGGCACTCGTCTCGATCATGCTCGCGAACAACGAGACCGGCGTCGTCCAGCCGCTCGCCGAGGTCGCCGAGCTGTGTCGCCGAAGCGGCGTCCTCCTTCATGTCGACGCGGTGCAGGGGCCGGGCCGCTGCCCGCTCGGGCCGGCGCTCGAGGGGGCCCATTTCGTCAGCCTGTCGGCGCACAAGATCGGCGGGCCGGTGGGGATCGGCGCGCTGCTTGTGCCCGATCCGTTCGCGCTGGTGCCGCTTCTGCGCGGGGGCGGACAGGAGCGCCGGCGCCGCGCCGGCACCGAGAACGTGCCCGGCGCATGCGGTTTCGCGGCCGCGTTTCAGGCCCTTTCGGAGGCGGAGACGGCACGCCTGTCGACGCTTCGCGACCGTCTCGAGCGGGAGCTCGAGGCCCGCGTCCCCGAGGTCCGCATCATCGGCCGCGAGGCGCCGCGACTTGCGAACACGAGCTGCATCGCGCTTCCCGGCGTGCCGGCCGAACTCCAGGTGGTGCGCCTCGATCTCGAGGGCTTCGCGGTGAGCGCCGGCAGCGCCTGCTCTTCGGGCAAGGTGGCGCGCTCGCATGTGCTCGAGGCGATGGGCCTGCCGCCCGAGATCGCCGGCTGTGCGATCCGCGTCAGCCTCGGCTGGCGCACGACCGCGGCGGAGATCGACGCCTTTGTCGAAGCCTGGGCGCGGACCGTGCCGGCGCTGCGCGAAGCCGCGACCGCCCTTGCCCCGGCGCCGGCGCGCACGAGATAAGGGAAGGAACCGCCCGAAGGGGCGTAGAGCCGGTGGCATGGCGATGAGCGTGGAACTCGTGCGACTCACCCCGGCGGCGGTGGCGCGGGTGCGGCACCTGCTCGAGACCCGCGGCGAGGGCGCCGTCGGGCTGCGACTCGGAGTGCGGCCGACGGGCTGCTCCGGCTACAGCTATGCCCTCGATTTCGCCCGCGAGATCACCGAGGAGGATCTCGTCGTGCGCCAGGATGGTGTGCTCGTCGTCATCGATCCCGGTTCCGCGGAGCTCGTCCGGGGTACGGAGATCGACTGGGTGGAGGATCGCCTCGGCGCCCAGTTCACCTTCCGCAATCCGAACGAGAAGGCGCGCTGCGGCTGCGGCGAGAGCTTCACCGTCTGAACCGGAAGGGCGGAGTGCCGCGTGTCGTCTTCCTGCTGCCGGGAGGTGAACGGCGCGAGGTGGAGGTCGCGCCGGGTGTGCGGGTGCTCGATGCCGCCCGGCGCGCGGGCATCGAAATCGAGGGCGCCTGTGGCGGATCGCTGGCCTGCGCCACCTGCCATGTGATCGTCGCCGCGGACTGGTTCGACCGGCTCCAGCCGCCCACGGCGGAAGAGGACGACATGCTCGATTTCGCCCAGGAGCTCGCACCGACCTCCCGGCTCGGCTGCCAGCTGCGGCTTTCACCCGAGCTCGACGGCCTCACGCTCTTCGTGCCGCGATCGAGCCTGCTGGAGTGACACGACGGAACGCATGGAAGAGAGGACCGTTCACCTCCCAGGGGTGGAACCCGGCGCCCGGGTGGTGGTCGCCATGTCCGGCGGCGTGGACAGCTCGGTCGCCGCGGCGCTGCTCGCAGGTGCCGGCTACGAGGTGGTGGGCGTCACCCTCCAGCTCTACGATCACGGCGCCGCGGTCGGTCGGCGCGGCGCCTGCTGCGCGGGACAGGACATCTACGACGCCCGCCGCGTCGCCGATCATCTCGGCATCGCCCACTATGTCCTCGATTTCGAGGAGCGGTTCCGGCGCGCGGTCATCGAGGACTTCGCGGAAGGCTATGCGCGCGGGCGCACGCCCATTCCCTGCGTACGCTGCAATGAGCGCATCAAGTTCCGCGATCTTCTCGAGATCGCCCGCGGCTTCGGGGCTGCGGCGCTGGTCACCGGCCATTACGTGCGTCGCATCGAGGGGCGCCTCGGGCCGGAGCTCCACCGGGCGGCGGATGGGTGCAAGGATCAGAGCTACTTCCTGTTCGCGACCACGCGCGCCCAGCTCGCCTTCTGCCATTTTCCGCTCGGCGGCATGGACAAGGGAGAGGTGCGGAAGATCGCCCAGGCGCTTGCGCTTCCGGTCGCCCGCAAGGCGGAGAGCCAGGACATCTGTTTCGTTCCGGACGGCGATCATGCGCGGCTGGTGGAGCGGCTGCGGCCGGAGGTCGCGGCCCCGGGCGAGATCGTCGACGCCGCAAGCGGGCGGGTGCTCGGTCGTCACCGCGGCATCCACCGTTTCACCGTGGGCCAGCGCCGCGGCCTCGAGGTGGCGGTCGGCGAGCGGCTGTATGTGCTCGAGATCGACCCGGCGCGGCGGCGCATCCTCGTCGGACCGCGCGCTCTGAGCCTCGCGGCCGAGGCCTTCCTCGAGGGCGTGAACTGGCTCGGCGACGGCCCGCCCAGGACCTGCGATATCGCCGTCAAGCACCGCTACAATCAGCCCGCGGTCGCCGCGCGGCTGCTGGTCGAGGAGGGCCGCGTGCGGGGCGTGCGCTTTGCCGCCCCCGAGAGCGGGGTGGCGCCCGGTCAGGCCTGCGTCTTCTATGCCGGCACGCGCCTCCTCGGCGGCGGCTGGATCGTCCGCGCGCCACGTGTGGAGTCGCGCGGAGAGCTGGTCGCGGCCGCAGGGTGAGCCGCTTGCCGCCCCGGAGGAATCGCGATAACGAGCGGTTTCACCGCCGAGGGGACGGGGGAGAGCCGCATGCGCACACCGGCCTCACCGCAACGTGATCGTCCGCAGCCCCTCAGGGTCGCCGAGCAGATCCCGCTCTCCGCGGCCGGAAGGCAGCCCGTGTTCTTCTTCGGCACGCTCATGGACCCCGAGATCCTCGCCCGTCTGCTCGCCCGGCCGCTGGCGCCCGGAGAGCGTGCGCGCGCCTGGCTGTCCGGATTCCGCCGCGTGTGCGCGCGCAACGCCCCCTATCCGGTGCTCCTGCCCGACCCCCTGGGGCGCGTCGAAGGGATCCTGCTGCGGCGGCCCGGCCGCGAGGATCTGCGCCGGATCAACTACTACGAGAGCGACGAGTACCGGGCCGAACTCCACGAGGTGCTCGAGGAGGGACTGGGGGTCCGCGAGGCATGGCTGTTCGTGGCCCGCGAGGAGGTGCTGCGGCCGGGTGAGCAGCCGTGGCGGCTCGAGGACTGGGCGCGGCGGCACAAGGCGGAGCTCCTGCGCCAGATCGAGGAATGGATGGCGGAACTCGAACCCGCGCGGGCGGGGGCGACCGCTGCGCGACGTTAACGGGGTGTTCACGCTTTCGGGTTGAACTCGACCGGCGCGTGAGCCGGGAGTACGGGTCTCGTTCGCCGGTTGCAGCGGGCCCGACCCGTGCTACCTTAAGCCACGGCTGCAGACGGCCGCCGCCGTCCTGGCTTGTGCCGGCGCGGCGGCGCCTCTAACATGCCGGAGTTCAGCGGGATCGGACGACCGCGGCGATGAGCAAGGCAAACGAAGCCAAGAATACCCTCTACTGCTCCTTCTGCGGCAAGAGCCAGCACGAGGTCCGCAAACTCATCGCCGGGCCGACGGTATTCATCTGCGATGAATGCGTCGAGCTCTGCATGGACATCATCCGCGAGGAGAACAAGACCGCCTTCCAGAAGAGCAAGGCGGGCGTGCCCACTCCCGCGGAGATCAAGTCCGTGCTCGACGAGTATGTGATCGGCCAGGAGCACGCCAAGCGCGTGCTGTCGGTGGCCGTGCACAATCACTACAAGCGGCTCGCGCATGGCACCCGCAGCTCCGATGTGGAGCTCGCCAAGTCCAACATCCTCCTCATCGGTCCCACGGGTTCGGGCAAGACGCTGCTCGCCCAGACGCTCGCCCGCATCCTCGATGTCCCCTTCACCATGGCGGATGCGACGACGCTCACCGAGGCGGGCTATGTCGGCGAGGATGTGGAGAACATCATCCTCAAGCTGCTCCAGGCCGCCGACTACAACGTCGAGCGGGCCCAGCGCGGCATCGTCTACATCGACGAGATCGACAAGATCAGCCGCAAGTCCGAGAACCCCTCGATCACCCGCGACGTCTCCGGCGAGGGGGTGCAGCAGGCGCTGCTGAAGATCATCGAGGGCACCGTCGCCTCGGTGCCGCCGCAGGGCGGGCGCAAGCACCCGCAGCAGGAGTTCCTCCAGGTCGACACCACGAACATCCTCTTCATCTGCGGCGGTGCCTTCGCCGGGCTCGAGAAGATCATCGCCCAGCGCTCGCGCACCCGCTCGATGGGCTTCGGCGCCGAGGTGCAGAGCCCGGACGCGCGCCGCACGGGAGAGCTGCTGCGCGACGTCGAGCCCGAGGATCTGCTGCGCTACGGCCTCATCCCCGAGTTCGTGGGGCGGCTGCCGGTGATCGCGACCCTCGAGGATCTCGACATCGAGGCGCTCATCCGCATCCTCAAGGAGCCCAAGAACGCGCTCGTCAAGCAGTATCAGAAGCTCTTCGACATGGAGGGCGTGAAGCTCACCTTCACCGAGGATGCGCTGCGTGCCGTGGCGCAGAAGGCGATCAGCCGCAAGACCGGCGCGCGCGGCCTGCGCTCGATCATGGAGGGCATCCTGCTCGAGACCATGTTCGAGCTGCCGTCCATGACCACCGTCGAGGAGGTGGTGGTCAACCGCGAGGTGGTGGAGGGGCGGGCGCGGCCGCTCTTCATCCACAGCGACCGCGAGCGCGAGGTCGGCTC
>CAZHHU010000056.1:0-6073 GCA_964532215.1 uncultured Geminicoccaceae bacterium
GATCGTCCCAATGTTCACATGCGGCTTCGTCCGCTCAAATCTCGCCTTGGCCATCGGGCAGGCTCCGTCCTTGCGCTGGTGCCGGGTGGGTGTCGACCTGGATCTCCGCGCGCGGCCGCTCTGGAGCGGGTGAGGGGAATCGAACCCCCACGGCCAGCTTGGAAGGCTGGTGCTCTACCATTGAGCTACACCCGCACAAGTGCTAGCCGCTACGGCGGGATGGTGGAGGGGGTAGGATTCGAACCTACGTAGGCTTGCGCCGGCAGATTTACAGTCTGCTGCCTTTAACCACTCGGCCACCCCTCCGCGGGATCCCGCCGCTCGCGGATCGCGCGCGGAATATGGCTTCGCGGGCGCGCTTGTCAACCATCGCGATGCCTCGCCGCAGACGGACAAGCCCATGAACGACAAGCCGAAAAAGCCCTCGGGAGAGAGACGCCGGACGCCCGCGCGCGGCCGCGAGCGTGGCCCGCGCGAGTCGGGGCACTTCTGGTACTATGGCCATCACGCCGTGCTCGCGGCGCTCCGCAATCCGAGGCGGAGCTGCCATCTCCTGCTCGCGACGCGCGAGGGCCTGCAGCGGCTCGGCTCCGCGGCCCAGCGCAAGGGGGTCGAGATCCGCATCGTCGATCCGCAGGAAATCTCGCGGCATCTGCCGCGGGGCGCGACCCATCAGGGGGTCGCGCTCAAGGTGGCACCGTTGCCACCGCTGCCGCTCGAGCGGGTGCTCGCGGTCCAGGGCGAGGAGAGCCTGTTCCTCGTCCTCGACCAGATCACGGATCCGCGCAATGTGGGCGCGATCCTCCGCACCGCGGTCGCCATGGGCGTGCGCGCCGTCATCCTCCAGGAGCGGCGCAGCGCGGAACTCAACGGCGCCTGCGCCAAGGCCGCTTCGGGAGCGGTGGACATGATGCCGGTGGTGGAGGTCGTGAACCTCTCCCGCGCCCTGTTGCGGCTCAAGGAGGAGGGCTATCGCGTCACCGGCCTCGACGCCGCCGCCGAGCTCGCGATCGAGGATCTCCCCTACGCGCCGCGTCGGGTGCTGCTCTTCGGCAGCGAGGGAAGCGGCATCCGCCGCCTCGTGGGCGAGCAGTGCGACGAATTCGCACGCATCGTCATGGATCCGCGCATCGAGAGCCTCAACGTCTCCGTCGCCTGCGGCATCGCCCTCTACGTGGTGCGCCGCGTGGTCGGCGCGCGCGCCCGCATGCAGCCCCCGCGTTCCGAACAGGACCCGGCACACGCCTGAGCGCAGCCCGCGCCTGTCCCCGCACGCGGACGGATCGCGCGCCGGCCGCGGCGCGCGCGCCCGTATCCCGCCATCCGGGGACCGCCCGCCGCCCACGGTTGCGGTGCCTTTCTCTGTACGCAGTCGCAGGGCCGCCGGTTCACCGTCCCGGCCTCTGCGGCGCGCACGACGCGAACAGCCGCGGGATCCGCGTCCTCCACGCCGGCGGCCAGGACGTTCAGGCGCTATCCCCGGAACTGGAAGCGGACGGTGTCGCCGTCGAAGGGGGCGAGGATCTCGTCGAGCCGGGCGCGCGAGGCGCGAAGCCCCTCCTTGCGGTCGCCGTGCGCCTGCTCGATCGCGAGGAGTTCGGCATAGATGGGCTCGATGGCGCGGATCTCCTCCACGGGCGCCGTGCGCCGGCAGGAATGGTAGCCCAGAATGCGGCCGTCGCCGTCCATGGTGGCGGTCACATGGGCCGAGACCCAGTAGTGGTCGCCGTTCTTGCACAGATTCTTGACGTAGGCGAAGACCTCCCGCCCCTGCTGGATGTGCTCCCACATGAGCTGGAAGATGCAGCGCGGCATGTCCGGATGGCGGATGATGCTGTGCGGCGCGCCGACGAGCTCCTCCTCGCGGTAGCCGGAAACGGCGATGAAGATGTCGTTGGCGTAGGTGATCCGGCCCCTGGGATCGGTCTTGCTGACGATGATGTCGCGATCGCGGAAGCGACGCTCGACCCCGGTCGGGGCGACCGTCCGCCGCGCGGCCCGTAGCGCGCCTCGCCTGCGGTGCCAGCCGAACACGCCCGCTCTCCCGTTTCCCACCGGGGGACTAGCGCACCGCCGTTGCCGATCGGTTAACGGCGCTCAGCCGCCCCCTCCTCCTCCCCGATGAGCTTGGCCCGCGTACGGTAGGCCTGACCGCGGAAGACGGCGATGAGCGTGCCGTCCTCGCGCCGCACGGTGACGTCGTAGACGCCGGTGCGGCCGCCGGCTGCGATCTCCTCCGCCTCGGCGACGAGGCGGTCTCCCGCGGCTGCCGGTGCGGTGAAGCTGACATGGCAGGAAAGCGCCAGCGTCACCCGGTTGTCGGCGTTGCAGGCATAGGCGAAGGCGGTATCGGCGAGGGCGAAGATGTAGCCGCCGTGGCAGATCGCATGTCCGTTGAGCATGTTCTCGCGCACGCGCATCGCCATGCGGGCATAGCCATGCGCGACCTCGAGCAGCTCCACGCCCAGCTCCTGAGCCGCGCGGTCGCGCGCGTACATGGCCCGTGCCACCTCACGGGCGGTGGGGGTCGACGGCATCGGCGGCAATCTCCCGGCCCCTGTTCGCTTGGGTGCCCCATTTTGGCCGCCGCGCCCCGGCACTCAAGAGGGGGAGGGCGAAGGCCGTCTCCGGTCATCGCCGCGCGGTTGACTCCGCCGCCGCCCGGCCCATAACAAGCGGCGCCGTTTCCAGCGCCGGCGCGATCCGCGTCACCAACTGCAGGGACCCCGTCGAGCCTCGGACCCGCGGCCGAGCGCTCGTTTTCGTGCGAGTGCCATGTTCGACAACCTCACGAGCCGTCTCACCAGCGTCTTCGACCGCCTGCGCCGGCGGGGCCGGATCAGCGAAGCCGATGTCGAAGCGGCGCTCAGGGAGATCCGCATCGCCCTGCTCGAGGCCGATGTGGCGCTTCCCGTCGTCAAGGACTTCATCGCCCGGGTCCGGGAGCGGGCCGTCGGTCGGGAGGTGCTCAGGAGCGTCACCCCCGGCCAGATGGTGGTGAAGATCGTGCACGACGCGCTCGTGGAGCTCCTCGGCGGCGGCAGTGCCGAGCTCCAGCTGGGCGCGCCGCCGGCGACGGTCCTCATGGTGGGGCTCCAGGGATCGGGCAAGACGACGACGAGCGCCAAACTCGCCCGGCTGCTCGAGCGGCGGCACCGCAGGCGCACGCTTCTCGCCTCCCTCGACGTCCGCCGCCCCGCCGCGCGCGAGCAGCTCCAGACCCTCGCCCGCCAGGCGGAGGTGGCCTGCCTCGACATACGGCCGGGAGAGGACGTCCTCGCGATCACCCGCCGGGCGCTCGAGCGGCTCAGGCGCGAGGGCTTCGACGTCCTGATCCTGGATACCGCGGGCCGGCTCCACATCGACGAGGAGCTCATGGCCGAGCTCGAGGCGGTGCGGGCGCTGGCGAAGCCGGCCGAAACCCTGCTCGTGGCCGACGCGCTCACCGGTCAGGACGCGGTGAACATCGCCCGCAGCTTCGACGAGCGCGTGGGCATCACGGGCATCGTGCTCACCCGGCTCGACGGCGACGCCCGCGGCGGCGCGGCGCTGTCGATGCGCGCGGTGACGGGAAAGCCGATCAAGTTCGTCGGCCTGGGCGAGAAGCTCGATGCGCTGCAGCCCTTCCATCCCGAGCGCATGGCCTCGCGCATTCTCGACATGGGCGATGTCGTCTCGCTGGTGGAGCGGGCGGCGGAGACGATCGAGAAGGAGGAGGCGGAGCGGCTCGCCAAGCGCATGGCCAGGGGCCGCTTCGATCTCGCCGACATGCGCCGGCAGCTCGAGCAGCTGCGCCGCATGGGCGGAATGCGCGGCATCCTCGCCCAGCTTCCGGGCATCCAGCGGATGCGCAGCCAGATCGACGAGTCGCGCCTCGACGACCGGCTGGTCGTACGCCAGTGCGCGATCATCGACTCCATGACGCCGGAGGAGCGTCGCCGCCCCGAGATCATCCACGCCTCGCGCAAGCGCCGCATCGCCGCGGGCTCGGGTACGAGCATCCAGGAGGTCAACCGGTTGCTCAAGCAGCACCGCAAGATGCAGGACATGCTCAAGCGGGCGCGCAAGGCCGGGGGGCTGCAGAAACTCTTCGGCGCCGGCGGCGGACTGCCGCCGGGTGGGCTGCCGCCGGGCGGACTGCCGCCGGGCACCCTGCCGCACTGACGAACAGCGGGGAACGACGAACAGGGAGAAGCGAGCGACATGGCCGTGAGAATCCGCCTTGCCCGGATGGGGCGCCGCAAGCGTCCCTTCTACCGCATCGTGGTCGCCGATTCGCGCGCGCCGCGCGACGGGCGCTTCATCGAGAACGTGGGCACCTACGATCCCCTCCTCCCCTCCGATCATCCCGAGCGGGTGCGACTCGACGAGGAGCGGATCCGCTACTGGCTGTCCGTGGGCGCGCAGTACAGCGACCGGGTCGCCCGTTTCCTCGATCGGGCGGGCATCGTGCCGGGCGCGACCCGCTATCGGGGCACCGGAAAGAAGGCCCGCGAGCTCGCCGAGAAGGCCGCCGAGGCGGCCGAGGCCGAGGCCTGAGCCGGGGGTCCCGTGGGCAGGGCGCGGCCGCGGCTCGTCTGCGTGGGGGAGATCGCGAGCGCGCACGGCGTGCGCGGACAGCTCAAGCTGCGTTGCTTCACCGCCCACCCCGAAAGCATCCTCGCCTACGGGCCGCTGCTCGACGAGCAGGGCCGGGAGCTTCTGCGCGCGCGCATCGTCGGTCGCTGGAAGAGCGGCGTCATCGTCGAGGCCGAGGGCATCGGCGACCGCACCGCCGCCGAGCTCCTCCGCGGGCGCAAGCTCTACGTGCCGCGGGAGCGGCTTCCCGCGCTCGAGGAAGACGAATTCTACCACGTCGACCTCATCGGCCTCGAAGCCGTGGGTCCCGGCGGTGAACCGCTCGGCCGCGTGCTCGCGGTGCAGGACTTCGGTGCCGGCGAGCTGCTCGAGATCGGCGCGGAACGCGGGCACAGCTTCATGGTCCGTTTCACCCGGGAAACGGTCCCGGAGATCGATCTCGAACACGGCCGCATCACCGTCCGTCCGCCGCCCGAGGCCATCCCCCCATCCCCGCGCGCGCGCCGCTCCCGCAGCCGGGAGACCGCCTCATGAGCGAGCCCTGGCGCGCGACCGTGCTCACCATCTTTCCCCGGATGTTTCCGGGCCCCCTCGGCTTCTCGCTTTCCGGGAAGGGACTCGAGCGGGGCATCTGGACCCTCGAGGCCGTGGACATCCGCGCCTATGCCGCCGATCGTCACCAGAGCGTGGACGATACGCCCTTCGGCGGCGGCGCCGGCATGGTCATGCGCCCCGACGTGGTGGCGGCAGCGGTCGATGACGTGCGGGCGCGGGGCCTTCCGGGACCGCTCATCTACCTCACGCCGCGGGGTTTCCCGCTCAGGCAGCGCCGGGTCGAGGAGCTCGCCGCGGGGCCCGGCGTCATCCTCCTCTGCGGGCGCTACGAGGGCGTCGATCAGCGGGTCATCGAGGCGCGGGGCTTTGTCGAGCTCTCGATCGGCGATTTCATCCTCTCGGGCGGAGAGATCGCGGCCATGGCGGTGATCGATGCCTGCGTGCGGCTGCTGCCGGGGATCGTCGGCGACCGCGCGTCCCTCGAGGAGGAGAGCTTCACGGGCGGGCTCCTCGAATATCCGCACTATACCCGTCCCCAGGTGTGGGAGGGAAGGGCCGTACCCGAGGTGCTGCTCTCCGGCCATCACGAGGAGATCCGCCGCTGGCGCCGGCGCAAGGCGCTCGAGATCACCCGCGAGCGGCGCCCCGATCTCTTGAAAGACGTGTTCCGGGAGACCACAAACCGGCCGGAAGCGCGGCCGGTGTAGATGCGGAGCGAGGCCATGAACATTCTCGAACAGCTCGAAAGGGAACAGATCCAGGCGCTCACCGCGAACCGGCCGATTCCCGATTTCCGGCCGGGCGATACGGTGCGCGTGCATGTCAAGGTGATCGAGGGCAACCGCGAGCGCGTGCAGGCCTTCGAGGGCGTGGTCATCGCCCGCCGCAACCGCGGCATCGGCTCCTCCTTCACCGTCCGCAAGATCTCCTACGGCGAGGG
>CAZHHU010000056.1:6173-16222 GCA_964532215.1 uncultured Geminicoccaceae bacterium
TCGGCGGAAGCCGAGGCTGCGGCAGAGGAAGGCTGAAGGCCACGAACAGCGGGGTGAGGGAGGAAGAGGTGGCCGGACCGCGAACCCTGTTCGAGAAGATCTGGGATGCGCATGTCGTGGACGAACAGGAGGATGGCACCTGCCTCCTCTACATCGACCGTCACCTCGTCCACGAGGTCACGAGCCCGCAGGCCTTCGAGGGGCTGCGGCAGGCGGGGCGCAGGGTGCGCCGGCCGGAAGCGACCCTCGCCGTACCCGACCACAACGTCCCCACCACCGACCGCTCACGGGGGATCGCGGACGAGACCTCTCGCATCCAGGTGGAGACGCTGCGGCGGAACTGCGCCGAGTTCGGCATCGAGCTGTTCGAGATGAACGATCCCCGCCAGGGGATCGTCCATGTCATCGGCCCCGAGGAAGGCTTCACCCTTCCCGGCACCACCATCGTCTGCGGCGATTCCCATACCTCCACCCACGGCGCCTTCGGCGCCCTCGCCTTCGGCATCGGCACGAGCGAGGTGGAACATGTGCTCGCCACCCAGACATTGCTCCAGAAACGGCCGCGGACCATGCGCATCCGCGTCGAGGGCGAGCTCGGCTTCGGGGTCACCGCCAAGGATGTGATCCTCGGCATCATCGGCCGCATCGGCACCGCCGGCGGCACCGGTCACGTGATCGAATATGCCGGACCGGTGATCGAGGCGCTGTCGATGGAAGGGCGGATGACCGTCTGCAACATGTCCATCGAGGCGGGGGCCCGGGCCGGCCTCGTGGCCCCGGACGAGAAGACCTTCGCCTATCTGCGCGGACGTCCCATGGCCCCCAAGGGGGCGCTGTGGGAGCAGGCGGTGGCCTACTGGCGCACCCTGCCCTCCGATCCCGGCGCGCGCTACGACCGCGAGGTGGTGATCGATGCGTCGGAGCTCGAGCCGCTCGTGACCTGGGGCACCTCGCCCCAGGACGTGGTGCCGATCACCGGACGGGTTCCCGATCCCCGCGCGGAGCGGGACGAGAAGCGGCGCGCGGCGATGGAGCGGGCGCTCGCCTACATGGGTCTCGAGCCGGGCACGCCCATGGAGGAGGTGCGCGTCGATGCCGTCTTCCTCGGCTCCTGCACCAACGCCCGCATCGAGGATCTGCGTCTTGCGGCCGAAGTCCTGCGCCGTACCCGCGGGCGTGTGGCGGAGGGGGTGCGGGCCATGGTCGTGCCGGGCTCGGGCCTCGTCAAGCTGCAGGCCGAGGAGGAGGGGCTCGACGAGGTGTTCAGGAACGCCGGCTTCGAATGGCGTGAGCCCGGCTGCTCCATGTGCCTCGGCATGAACCCGGACCGCCTGTCGCCGGGCGAGCGCTGCGCATCCACGAGCAACCGAAACTTCGAGGGACGGCAGGGCAAGGGCGGGCGCACCCATCTCGTGAGCCCGGCGATGGCGGTGGCGGCGGCCATCACCGGCCGGCTCACCGACGTCCGCAAGCTGCTCGCCTGAGGAGGTGCCGATGCAGCCCTTCCGCAAACTCACCGGCATCGCGGCGCCGCTGCCGCTCGTCAACGTCGACACCGACCAGATCATCCCCGCGAGATGGCTCAAGACCATCAAGCGTACGGGCCTCGGCGTCGGCCTCTTCGAATCCCTGCGCTTGCGGGCGGACGGCTCGGAGAACCCGGATTTCGTGCTCAACCGCGAGCCGTACCGGCGGGCGGTGATCCTGATCACGGGCGAGAACTTCGGCTGCGGCAGCTCGCGCGAACATGCGCCCTGGGCGCTGCTGGATTTCGGCATCCGCTGCATCATCGCCCCCTCCTTCGCGGACATCTTTCACAACAACTGCTTCAAGAACGGCATCCTGCCGATCACCCTGCCGCAGGAGGTGGTCGATGCGCTCATGGCCGAGGCGCAGACGGCGGAGGATCCGACCTTTACCGTCGATCTCGAGCAACAGAGGATCCACCGCCCCTCCGGCAATGCGCCGGTGCCGTTCGAGATCGAGCCTTTCCGGCGTCATTGCCTGCTCGAGGGGCTCGATGATGTCGGGCTCACCCTGCAGAAGCTCGAGCGCATCGAGGCGTTCGAGCGCAATCAGCGCAGCGCCATGCCCTGGCTCTGGCATCGGGCGGCGTGAACGCCCGATCGCCCGTTTCGGAGGAGGATCGTGAGCGAGCGGCGGATTCTGTTCCTGCCGGGTGACGGCATCGGCCCGGAGATCATGCGCGAGGTGCGCCGGGTCATCGAGCGGCTGAATGGCGAGGGGCTCGGCATCGAGGTCGAGGAGGATCTCGTCGGCGGCGCCGCCATCGACGCCCATGGCGTCCCGCTTCACCCGCAGACCCTCGAGCGGGCGAAGGCGATCGGCACCGTCATGCTCGGCGCCGTGGGCGGGCCGAAGTGGGACGGACTGCCCTTCGAGCGCAAGCCCGAGCGCGGCCTGCTCGCGCTCAGAAAGGAGCTCGAGCTGTATGCCAATCTGCGTCCGGCGACGGTCTTCCCGGCCCTCGCCGAGGCCTCGAGCCTCAAACGCGAGCTCGTCGAGGGGCTCGATCTGCTCATCGTGCGCGAGCTTACGGGCGGGGTGTATTTCGGCGAGCCGCGCGGCATCGAGGAGCTCGGCGGCGGCGAGAAGCGGGCGGTGGACACGCAGGTCTACAGCAGTTCGGAAATCCGCCGTATCGCCCGCATCGCCTTCGAGCTCGCGCGGCGCCGCCGCCGCAAGGTCACCTCGGCCGAGAAGGCGAACGTGATGTACACCGGCGTGCTGTGGCGCGAAGTCGTGCAGCAGGTCCACGATGCCGAGTTCCCCGAGCTGGAGCTCGAGCACATGTATGCGGACAACTGCGCCATGCAGCTCGTGCGCCGGCCGGCCCAGTTCGACGTCATCGTCACCGACAATCTCTTCGGCGACATCCTCTCGGACGAGGCGGCGATGCTTACGGGCTCGCTCGGCATGCTCCCCTCGGCTTCGCTCGGCGATCCCGGGCCGGACGGCCGCAGGCGGGCGCTCTACGAACCCGTGCACGGCAGCGCACCCGACATCGCCGGTCGCGACCGGGCCAACCCCCTCGCCTGCATCCTCAGCTTCGCCATGCTCCTGCGCCATTCCTTCGGCCTCGAGGAGCAGGCCGCGCGCATCGAGCGGGCGGTGGCGCAGGTGCTCGATGCCGGCTATCGCACCGCCGACATCCATACCGAGGGGACGACCCTCGTCTCCACGAGCGAAATGGGCCAGCGGGTGGTGGACGCCCTGGGCTGAGAAATCGGAACGGATCGATGGGCTACAACGTCGCGGTCGTCGGCGCCACCGGCGTGGTCGGCAACGAGATGCTGCAGATCCTGCATGAGACCGACTTTCCGGTGGACGAGATCCACGCCCTCGCCTCGAGCGAATCCGCCGGCAAGGAGGTATCCTTCGGCGAGGAGATCACGCTCCGGGTGCAGGATCTCGCGCAGTTCGACTTCGAGGGGATCCACCTCGCCCTGTTCTCGGCCGGCGCCGCGGTCTCGGCGGAGTACGCCCCGAGGGCGGCCGAAAAGGGCTGCATCGTCATCGACAACAGCTCGCAGTGGCGCATGGATCCGGAAGTTCCGCTCGTGGTGCCGGAGGTCAATCCGGAAGCGCTCGAAGGGGTGCGGGTGCGGAACATCGTCGCCAATCCCAACTGCTCGACCATCCAGATGGTCGTGGCGCTCAAGCCGCTGCACGATCTCGCCCGCATCCGGCGGGTCGTGGTCGCCACCTACCAGTCGGTGAGCGGCGCCGGCAGGGCGGCGATGGACGAGCTCTTCGAGCAGACGAAGTCCATCTACATGGGCCAGCGCAAGGAGCCCGAGGTCTTCCCCAAGCCGATCGCCTTCAACCTCATCCCCCACATCGACCGCTTCATGGATGACGACTTCACGAAGGAAGAGTGGAAGATGCGGGTCGAGACGAAGAAGATCCTCGACCCGGACATCGAGGTCGTCGCCACCTGCGTGCGTGTCCCGGTGTTCGTCGGCCACAGCGAGGCCGTGTTCGTGGAATTCGCGGAGCCCGTGGACATCGACGATGCGCGCAATGCCCTCTACAACTTCGAGGGCGTGCTCGTCGTCGACCGGCCGCAGCGGCAGGAGTACGTCACGCCCGTCGAATGCGTCGGCGAATATGCCGTCTTCGTCTCCCGCATCCGCCAGGACCCGACGGTTCCCCACGGCCTCGCGATGTGGGTCGTGGCCGACAATCTGAGAAAGGGCGCCGCCCTCAACGCGGTCCAGATCGCCCACGAGCTGCTGCGCCGCGAGCTCCTGTGAGCCTGCCGGCGCCCTCCCCCGCGCCGCGCCCGCTTGGCCCCCGCTTGCGCCTGTGCTAGCCGCCCGGGCGGCGGTGCGGACCGACAATGCGGGGAGGATGCGATGGGCGCGGCGGCGGTCGAAAGGGAATCGATGGAATTCGACGTCGTCATCGTGGGTGCGGGACCCGCGGGACTGACGGCGGCCTTGCGCCTGCGGCAGCTCGCCGAGGCGGCGGGGCGGGATCTTTCGGTCTGCGTGCTCGAGAAGGGATCGGAGGTCGGCGCGCACATCCTCTCGGGCGCCGTGCTCGAGCCGCGCAGTCTCGACGAGCTGTTGCCGGACTGGCGGCAGCGGGGGGCGCCGCTCGACACCCCCGCGCGCCGTGACGAGTTCCTGTTCCTCACCGCGAAGCGCGCCATCCGCCTGCCCACCCCGCCCCAGATGCGCAACGAGGGCAACTACATCATCAGTCTCTCGAACTTCTGCAAATGGCTCGCCACCCAGGCGGAGGCCGCCGGGGTCGAGATCTTTCCCGGTTTCCCCGCGGCCGAAGTGCTGTTCGACGAGGAAGGACGCGTCGCCGGGGTGATCACCGGCGACATGGGCGTGCGCCGGGACGGTACGCCGGGGCCGAACTTCCAGCCCGGGATGGAGCTGCGCGCGCGCATCACCCTCTTCGCCGAGGGCTGCCGCGGCCATCTCACCAAGCGCCTGATCCGCCACTACGGGCTCGACCGCGACAGCCAGCCGCAGACCTACGGCATCGGCATCAAGGAGCTGTGGGAGGTGGAAGCGGCCAAGCACGAGCCGGGCAAGGTCGTGCACACCATCGGCTGGCCGCTCGATTGGCGCACCTATGGCGGCTCCTTCATCTACCACTGGGGCGAGCGCTTCGTCGCCTACGGCTTCGTCGTCGGCCTCGACTACAGGAACCCCTATCTCTCGCCCTTCGAGGAGATGCAGCGCTTCAAGCTGCACCCCGCGATCCGCCCCCTGTTCGAGGGCGGAAGGCGCGTCTGCTACGGCGCCCGGGCGCTCGTCGAGGGCGGGCTGCAGTCGCTGCCGCGGCTCGTCTTTCCCGGCGGCGCACTCATCGGCGACTGCGCCGGCTTTCTCAATGTGGCCAAGATCAAGGGCACGCACACCGCCATGAAGTCGGCGATGATCGCGGCCGAATGCGCCTTCGAGGCGCTGCAGCAGGGCGCCGACCGGCCGCTGCTCGAGAGCTATCCCGAACGCCTGCGGCAGAGCTGGCTGTGGGAGGAACTCCACCGCGTGCGCAACATCCGCCCCTCCTTCCGCTTCGGCCTCTTCCCCGCGCTCGCCTATGCCGCCCTCGACACCTATCTGCTGCGCGGCCGCGCGCCCTGGACGCTGCGCCATCACGCCCCCGACCATGCGACGCTCGTGAAGGCCCGCGAAGCGAAGCGCATCGACTATCCGAAGCCGGATGGGACGATCACCTTCGACCGACTGTCCTCGGTCTATCTCTCCAACACCGCCCACGATGAGGATCAGCCCTGCCATCTGCGGCTGCGCGATGCCGAGATTCCGGTCCGCGTCAACCTCGCCGAATACGATGGCCCGGAGCAGCGCTACTGCCCTGCCCAGGTCTACGAGTTCGTTGCCGACGAGGGGGGCGGCATGCGCCTGCAGATCAATTTCGCGAACTGCGTCCACTGCAAGACCTGCGACATCAAGGATCCCGCCCAGAACATCGACTGGGTGACGCCGGAGGGAGGCGGCGGACCCAACTACGTCAACATGTGAGCGCCGGGCGGTGCGGATGCCTGCTGCGGGCCGGCGCGACCTTGCAAGCTTCGGGGGCTGCGACTAAGTAGGCCGCGAACGTCTCACGCGGGCTTCAGGCTGTTCGTCCAGCTCCGGTGTCCGGCACGAGCCGGATCGTTGCCCGCGGCGGCTCAACCGGAAAGGAACGGGTATCATGGCGTTTCCCACCTTCACGCTGCGCCAGCTGCTCGAGGCTGGCGTGCATTTCGGCCATCAGACGCGCCGCTGGAACCCGGCGATGGCACCGTACATCTACGGTGTTCGCAACGGCGTCCACATCATCGATCTCACCCAGACGGTGCCCATGCTCTACCGGGCGCTGGAGGCGATCCGGAACACCGTGGCCGAAGGCGGCCGCGTGCTGTTCGTGGGCACCAAGCGCCAGGCGCAGGAGCCCATAGCCCGCGCCGCCAAGCGCTGCGGCCAGTATTATGTGAACCACCGCTGGCTCGGCGGCACACTCACCAACTGGCGCACGATCTCGCAGTCCATCCGCCGGCTCCGGGAGCTCGAGGCGAAGCTCGCCGACCCCCAGGCCACCACCGGGCTCACCAAGAAGGAGCTGCTCCACCTCCAGCGGCTGCGGCAGAAGCTCGAGCGCGGTCTCGGCGGCATCAAGGACATGGGTGGCCTGCCCGACATTCTGTTCGTGATCGACATCAACAAGGAAGCGATCGCGGTCGCGGAGGCGAAGAAGCTCGGCCTGCCCATCGTCGCCATCTGCGACACCAATACCGACCCCCGGGGCATCACCCATCCGGTGCCCGGCAACGACGACGCGAGCCGGGCGATCAACCTCTACTGCGACCTCGTGGTCCAGGCCGTCCTCGACGGCATCCAGGCCGAGATGGCGGCAACGGGTGCGGACATCGGCGAAGTCGAGGAGCTGCCCGCCGAGGAGCTCGCCGCCGAGCCGGTGGAGGAGATCCCGCCGGAGGAGATCCCGGCCGAGGTGGTCACACCCGAAGAGGGCGAAGCCTCCGCGGCGCCCGCCGGTGCGGAAGGCGGGGCCCCGGAAGAGGCCGCGCGCGGCTGAGCGTCATTCGATCCACAATCGGCACCTCAAGCGAGAGTTCAACGCATCATGACCCAGATCTCGGCAGCACTCGTCAAGGAGCTCCGCGAACGCACCGGAGCCGGCATGATGGACTGCAAGAGGGCGCTCTTGGAATGCGGCGGCGATCTCGAGGCCGCGGTCGACTGGCTGCGCAAGAAGGGGCTCGCGGCGGCGGCGAAGAAGGCGGGCCGCGCGACCTCGGAGGGGCTCATCGGGATGCGGGTCGGCGACCGCTGGGGCGTGCTCGTGGAGGTCAATTCGGAGACGGACTTCGTGGCCCGCAACGAAAGCTTCCAGGAGCTCGTGCGGCGCATTCTCGAGCTCGCACCCGAGGCGCGGGGCGATCTCGAGGCCCTGCGCAGGATGACCGTTACCGGGACGGGCCGCAGCGTCCAGGAGGAGATCACCCAGGCGATCGCCGTCATCGGGGAGAACATCAACCTCTCCCGCTGCGCCTATCTCGAGGTCGATGAGGGCGTCGTCGCCGGCTACGTCCACGCGCAGGTGGCACCGCAGCTCGGCCGGCTCGGAGTGCTCGTGGCGCTGCGCTCGCGGGCCGAGCCGCAGAAGCTCGCCGAGCTCGGCAAGCAGATCGCCATGCATATCGCCGCGTCGAGCCCGCAGGCGGTGAGCACGGAGCGACTCGATGAGGCCCTCGTGGCGCGCGAGCGGGACATCCTGCGGGAACAGGCGCGGGCCTCCGGCAAGCCCGAGAACATCATCGAGAAGATGGTCGAGGGCCGGCTGCGGAAATTCTACCAGGAAGTCGTACTGCTCGAGCAGCCCTTCGTGATGGATCCCGAGAAGCGGGTCCGGGACGTGCTCGCGGCCTTCACCGGGGAGACCGGCGAGCCGGTCGAGATCGTGGATTTCGTACGCATGGCCCTGGGCGAGGCCGCGGCCGGGACCGCAGAACAGCCGGCCGGCGCGGCCGCCACAGGCTGAACCCCGGCCCCGAGCGGAGTTCCTCCCTCGGGGCTTTTTTTCGGGCGAGGTGGCGCAGCATGAGCGGCGAAGAACACGGCAGCGGATCCGCCTGGCGACGCGTTCTGCTCAAGATGTCCGGCGAGGCCCTGGTGGGCGCAGGGGGCTTCGGGCTCGACAGCGAAATCCTGCGCCATCTCGCCCGCGACGTGGTGGCCGCACGGACCATGGGGGTCGAGCTCTGCCTCGTCATCGGCGGCGGCAACATCGTCCGCGGCGCCGCCCTCGCGGACGCAGGCATCGAGCGGGTGAGCGCGGATTACATGGGAATGCTCGCCACGGTCATCAACGCGCTCGCCGTACAGAGCGTGATCGAGGCCCTGGGCGTCGCCACCCGGGTGATGTCCGCGATACCCATGTCGGCGGTATGCGAACCCTACATTCGCAGGCGTGCCGTCCGTCATCTCGAGAAGGGGCGCGTGGTGATCTTCGCCGGCGGAACCGGAAACCCCTTCTTCACCACCGATACTGCCGCCGCGCTGCGGGCCGCGGAGATGAACTGCGAAGTCATCCTCAAGGGCACGCAGGTGGACGGCGTCTATTCCGCCGACCCCAAGCGGGATCCGACCGCGCGACGCTTCGACCGCCTCACCTATCTCGAGGTCCTGAGCCGCGATCTCCGGGTCATGGACGCCTCGGCGATCGCGCTTGCCAGGGAGAGCCGGATCCCCATTATCGTGTTTTCGATCCGCGAGCCCGGAGCTTTGCCGCGCGTGCTCCAGGGCCGGGCGCCGCATACGATCATCGAGGAGGCGGAGGCATGAGCAGCGCGAACTTCGACCTCAAGGAGATCAACAAGCGCATGGACGGCGCGGTCGAAGTCCTGAGGCGCGAACTCGCGGGTCTGCGGGCCGGCCGCGCCTCGGCGAGCCTGCTGGAGCCGATCGTCGTCCACGCCTACGATACGGACATGCCGCTCAACCAGCTCGCCACCGTGAGCGTCCCCGAGCCGCGCCTGATCACCGTCCAGGTATGGGATCGCAACCTCGTCAAAACGGTCGAGAAGGCGATCCGCAGCTCCGAACTCGGCCTCAATCCCCAGGTCGAGGGCAATCTCATCCGCATCCCCCTGCCCGAGCTCTCCGAGGAGCGCCGGGCCGAGCTCGTCCGGGTCGCGCACAAGTATGCCGAGCAGGCGCGGATCGCGGTGCGCAACGTGCGTCGCGACGCCATGGACCGTCTCAAGCGTCTCGAACGCGAGGGGGAAATCTCCCAGGACGAGCACCATCGCTTCTCCGAGGAGGTCCAGAAGCTCACCGACCGGCACATCGACACCATCAACAAGCTGCTGGCGCAGAAGGAAAAGGACATCATGACCGTGTGAGGGCGGCGCTCTTGACCGTACATCTCCCCGAAGTCCTCGCCGACACGACCCTGCCCGTCCACATCGCCATCATCATGGACGGGAACCGGCGCTGGGCGCGCAGGATGGGAAAGCCGCCGATCTTCGGCCATCGCCAGGGCGCGGAGGCGGTGCGACGCACGGTCGAGGCCTGTGCGCGGCTCGGCATCCGCTACCTCACCCTCTACGCCTTTTCCTCGGAGAACTGGCGCCGGCCGCAGCAGGAGGTCGGCGAGCTCATGAACCTGCTGCGCTACTATCTGCAGCGGGAGATCGACTCGCTGCATGACAAGGACGTGCGCATCCGGGTCATCGGCGAGCGCCGCGGTCTGGATCCCGACATCATCGCCCTCATCGACCGTGCGGAACATCTCACCCGGGCGAACCGCCGGCTGCAGGTCATCGTGGCCCTCAACTATGGTGGCCGGCAGGAGATCGTGCGCGCCACGCGGCGGCTCGCCGAGGCGGCCCGCGAGGGGCGGCTCGATCCGGCCCAGATCGACGAGAGGCGCTTTGCGCGCGCGCTCGATACCGCGGGCATCCCCGATCCCGACCTCCTCATCCGCACGAGCGGGGAACAGCGCATCAGCAACTTCCTCCTCTGGCAGCTCGCATA
>CAZHHU010000057.1:0-12131 GCA_964532215.1 uncultured Geminicoccaceae bacterium
ATTCGATCATCTCGTGATAGAGGTCGTTGCCCTCGCGGGTGCGCTCGCCCACGCCCGAGAACACGGACACGCCGCCGTGCGCCTTGGCGATGTTGTTGATGAGCTCCATGATGAGCACGGTCTTGCCCACGCCGGCGCCGCCGAAGAGGCCGATCTTGCCACCCTTGAGGTAGGGGGTGAGGAGATCGATGACCTTGATGCCGGTCACCAGCATTTCCTCTTCCGTCGCCTGGTCGACGAAGGCCGGAGCGGGCTGATGGATGGGAGCGCTGGCCCTGGCGTTGATCGGACCGCGCTCGTCCTGCGGCTCGCCGACGACGTTGAGGATGCGCCCCAGCACCTCGCGGCCCACGGGAACGCTGATGGGCGCACCCGTGTCCACGACCTCCTGTCCGCGCACCAGCCCATCGGTGGTGTCCATGGCGATGGTGCGCACGGTGTGCTCACCGAGGTGCTGGGCCACCTCGAGCACGAGCCGGCGGCCATTGTTCTCGGTCTCCAGCGCATTGAGGATCGGCGGCAGCTGGTCCGCGAACTGGACGTCGACCACCGGTCCCATCACCTGGAGGATGCGACCGACGGCGACGTTCTCACGGGTCGGGCGGTTCTGGGTTTCGGGCATGCTCGGAACTCCGTCTTCGCCGCTCGGGCTCAAAGGGCCTCCGCCCCGGAGACGATCTCGATCAGCTCCTTGGTGATCATCGCCTGCCGGGTCCGGTTGTAGAACAGGGTGAGCTTGTCGATCATCTCGCCGGCATTGCGGGTGGCGTTGTCCATCGCCGTCATCCGTGCCCCCTGCTCGCCGGCCGCGTTCTCCAGCAGCGCCCCGTAGATCTGCACCGCGAGATTGCGGGGCAGCAGCTCGCGCAGGATCGCTGCCTCCTCGGGCTCGAACTCGTAGATCGCCTTCGCCTCCTCCTGCTGGGTCGCGGCGACCTCGGGCGCCTCCACCGGAATGAGACGGCGCAGCGTGGGCACCTGGACGAGCACCGAGCGGAAGCGGTTGTAGATGATGGTGCAGACGTCGAATTCGCCGGCCTCGAAGCGGGTGATGAGCCGGTCCGCGATCATCCGCGCATCGGCGAATTCGATCCGCCGCTTGCCGGCGACGCCGTCGATGAACTCGACGATGAGATCCTCGTATTCGCGGCGCAGCATGTCCCGCGCCTTGCGCCCCACGCACACGAGCTTGACGTTCTTGCCGGCGCCGCGCAGCTCGTGGATGTGGCGTCGCGCCGCCCGCACGATGGAGCTGTTGAAGCCGCCGCAGAGCCCGCGATCGGCGGTGGCGACCAGGAGGAGATGAGTCTCTTCCTTGCCGGTGCCGGTAAGCAGCGCCGGCGCATCGGGAAGGCCCCGCACGCCCAGGGCGAGATTGGCGAGCATGGCCGCCATCTTCTCCGCATAGGGACGTGCCTGCTCGGCATGCTCCTGGGCACGGCGCAGCTTCGATGCTGCCACGAGCTTCATCGCGCTCGTGATCTTGCGGGTCTGCTTGACGCTGTTGATGCGGTTTCTGAGGTCCTTGAGGCTGGGCATCGGGCGAGGGCCTCAGGCGAAGGTCTTGGCGAACCGGTCGAGCAGCGCCCGCAGCTTCTTCTCGGTCTCCTCGGAAAGATCACCCGTGGTGCGGATCGCCTCGAGAATGTCGGCTCCCCTGTCGCGCAGCTCATCGAGGAACTCGCGCTCGAAACGGGTGACCTCGGAGACGGGGAGGGGATCGAGATAGCCGTTGACGCCCGCGTAGATGACGCAGACCTGCTCCTCGAGCGGCATGGGCTGGTACTGGTCCTGCTTGAGAAGCTCGGTGAGGCGGGCGCCGCGGTTGAGCAGCCGCTGCGTGGCGGCGTCGAGATCCTGGGCGAACTGGGCGAAGGCGGCCATCTCGCGGTACTGGGCGAGCTCGAGCTTGATGCGGCCGGCGACCTTCTTCATGGCCTTGATCTGGGCCGCCGATCCCACCCGCGAGACGGAGATGCCCACGTTCAGCGCCGGACGGATGCCCTGGTAGAAGAGGTCCGTCTCGAGGAAGATCTGGCCGTCGGTGATGGAGATGACGTTGGTGGGGATGTAGGCCGAGACGTCGTTGGCCTGGGTCTCCACGATCGGCAGCGCGGTGAGCGAACCGGAACCGTGCTGCTCGTTGAGCTTCGCCGCCCGCTCGAGGAGACGCGAGTGAAGGTAGAAGATGTCGCCGGGATAGGCCTCGCGACCGGGCGGCCGGCGCAGCAGCAGCGACACCTGACGGTAGGCGACGGCCTGCTTGGAGAGATCGTCATAGACGATCACCGCATGCATGCCGTTGTCCCGGAAGTATTCGCCCATCGCGCAACCGGCATAGGGGGCGAGGAACTGCAGCGGCGCGGGCTCGCTCGCCGTGGCCGCGACCACGATGGTGTAGTCCATCGCGCCCTGGTCCTGGAGCGTCTTCACGATCTTCGCGACCGTCGAGCGCTTCTGCCCCACCGCGACGTAGATGCAGTACAGCTTCTTGCTCTCGTCCTCGCCGGCGAGCTCGTTGATGCGCTTCTGATTGATGAAGGTGTCGATGGCGATCGCCGTCTTGCCCGTCTGGCGGTCGCCGATGATGAGCTCGCGCTGGCCACGTCCGATGGGGATGAGCGCATCGATCGCCTTGAGACCGGTGGCCATGGGCTCGTGCACCGAGCGCCGGGGCACGATGCCGGGCGCCTTGACGTCGACCCGGCGACGCTCCGCGGCCTTGATCGGACCCTTGCCGTCGATGGGGTTGCCGAGGGCGTCGACGACGCGCCCGAGCAGCTCCTTGCCCACCGGCACGTCGACGATGGCCTTGGTCCGCTTGACCAGGGAGCCCTCGTGGATGTTGCGGTCCTCGCCGAAGATGACGATGCCGACATTGTCGCTCTCGAGATTGAGCGCCATGCCGCGCGTGCCATCCTCGAACTCGACCATCTCACCGGCCTGCACCTCGTCGAGGCCGTAGACGCGGGCGATGCCATCGCCGACCGACAGCACGCGGCCGACCTCGGCCATCTCCGCCTCGACGCCGAAACGGGCGATCTGCTCCTTGAGGATTTCCGAGATTTCGGCGGCCCGGATGTCCATCACGCAACCCCTTTCAAGGACAACTCGAGGTTCTGCAGCTTGGTTCGAAGCGAGGCGTCGATGCGGCGGCTGCCGATCTGGACGACGAGCCCGCCGAGGAGACCGGGATCGACCCGGACCTCGAGCCGCACCCTGCGGCCCGCATGGCGCTCCAGCGCCTCGCCGAGCCGTGCAAGCTGCGCGTCATCGAGCGGCACCGCGGTCTCCACTTCCGCCCGCGTCTCGCCGCGGTGTTCCATCAACATGGCCTCATAGCGGCGCCGGATCAAAGGCAGCACGAAGAGACGGCGCTTCTGCGCCAGCACGCCCAGGAAGCTGCGCAGGATCGGGGCGAGCTCGAGTCGGTCGGCGAGCGCCAGAACCGCCTCCTGAAGCCGTTCCCGCGGCACGATGGGACTGTTCACGAGCCGCGCGAGTTCGGGCGTGGTGCGGATCATCTCGTCCACCTGTGCGAGCTCCTCGCCGACGCGGTCGAGCGCGTCGCGCTCCCGGGCGAGCTCGAACAGGGCCGTCGCATAGCGCGCGGCCAAGCCCGATGCCGTGCCTTTGAGCCCTGCCAACCCCTTGTCTCCTGAAGACGCAGAACGCGCGCACGCACGGGCGCGCGCAACGGATGCCATCCCGCAAAGGCGGCGGGCTCTTATCACAGGCCTCCAGTGGTCGCAAGCAGGTGGACAGCCGCCGCGGTCCCTTTGCCGCAGCCACGCGGGGTCCGCAGCAAGGCGGCGAAAAAAGGGGCCCGGGAGACCCGGGCCCAAGTGACGTGGAGGAGAATACAAGGAAGGAACGTCCCGCTGCCCAACGGGACGCTATGCGCACCCTAGCTGCACCCGGTGGTGCCGCCACAGGTGACGCATTTCAGGCAGGTGCCGTTCCGCACCAGCGTGAAGTTGCCGCAGGAAGGGCAGGGATCTCCGGTGTAGCCCTGCAGGCGGGAGATCCGCACCTGCTCCTCTCTGCGGACGTCTCGTGCGAGGGTGGCGACCCCGGCCCCGGCGGGCGCGGCCTCGATCTCCTCGTGATGACCCGCTCCGTTCGTCGCCGGGAGTTCCCGGAACAGCGGCAGCTGGCCGCGCAGGAAGCCGCGACTCGCGAACTGGAAGGCGGCATCGGACAGCACCCGGCCCTCCTCGACGCCGCGCCCCAGGGAGTCGTGCCGCAGCTGAGTGGGGTCGACATTGGCAAGATCGACCCGGCCGAGATAGGAGATGGCGAGCTCGCGGAAGATGTAGTCGAGCACCGAGGTCGCCATCTTGATCGAGTCATTGCCCTGTACCGGCCCCGAAGGCTCGAAGCGGGTATAGGCGAAGGCCTCGACGAATTCCTCGAGCGGCACGCCGTACTGCAGGCCGATCGAAATCGCGATCGCGAAGCAGTTCATGAGCGAGCGGAAGGCGGCGCCTTCCTTGTGCATGTCGATGAAGATCTCGCCGAGGCTGCCGTCCTCGTATTCGCCCGTGCGCAGATAGACCTTGTGGCCGCCGACGATGGCCTTCTGGGTGTACCCCTTGCGTCGCGGCGGCAGCTTGCGGCGCCGGGCGATCCACTGCTCGGCCATGGCTTCGGCGGTGGCGAGGACACGCTCCGCAGGCGTCTTCTCCTCCCGTTCCTCGCCTTCCTCCTCGACCTCACCGTTGTCGAGCCGGATTGCCGACAGCGGCTGGCTGAGCTTGGAGCCGTCGCGGTAGAGGGCGAGCGCCTTGAGGCCGAGCCGCCAGCCTTCCATGTAGGCATCGCGGCAGTCCGCCACCGTGGCCCGCGCCGGCATGTTGATGGTCTTGGAGATCGCGCCCGAGATGAAGGGCTGGGCTGCGGCCATCATGCGGATGTGCGCATCCACCGAAAGATAGCGCTTGCCGATGCGCCCACAGGGATTGGCGCAGTCGAACACCGGCAGATGCTCGGCCCGCAGATGGGGTGCGCCCTCCACCGTCATCGTCCCACAGCAGTAGAGATTGGCCTCCTCGATCTGCGATTCCGAAAAGCCGAGCGCCTTCAGCACGTCCAGGGCGGGATCCTCGAGCGCCTTCTCATCGAGACCGAGGCGACGCAGCAGCTCCTCGCCGAGAACGTAGCGGTTGAACGCGAATCTGAGGTCGAAGGCATTCTTGAGCTGTCGTTCGACCTTTTCGATGTCCTCTTCACGAAAGCCCTTCGCTTTCAGGCTGTCGGGATTGATGTGCGGCGCGCCTTCGAGCGTGCCGTGACCGACGGCGTAGCGGACGATCTCCTCGATCTGCCCCTCCTCGTAGCCGAGCGCGCGCAGCGCCTGCGGCACGAGGCGGTTGATGATCTTGAAGAAGCCGCCACCCGCGAGCTTCTTGAACTTGACGAGGGCGAAATCGGGCTCGATGCCGGTCGTGTCGCAGTCCATGATGAGCCCGATCGTTCCCGTCGGCGCGATGCAGGTCACCTGGGCATTGCGCAGGCCGAAGCGCTCGGCCCGTTCCACCGCTTCGTCCCACGCCCGCCGTGCAGCCTCGGCGAGCGCGTGATCGGGACAGTGCTCGGCGTCGAGCGGCACCGGCAGGGTATGGAGCCGCTCATAGCCCTCCCGGTCGCCGTAGGCGGCCCGACGGTGATTGCGCAGCACCCGAAGACAGTTCTCACGGTCGGCGGCGAAACCGGCAAACGGTCCCTGTTCGCGGGCGAGCTCGGCCGAGGTCGCATAGGCGGTCGCCGTCATCAGTGCCGAGATGGCGGCGCAATAGGCGCGTCCCTCGTCGCTGTCGTAGGGAATGCCCGAGGACATGAGCAGGCCGCCGAGATTGGCGAACCCCAGGCCCAGGGTGCGGTACTTCCAGGAAAGCTCGGCGATGCGCGCGCTCGGAAACTGCGCCATGACCACGGACAGCTCGAGCACGATCGTCCACAGCCGCACGGCGTGGCGGAAGGCCTCGACGTCGAAGCTGCCATCCTCGCGCCGGAAGGCGACGAGGTTGAGGGAGGCGAGATTGCACGCCGTGTCGTCGAGGAACATGTACTCCGAGCACGGATTCGAGGCGTTGATCCGGCCCCCGTTGGGGCAGGTGTGCCAGTCGTTGATCGTGGTGTCGTACTGCACGCCGGGATCGGCACTGAACCAGGCCGCATAGGCGATGCGATCCCAGAGCTCGCGCGCGCGCAGGGTCTTTGCCACCTTGCCGTCGGTGCGCCGGATGAGCGACCATTCGCCGTCCTCGAGCACCGCCTTCATGAAGGCGTCGGAAACGCGCACCGAATTGTTGGAATTCTGCCCCGAGACCGTGGCGTAGGCTTCGCCGTCCCAGTCCGTCTCGTAGGTCGGGATCTCGATGCTGCGGTAGCCCTGACTCGCATACAGCACGATCTGCTGGATCACGGCGTCGGGCAGCATGGCCTGCCGCGCCGCGCGCACCGCCTTGCGGAGCCTGGTGTTGTAGCGCGGGTCGAAGCGGTCCGGCCCTTCGTAGTCCGGGTCATGGCAGGCGTTCATGATCGCCTGCGCATGCTTCGCGAGCAGCTTCGAGCCGGCGACGAGCTCGGCGACCTTCTGCTCTTCGATGACCTTCCAGTCGATGAACTGCTCGATGTCGGGATGGTCGATGTCGACGATGACCATCTTCGCCGCCCGCCGCGTGGTGCCGCCGGACTTGATGGCTCCCGCCGCGCGGTCGCCGATCTTGAGAAAGCTCATGAGCCCCGAGGAGCGACCGCCGCCCGAGAGCGGCTCGCCCTCACCGCGCAGGCTCGAGAAGTTCGTACCCGTCCCGGAACCGTACTTGAACAGCCGTGCCTCGCGGATCCAGAGATCCATGATCCCGCCCGGATTGACGAGATCATCCCTGATCGACTGGATGAAGCAGGCGTGGGGCTGCGGCCGCTCGTAGGCCGAAGTCGAGGCGTGCACCTCGCCGCTCGCGTGATCCGCCCAGTAGTGCCCCTGGGACGGTCCGTTGAGGCCATAGGCCCAGTGCAGGCCGGTGTTGAACCACTGCGGGGAGTTGGGGGCGCCGAGCTGCGCCGCCATCATGTAAAGAAGCTCGTCGAAGAAGGCGCGCGCATCCTCCTCGCGGTCGAAATAGCCGTGCTTCCACCCCCAGTAGGTCCAGGTGCCGGCAAGCCGCTCGAAGACCTGCTTCGCACTGTGCTCACCGGTATAACGCCGCTCCCGCGGCAGCCGCGCGAGCGCTTCCTCGTCGGGGACCCGCCGCTGCAGCCATTCGGGCACGCCCTCCTCGGGTACCCGTCGGAGCCGGCAGGGGATTCCCGTCTTGCGGAAGTACTTCTGCGCGAGCACGTCGATCGCCACCTGCGACCAGTGCGCCGGCACCTCGAGCCGTTCGAAGCGGAACACGAGCGTGCCGTCCGGATTGCGGATCTCGCTGGTCGCCTCCACGAAGGCGATGCCGCGATACGGGTCCTCACCGGGCCGGGTGAACCGCCTCGTGATCTTCATGGATTCCGTTCTCCTCCGCCGTCCTTCTAAACGGTTGCCGCAATGTTCGTCAAACGTTGCCTCACGAGGACTTCCGTCTTGTGCCTTTTTTCCTAACCCGCTTCCCCTCAGGGCCCGTTGAGGATGCTGTCACTCAACCACCAGTCTAACCTCCTCCGCCCTCCGGCACAAGCCTCGACCGCAGCCTCCGGCTCCCGGAGCAGCGCCGCGGCCCAGGGAGACGGCACCCTCGCGGAAGCCCCCGCGCTCCCTCCGCCGGCCCACAACATCTAGCATAAAGAAGGCTTATCCGCAACAAGATCTTGTTATCAGCCGGGAGCCGCCCGTTGCGGCGCCCCCCCGGCGCGCCCGGACACCCGCATCGTGGTCAGTTGGGCTGAGGGCGATCAGCCTCAGCATCATGGTCGGCCTGGGCGGAGGCGCGCGCTGATAGCGGCTCACAGGGCTCAATACGCGCGCTCTTCCACAGCGCGCCGGCTCCCGCTCATGCACAGCTTTCCACAGTGGCCTGCAGGCCACGGTCCGCCGCCGCCACGGGCAGAGCGGCCCGCCTCGGCGCTGGACCTCGTGGGCGCGGCGACGCATATTCCCGCCGCCCAAGCGAGAGGAGCGCGTCATGAGCCCGCTCGACTGGCTCTCATGGAACCGTCTTGGAACCCACCTCCTCACCCGCCGGCGGGGCGAGTTCGTGGGCGAGGACGAGTTCGGCAACCGCTACTACCGTGAGCGGCGACCGCGGCCGGGCCGGCGCGAGCGTCGCTGGGTCGTCTATGCCGGGGAAGGCGAGATCGAACCCTCCGCGGTCCCCCCGGGCTGGCATGCCTGGCTTCATCACCTCGTCGACGCGCCGCCGAGCGCGCGCCCTCTTCCCGTCAAGCGATGGGAAAAGCCCTATCGCCCCAATCTCACGGGTACCGAAGAGGCATGGCTGCCGCCCGGGCATCCGCTCAGGGGCGGTCGGCGCGCACCGGCGACCGGCGATTACGAACCCTGGCGGCCGGAGGACTGAGCCGCAGATCCGCGCGCGCCCGTGGTTGCGGCGTGCCCTCAGCCGCCTTCTTCGGACAGGCCCCAGATGCGCGGCGTCGCGAGCTCGACGCTGTTGCCGGCGGGATCGCGGAAGTAGAGGGAGCGTCCACCGCGGGGCCAGTGATGTTCGTGCTCGATGGCGATGCCATGGGCCTCGAGATGGCGCCGCCAGTCCTCGAGGCGGGCTTCGGCGACCGCGAAGCAGACATGACCGGGCCCCGCCGCGCCGTGGGCGGGGACGTCGCGTGCATGGCGCGATGCCCGGGGATCGAAGATGAGGAGCATGGCGTCCTCCAGGCGGAAGAACACGAACAGGCCCGGACGCCGCGAGAATACCTCGAGCCCGATGATGTCGGCGTAGAAGCGCTCGGCCGCTTCGAGATCGGAGGCGTAGAGGACGGTCTCGAGAATCCGCGCGGGAGGTTTCATCGCTTTCCCCGCACTCTCCCGCACAGGCCCGGAGGAGGCCGGCCTTCGTCGGCCCCGGCGCGCGGGAGGGACAACATGCGGCCCGCGGCGGGCCCGCGCCAGCGATGCGAACAGGGCATGACCGGTCTGCGTCCGAGGTGCTTCCGGTGGCTCGGGTCCTCTGTTAGCAGGCGGGCGGAAGCGAGGGGAGGGGGCGCGTGGCGCTGGTCTTCTACAGCGAGGTCGACGATGCCCGGGCCTGGCGGCGGGCGCTCGAGCGGGAGCTGCCGGGGCTCGAGGTGCGGATCTGGCCCGAGATCGGCGACCCGCGCGAGATCGAGACCGCGCTCGTGTGGCGGCCGCCGCCCGGATGGCTTGCGCGCTTTCCCAATCTCAAGGCGATCTTCTCGCTCGGCGCCGGAGTCGAGGATCTGCTCGCCGATCCCGCTCTTCCCGACCTGCCATTGTGCCGCATGGTCGATCCCAGCCTCGAGGCGGCGATGTGCAGTTTCCTGCTCGCGGTGGTTCTCCACTATCACCGCGAGTTCGACCGTTTCGAACGCGAGCAGCGGCGCGCCCGCTGGCGCACGCGCTTGCCGCGGCCGGAAGCGGCGACCCGGGTCGGGGTCATGGGCCTGGGTGCGCTCGGCCGTCCGGTGGCCGAGCGGCTGCGCGATGCGGGCTTCGCGGTCCGGGGCTGGAGCCGCACCCGCAAGTCGATCGCGGGTGTGGCGAGCTATGCCGGCCGCGCCGAGCGCGACGCCTTCCTGCGCGAGCTCGACATTCTCCTCTGTCTGCTGCCGCTCACGCCGGAGACGGAAGGCATCCTGAATGCCGGACTGTTCGCCCGCCTGCCCCGCGGCGCGGTGGTCGTCAATGTCGGCCGCGGGCGCCACCTGGTCGAGCAGGATCTTGTCGATGCGCTCGACCGCGGGCATCTGCGCGGTGCCTGGCTCGACACCTTCCGCGAGGAGCCGCTGCCCCCCGAACATCCCTTCTGGCGCCGCCCCGGCATCCGCATCACGCCCCATGTCGCCGCCTATGTCCAGCCGGAGAGCGGGGCCGCGGTGGTGGCCGAGAACATCAGGCGGCTTCACAAGGGGCTCGCGCTGCTTCATCGGGTGGACCGGCGGCGCGGCTATTGAGTTTGCCGTGCCGCGGACGAGATCGGGTGGGCGCGCTGGAGGAGGAGAGCCGTAAGCCATGTCGGGACCGCCGGCGGGAAAGGGCGAACCAGTGACCGACAAGCGCGAGCTCGTCGCCTGGATGGCGCGCGGCGCGAAACCCAAGAGCGCCTTCCGCATCGGCACCGAACACGAGAAGTTCGGCTTCCACTGGAAGGACCTGCGGCCGCTCGCATACGGCGAGCCGGGAGGCATCCGCGATCTCCTGCTCGGGCTCAAGGAGGGCTTCGGCTGGCGCGTCATCGAGGAGGACGGCAACCCCATCGCGCTCGAGAAGGATGGCGGCCGCATCACCCTCGAGCCCGGCGGCCAGTTCGAGCTTTCGGGCGCGCCGCTCGAACATCTTCACGAGACCTGCTGCGAGGTTCACCGTCATCTCGACGAGCTGCGCACGGTGGCCGAGCCGCTCGGCGTTGGCATGCTCGGCATCGGCTTCCAGCCCAAGTGGCGGCGCGAGGAGATCCCCTGGATGCCGAAGGGGCGCTACGCGATCATGCGCCGCTACATGCCGAAGGTCGGCACCCACGGCCTCGACATGATGCTTCGCACCTGCACGATCCAGGTCAATCTCGACTTCGCCGACGAGGCCGACATGGTGAAGAAGTTCCGCGTCGGCATGGCCTTGCAGCCGATCGCGGTGGCCCTGTTCGCGAACTCGCCCTTCGTGGACGGCAAACCTTCGGGATATCTCAGCTACCGCAGCTACGTCTGGAACCACACCGATCCCGACCGCTGCGGCGTGCTGCCCTTCATCTTCGAGGAGGGCATGGGCTTCGAGCGCTACGTCGACTATGCGCTCGATGTGCCGATGTATTTCGTCTACCGCGACGGCCGCTACATCGACGTTGCCGGCCATCCCTTCCGCCTCTTTCTCGAGGGGCGGCTTCCCGGCCTCGAGGGCGAGGTCGCGACCCTCAACGACTGGGCCGATCACCTCACGACCATCTTCACCGAGGTGCGGCTCAAGCATTATCTCGAGATGCGCGGCGCCGACGGCGGCCCCTGGCGGGAGCTGTGCGGCCTGCCCGCGTTCTGGACCGGGCTCCTCTACCACGAGGCGAGCCTCGATGCCGCCTGGCAGCTCTGCAGGGACTGGACCCTCGACGATCACCTCTATCTGCGCGCCGAGGTGCCGCGGCTCGCGCTGCGCACTCCCTTCCGCGGCCGGCTTCTGCGCGACTGGGCGCGCGAGGTGCTCGAGCTCGCCGCCGAGGGACTCGAGGCGCGCTCCTACACCGATCTCGACGGCAATGACGAGCGGCAGTATCTCGCACGGCTGTTCGAGATCGCGGAGAGCGGGCGCTGTCCGGCGGAGGAGAAGCTCGAGGCCTATCACGGCCGCTGGCGCCGCAGCGTCGATCCGCTGTTCCACGAGTACGCCTATTGAGCCCCGATGGCGCTGGCGACGCCCCCGCCGGTTGCGGAGGAGAGCGGAGAGCGGGCCGTGAGCGAGAAGCCGCAACCGTCGCGGCTGCCGCCGCTCGAGCCCATCGCCGGCATTCCCGGCCCCGTGGTTCCGCTCCGCAGCCGCCGCAAGCGCCTCGAGGCCGAATTCCGCCAGGCGCGGGCGCGGCTCGGCAGGCGTCTCGCCATCTGGCGCCAGGCCTTCCGGCGCGCGGTGGAGGAGCTGTTCTTCAGCGACGCCCTCATCATGGCCGGCAACATCGCCTTCGTGAGCCTGTTCGCGGTCTTCCCCTTCCTCATCCTGCTGCTCGCCCTCGCCGGTCTCGTGGGCCAGACCGAGGCCGCGCGGCGCTCGATCGAGCTCGCCCTCGAACTCGTCCCGCCCGAGGTCGCCCAGGTGCTGCGGCCGGCGATCCGCGAGGTGCTCCGGGGACCGGGCGTGGGCGTCCTCACCTTCACCCTGCTCGTCTCGCTGTGGTTCGCCTCCTCGGGCCTCGAGAGCCTGCGGCACGCCATGAACCACGCCTACCGGGTGCCCGAGCGGCCGCATTTTCTCATCGGCCGGTTGCAGAGCATTCTCCTCACCATCGCGAGCGCCCTCG
>CAZHHU010000057.1:12231-16201 GCA_964532215.1 uncultured Geminicoccaceae bacterium
CATTTTCTCATCGGCCGGTTGCAGAGCATTCTCCTCACCATCGCGAGCGCCCTCGCGATCGTGGTGGTGACCGCGATCTTCGTCGGCTGGCCGCTCGCCCAGGCGCTCGTGGCCTGGCTCTCGGAGCAGCAGCTGTTCGCGCGCAGCCTCTACGAGCTCGTCCGCTACGGGGTCGGCGCCGGGGTGCTCTTCACCCTCACCGTGACCCTCTACATCCTGCTGCCGAACATCGAGCTGCGGCTGCGCGACGTGCTGCCCGGGGCGGTGTTCGCGGTCGTGGTGTGGATCCTGGTGGCCGAGGCGTTCTCCTGGTATCTGCGCAACTTCGCCCGCTACAGCGTCGTCTACGGCAGTCTCGCGGGCATTGTTCTCACCCTGCTGTTCTTCTACATCTCGGCCGCGATCTTCATCTTCGGCGCCCTGTTCAACAGTGCGCTGCTCGAGGCCCGCACCGCGGCCGCGCGCGCGAAGCTGCGCGAGCCCGAGGGCGGGCGCGAGACGTGAACCTTCGTCCCCTCACCCCGAAAGCCTGGGAGAGCGATCCGTCATGCCGACCCCCGAAGCGCTGATGGCCGGAAAGAAGGGCCTCGTCATGGGCATCGCCAACGAGCGCTCGCTCGCCTGGGGCATCGCCCGCGAACTCGCGGCCCAGGGCGCCGAACTCGCCGTGACCTGGCAGGGGGAGACGATGCGGCGGCGGGTGCTGCCGCTCGGCGAACGGCTCGGGGCGACGATCATGCGCGATGCGGACGTCACCGACGCGTCGAGCCTCGACGGGCTGTTCGCGGAGATCGCGGCGCGCTGGGGCCGGCTCGACTTTCTCGTCCACGCCATCGCCTGGTCGGAGCGGGAACAGCTCAAGGGGCGGTACATCGACACCACGCGGGAAAACTTCGAGCGCACGCTGCTCATCTCCGCCTATTCCTTCACCGAGCTCGCGCGGCGGGCGGAGCCGCTCATGCGGGACGAGGGCGGGGCGCTGCTCACCCTGACCTACATCGGCGCCGAGCGGGTCATGCCCCACTACAACGTCATGGGCGTCGCCAAGGCGGCGCTCGAGGCCTCGGTGCGCTATCTCGCGGTCGATCTCGGCGGCGCGAAGATCCGCGTCAATGCCATCTCCGCGGGGCCCGTGCGCACCCTCGCGGCGAGCGGCATCGGCGACTTCCACTACATCCTCAGATGGAACCGCTACAATGCCCCGCTCAAGCGCAACGTCACCATCGAGGACGTCGGCCGGGCGGCGCTGTTCCTCCTCTCGGACCTCGGCTCCGGAGTCACCGGCGAGATCGTCCATGTCGACTGCGGCTATCACGTGGTGGGCATGAAGGCGGTGGATGCGCCGGACATCTCGGTGGTGCGCGACTGAGCGGGACGATGGCGGGATCCTCCTTCGGCACCCTGTTCCGGTTCACCAGCTGGGGCGAGAGCCACGGCCCGGCGATCGGGGTCGTGGTGGAGGGCGTGCCGCCGCGCATTCCCCTCCACGAGGGCGACATCCAGCCCTGGCTCGATCGCAGGCGCCCGGGCGGCAGCCGTTTCGTGAGCCAGCGGCGCGAGGCGGACCGGGTGCGCATCCTCTCCGGCACCTTCGGCGGACTCACCACCGGCACCCCCATCAGCCTGCTGATCGCCAACGAGGACGTGCGCTCGCGGGACTACGAGGAGATCAAGGATCTCTTCCGCCCCGGCCATGCCGACTTCACCTATGAGATGAAGTACGGCATCCGCGACTGGCGCGGCGGCGGGCGCGCCTCGGCGCGGGAGACCGCCTGCCGGGTGGCGGCGGGGGCGATCGCCCGCAAGATCCTGGGGCCCGGGGTCGAGATCCGCGGCTATGTGGTGGCGATCGGCGGCGAGAGCATCGACCGCGCGAACTTCGACCCCGGAGAGATCGACCGCAATCCCTTCTTCTCCCCCGATGCGGAGGCGGCGAAGCGCTTCGAGGCGCTGCTCGCGCGGGTGCGCAAGGAGGGCTCCTCGGTGGGGGCGGTGGTCGAGATCACCGCCCGCGGCGTCCCGCCGGGGCTCGGCGAGCCCGTCTACGACCGTCTCGATGCCGACCTCGCCAAGGCGATGATGAGCATCAACGCCGTCAAGGGGGTGGAGATCGGCGCCGGTTTCGCCGCCGCGCGGCTCAGGGGCGAGGAGAACGCGGACGAGATCGTCATCGAGGACGGGCGGCCGCACTTCCTCTCCAACCACGCGGGCGGCATCCTCGGCGGCATCTCGACCGGCCAGGAGATCGTGGTCCGCTTCGCGGTCAAGCCCACGAGCTCGATCCTCGTGCCGCGCCGCACCATCGACCGCCTCGGCCGGCCGCGCGAGATCGTCACCCGCGGCCGCCACGATCCCTGCGTGGGCATCCGCGCGGTGCCCGTAGGCGAGGCGATGATGGCCTGCGTCCTCGCCGATCATCTCCTGCGCCAGCGGGCGATCGCCGACTTCGACCGCGGCTGAGCCCCAAGGGCGCGGTCGCGAACCGCTCGCGGCCGCTTCAGCGACGCGGAATCGCCTCCGGCCCCCGTCGGTGCCCGTCCAGGCGCCCCGCCTGACACGGGTTTCCTTTTGTTTTCAATAACTTGTCGGGTTCGTTCGGCGGAATTTCCAGACCCCGCCCGCAGCTCCCGCCATCCTAACCCGCACCGCACGGCGAAGAAAGAGCGTGGCCGCGCGCCGCGCTCGCCGGGGCGGGCGGCGGCAGGCCTGCCGGCTGCGGCCGCAGCCGGGGGGCGCATCATCTCCATCCCGCGGCCCGTCGCGGGCCGGCTGTCCGGACCATGGTGGAGATGTCTTCGATGCGTCCTTCCAGCGCGATCCTGCTCGTGGCGCTCGGGCTTGCGGGCTGCGCCACGATCACCCGCGGCACCCGCGACACCCTGGTCATCCTCACCGACCCGCCGGGGGCGGAGGTGCAGCTTTCCAACGGGCTTCGCTGTACTACCCCCTGTTCGCTCGCGGTGGCGCGCAGCGAGAGCCTCGTCGCCGAGATCACCAAGGCGGGCTTCGAGCCCGTGCGCGCCACCATCACGCCGCGCGTCGCCGGCGCCGGGGCGGCGGGCATGGCCGGCAACGTCATCCTCGGCGGACTGATCGGCGCCGCCATCGATGCGGGAAGCGGGGCGATGTACGATCTCGTGCCCAACCCGCTCGAGGTGCGGCTCGTGCCGGTGGCGGAAGATCGCGCTGCGGAGAAGCCGTCTCCCGCCCCCGAATCCGCGTCCGAAGCGGCCACGAGGGCGGGATCCGCCGATGATGCGGCGGCGCCGGCGCGCTAGCGCGCCCTGGCCGCGGCGTGGAGCGCCTCCCAGGACTGGACGTAGTCCTGCTCGCCGAGGGGGGCGTGGCAGAAGGAGCACTTCGCGGCGTAGTCGATGTCCTTGAGCTGGCCGTCCGGGGTGTAGGCGGCGAACTCCCACTCGCCCGAGCGCTGGTCCTCGGGGTAGATCGCGCCCCAGCCCCGCTGCTTCTCCATCACCACGACGGCGGCGAGCCCGTCCTTGATGCGCCGGCCGTCGGGACCGAGCTCGGGCTCGTCCTCGCCCTTCATCTTCGCCTTCCAGATCTCCATCACGAGCACCGAGCCGTAATCGAGCGGGGCGCCGTCGGCGGCGCTCGCGAGCGCCTTGTCGTTGGCGAAGATGACGGCGATCTGGGCCGGGTTGGCGCGGTCCACGTCGGCGTACCGGGTGAACTGCTCGCGGTAGTTCTCGGGCAGGGCGACGCGGTTCTCGCCGGCACTGGCGGCCGCGCTCAGGACCAATGCGGGGACGAGGTATCGAAACGCACCTGGGAACATGGGAACCCCTCCCTGTCTGCAGTCGGCTCGTTATGACCCGCGGCTTTCCTAGACGCATCGCGACCGCCGCCGCAAGCAGAACCTTCCCGCGCGGGAAGGTTTTTTTCGTCCGGGGCCGCAGCGCAACGGGCGCGATCGGCGTGTTCGCGGCGTGCAGATCGTGTTCCGCGC
>CAZHHU010000058.1:0-1492 GCA_964532215.1 uncultured Geminicoccaceae bacterium
CTCCAGACCGCCTTCCTTTCGCCTCCCGTGGCCATGTCCGCCTACTATCTCAAGCAGGTCGTGCCCCAGTGGTCACTGATGCAGATCTACGGCGGCATGTTCGAGTTCATGTTCCTGCAGGTGATCGCGCTTGCGATCATCATGATCTTCCCGGAGATCGCCATGTGGCTTCCCCATCAACTGTTCGGTCCGCAGTAGAAGGGCACGGCAGCCCCGCGTACGGCGCAGGCGGCAGCAGGATACGGCGCGGCATGGTCCGGCACGCACTCATAACCGGCGCCTCGCGTGGGATCGGCGAAGCGGTCGCCCGGGCGCTCGCCGCGCGGGGTCTTCGCGTCTCGCTCGTCGCGCGGGATCGCGACGCACTCGATCGGGTGGCGGCGGCATGCGGCGGGGCGCGGGCGATCCCCTGTGATGTGACCGACGAGGCCGCGCTTCGGGCCGCCTTTGCAGCCGCCCGTGAGGCCTTCGGGCCGATTGCCGTGCTCGTGAACAACGCCGGCGCCGTGGAAACGGCGCCCTTCCGCACGCTCGACCTCGAGGCCCTGCGGCGCATGCTGCGCCTGCACGTCGAAGCGGCCTTCCTCGCCTGTCTCGAAGCGGTCCCGGACATGCGCGCCGTGGGCTGGGGGCGGATCGTCAATGTGGCGAGCACCGCCGGGCTCAAGGGAATCCCCTATGTCGCGCCCTATGTGATCGCGAAGCACGGGCTCGTCGGCCTCACCAAGGCGCTCGCGCTCGAGGTCGCGGGGGACGGCATTACCGTCAACGCCGTCTGCCCCGGATACACGGACACCCATCTGCTCCGCGAGGCCGCGGCGCGCATCGCACGCAGGACGGGTCGGCCGGCTCCCGAGCTCCTGCAGGAGATCGCGGCGCGCAATCCCATGCGTCGCCTCGTGCCGCCCGCAGAGGTGGCGGCGCTGGTCGCCCATCTCTGCAGCGACGAGGCTTCGGCGATCACCGGATCCTGCCTCGTCATCGATGCGGGCGAGCTCGCTTCCTGAGCACGGGCCGGCCCTTCACCCGCTCTTAACCTGCAGGCGCAATGCTGGCGGCGAGCGGATCCCGCACGCGGAGCTCCTGCCATGACCGTTCCCCGCGTCCTGCCCGCGCTCCTTGTGCTGTTCGGCGTCGCCTTCGGCCTCCTGTCCCCGGCCGCAGCCACCCCGCCCGTCCCGATCCGGGCGCTCGAGCGTTTCGAGCGGGCCGTCGGCGGCGCTCTCGCCCAGGCCGCCGTGCTGCGCGAGAAGGCCGCCGCTGAGGGTGTGGATTCCGCGATCGCGCCGCTCGCGCTTACGGACCTGGCCACGGATTCTCCGGCGGTAGCGCTTGCCCTGCTGCGCCGCTCCTGCGCCCGGCTCGGCGTGCGCCTCGCCCAGCTGCGGGCGGCGCCGGAAGGGGCGCGTGATCCTCGCGTGGATGCCGTGCTGCACTACATGGAGCGCCAGCTTGCAGCGGTGCGGGAGGACATCGAACGCCTCGCGACGGA
>CAZHHU010000058.1:1592-16022 GCA_964532215.1 uncultured Geminicoccaceae bacterium
CCGGGCGCTCAGGCGAACAGCCGCCGCTTCTCGAAGCTGACTTCCTCGAAGCAGAGTCCGCGCGCCCGCGCGTGGGCGAAGGCGCGCGCGAGTTCCTCCTGCGCTGGCCGGCGGGCGATCTCGCGGTATTCCTGGCGAAAAAGGGGCGAGCGCGGATCGGCGAACATGTCCGGGCGGTACTGGTCCATGATGTTGACGGGCACTTCCGGCATCCGGGCCGCGAGCCAGTCGAGCACCGGGCGCGTGCAGCACTCGACGTGGCCGGGCATCACCAGATGCCGCACGAGCACGTCCTCGCCCCATTCCGCGAGTTTCGCGAGACAGGCCGTCACCGTGTCCCAGTAGCGCGGCGTGCGGGCGAGGCGGATCGCGCAGCGCCCGGGACCGAACTTGAAGTCGGGAAGCCAGATGTCGACGAGAATGCGGAGGATGTCCATCGCCCGCCCGGTCAGGAACATGTTGCTGTTCCACAGGATGGGCACGTTGAAGCCGTCCGCGAAGACCCCGACTTCGGGACGGATGTCGTACCACTCGAGGCGGTCGACCTTGACCGTCCGCACCCGCGCGATGTCCTCCGCGGAGGGTGTGAAGCCGCGGCCGAGCAGGTTGATGGCCTCGACGATGCGATGGAGATGGATCGCCGGCTCACCGCCGACCCAGTTGATGTTGTGACAGCCTTCCCTGCGCAGCAGCCAGGCGAGCGTGGCGAGATCGCGCCCGCTCACGGGCTCGCCGTTGTCGCGATCGGTGCTGATGTCCCCATTCTGGCAGAAGGCGCAGCGCATGTTGCAGGAGGTGAAGAAGATCGTTCCCGAGCCGTCGAGGCCGCGCAGCACCAGCTCCTCCCCCTGGTGATGGAAGGCGCAGGACACACGGCTTGCGGCCTCCAGCTTGCAGGCGCCGAGCCTGCCGCCGCGGCTGCGGTCGATGCGGCACTCCCAGCGGCAGAAGGTGCAGCGCTCGAGCATGCGCGCGGCGAGCGCGCGGCAGAGCTCGAGCAGGCTCGCTCCCTCGACGGGAGGGCCGAGTCTTGCGCACCCGTGGCGCAGGGCCTCGCGTCGGGCGAGAAACTGCGGGGTGAGTCGACGGAGCTCGCCCGCGAGCTCCTCCTCTCCGGCCTCCTCGACGTCGACCGCGACGGGGATCGTGGCGGCGATGCGAAACTTGGCCGGCATGCGATCGCAGGCCACCTCCCGATACCAGGACAGGGCCCGGGCGATGCGCGGCTCCCGCCAGATCCAGAGCGAGTCGAAAGGCGCTCGCGACAACATGACACCTTCCCCGAACCGGAAATCTAGCACCCATCGCGAAGCGGGCCAGCGGTCGGCTTCCCGCAATCCGGAGGACGGGGGCGCGTGGCAGAGCGGTGCCGATGGGCGATGTGACATCCTCGTCGCGGCGGACGACGGGCGCGCGCGGTCTTCCCGGCACCGTATGGCTGCTGGGCTTCGTGAGCCTGCTCATGGACAGCTCGAGCGAGCTCGTCCATGCCCTCCTTCCCGTCTATCTCGTCGCCGTGCTCGGCGCGGGCACGGTGGCGCTCGGCTTCGTCGAGGGTCTCGGAGAAGCCACGGCCGCGCTCCTCAAGATCATCTCCGGTGCACTCTCCGATCGCATGGGGCGGCGCAAGCCGCTCGTCCTGCTCGGCTACGGGCTCGCGGCGCTCTCCAAGCCCCTGTTCCCGCTCGCGGACACGGTGACCACGGTCATCGTCGCGCGCGTCGTGGACCGCGTGGGCAAGGGGCTCAGGGGCGCGCCGCGGGATGCGCTCATCGCCGATGTCACGCCGCCGCCGCTTCGCGGGCGGGCGTATGGACTGCGACAGGCGCTCGACACCGTGGGCGCCATCCTGGGGCCGCTCGCGGCGATGCTCCTCATGTTCGCGCTCACCGGCAGGCTGCGGCTCGTGCTGTGGTTCGCGGTCGTCCCGGCCGCCGCCTGTGTCGCCCTCCTTGCACTGGGTGTGCGCGAGCCCCGCTCCGCGACCACAGCGCGGGCCGGCCCGCGCCCGCGCCTCGTCGACTGGCGGCGTCTTCCCCCCGGCTTCTGGCGCGTCATGGCGATCGCCATCCCGGGAATGCTCGCGCGCTTCGGCGAGGGTTTTCTCACCCTTCGCCTGTTCGAGCTCGGCCTGCCGCCGGCGGCGGCGCCGCTCGCCCTGCTCGTCATGAACCTCGTCTACGCGCTCTGCGCCTATCCGGCGGGTGTGCTGGCCGACCGCGTGGCGCGGGGCAGGCTGCTCGCGGCGGCCTTCGCTCTCCTCGTCGCCGGTGATCTCCTGCTCGTCGCCGCCCGCGGTCCCGGCCTCGCGCTGGCCGGCATCGCCCTGTGGGGTCTGCACATGGCGGCAAGCCAGGGCCTGCTCCAGGCGGCGGTCGCCGATGCGGCGCCCGCGCATCTGCGTGGCACCGCCTTCGGCATCTTCCATCTCGCCTCGGGGGTGATGCTCCTTGCCGCAAGCCTCATCGCCGGCAGTCTGTGGCAGCACGGGAGTGCGGCCCTCGCCTTCGGCTTCTCGCTCCTCTGCGCCGTGCTTGCGGGCGTGCTCGCGGCAAGCCTGCTGCCGCAGCCGGCATCTGCAGCCGTGCCGGTCACAGGCCCAGATAGGCGCTCTTGACGCCCTCGTCGGCGAGCAGCTCGCGCGCGCTTCCGCAGAGGGTGACCCGACCCGACTCGAGCACGTAGCCGCGATCGGCGATCGCCAGCGCGGCGAAGGCGTTCTGTTCCACGAGCAGCATCGTGGTGCCGCGGCTCTTGAGCTCGCGGATGGTCTCGAAGATCTGTTCGACCATGCGCGGCGCGAGTCCCATCGAGGGCTCGTCGAGCAGCAGCAGCCGTGGCTCGATCATGAGTGCGCGGGCCATCGCCAGCATCTGCTGCTCCCCGCCCGAGAGCGTCCCCGCAGGCTGGTTGCGTCGCTCCCGCAGTCGGGGGAAGAGCTCGTACATCGTGCGGAGCGTCCGCTCCGCCTCGCGGCGCGGACGGGTGAAGGCGCCGAGGCGGAGGTTGTCCTCCACGCTCATCGGACCGAATACCTGGCGGCCTTCCGGGACCTGGGCGATGCCCAGCGTCACCCGCCGCGGTGCGGGAAGGCGCGTGATCTCCTCCCCGGCGAAGCGGATCGTCCCTGCGCTCGCCGGATGCACGCCCGAGATCGTGCGCAGGAGCGTCGTCTTGCCGGCCCCGTTCGCCCCCACGAGCGCGACGAGCTCGCCTTCCCGCACGAACAGCTCGATCTCGCGCAGCGCGCAGATGCGCCCGTAGTGGGCGGACAGGCGGCGGATCTCAAGAAGCGGAGACGGCATCGGCGGCCTGCCGTCCAAGATAGGCCTCGATCACCTGTGGGTCGCGCCGCACGCACGCAGGCGTTCCCTCGGCGAGCTTGCGGCCGTGGTCGAGCACGATGATGTGCTCGGAGAGGTTCATGACGAGGCGCATGTCGTGCTCCACGAGCAGGATGGTGAGGCCACGCTCGGCGAGGCCCCGCAGCAGTTCCTCGATCTCCCGCGTCTCCTTCTCGTTGCAGCCCGCTGCCGGTTCGTCGAGGAGCAGGAGCTCGGGTTCGGCCGCGAGCGCGCGGGCGATCTCGAGGCGCTTGAGGGCCCCATAGGGGAGACTGTCCGCGGGGGCCTCCGCGCGACCCGCGAGGCCGACGCGCTCGAGCAGCGCTTCGGCATGGCGCCGCGCCTCGGCCTCGCCGCGGCGGAAGGAGGGAAGGCGCAGCAGGGCCGCGAGCGGACGGCGGTCGAGATGGAGATGACGGCCGACGAGAACGTTCTCGAGCACCGTCATGTTGAAGAAGATGCGCAGGTTCTGGAAGGTCCGCGACATGCCCTTCCGGGCCAGCCTTTCGGGGGGAAGGCCGGTCACATCCTCGCCCCGGAAGAGGATCCGGCCGCGGCTCGGGACGAGCAGGCCGGTGATGAGGTTGAAGAGGGTGGTCTTGCCGGCTCCGTTCGGGCCGATGATGGAGTGGATGCCGCCCCGCGGCAGCGCGAAGTCGAGATCCTGGACGGCGTGCACGCCGCCGAACGATTTGCCGAGCCCGCGGACCTCGAGCAGGTTCACCGCACCCTCCGCGCCACGCGGGCCAGGAGCGAGGGCACGAGGCCCTTAGGCATGAAGATCATGGTCAGCATCATGGCGAGACCGAACACGACGTGTTCGTAGTCGTGGAAGACGGTCAGGAACTGGGGCAGGGCGGTGAGCAGGGCGGCGCCGACGATGGCGCCGGCGGTCGAGGCCATGCCGCCGACGACGACCATGGTCACGAACTGGATGGAGCGGGCGAAGCTCGCCTCGTCCGGCGTGAGCCAGCCCGAGAAGTGGGCGAAGAGAGAGCCCGCATAGCTCGCGATCACGGCGGAGAGTACGAACACCATGACCTTGTAGCCGGTGGTGTCGACGCCGCACACCCGGGCCGCGATCTCCGAGCCGTGCACCGAGCGCAGCGCCCGGCCCACCGGGCTGTCGACGAGATTGAGGGCGAGCAGGGTGACGACGAACAGCGAGAACGCGACGAGGCCATACCAGGCGCGCGGCCCCGAGATCTCGACTCCATAGAGGGAGAAGGGATCGACCGGCATGCCGTCGGGGCCGCCGGTGAGCGCCACTTCCTGGGAGAGGAAGATCGAGACGATCATGCCCAGCGCCAGGGTGGCCATGGCGAGATAATGGCCCCGCAGCGCGAGGATGGGCCGGGCGACGAGGAAGGCGAGGCCGCCCGCGATCAGCATCCCCGCAAGCAGGGCAAGGGGCGCGGGCCAGCCGTGATCGGTGGTGAGAATGGCCGAGCTGTAGGCGCCGATGCCGAAGAATGCCGCATGACCGAGGCTGATCTGTCCGGCGTGGCCGATGAGGAGATCGAGGCCGACGCAGACGATCGCCGCGATCCCCACGTTGATCGCGACATCGTAGTAAAAGTCGTTGGGGAAGGTGAGGGGAAGGAGGAGGAGCAGGAGCGCGAAGGCGAGGAGCGCGAGCTGACGGGGCATGGTTTCAGACGCGCTCCACGCTGCGCAGTCCGAGGAGGCCGCTCGGGCGGAGCATGAGAAAGCCGAGGATGAGGACGAAGGCGACCGCATCCTTGTAGGCGGAGGAGAGGTAGCCGGCGGCCATGGATTCGGCGAGGCCGATGAACAGCCCGCCGAGGATCGCACCCGGGCCCGAGCCGAGCCCGCCGACGATGGCGGCCGCGAAGCCCTTGAGGCCGAGCATGATCCCGACCTGGAAATGGGTCGGCGCGAGCGGCGTGATGAGGAAGCCGGCGAGCGCCCCGAGGGCGCCGGCGAGGGCGAAGGAGAGGAGCACCACGCGACCGGTGTCGATCCCCACGAGCTGGGCCGCAAGCGGATTGTGGGCGGCGGCCATCATCGCCTTGCCCCAGAGGGTGCGGGAGAAGAAGAACCAGAGAAGAGCGGCGACGAGCACGGTGGTCGCGAAGATCCACAGCGACTGCGAGGGCAGGCTCGCACCCATGACGACGAGCGGCGCCTCGCTTGCGAGCGCGGGAAGGCCGTGGAAATTGCGGTCGAAGAGGATGCCGGCGAGGCCGCGCAGCAGGATCGAGGCGCCGATGGTGACGATGATGAGACCGACGACGGTGCCTCCTCGCGCCGGTCGGATGCCGAACAGGTAGATGGCGACGGCGACGGCGACGCCGAGCAGCACGGCGAGGAGCGCCGCGAGCGGCAGCGGGACGCCGGCGGCGAAGATGAAGACGGTCGCCATGCCGCCGATCATGACGAACTCACCCTGAGCAAAGTTGATCAGATGGCTCGCGTTGTAGATGAGCGTGAAGCCCAGGGCGATGAGACCGTAGATCACCCCCACCGTGACGCCGGAGAACAGGAACTGCAGGAACTCGGAACTCATTTCGGTGCCGCCCGCCCCGCCCGCGGCGCCCTCTACCACGCATGCGGACGAGGTTGAAGCCGGCCCTGCCCGAAGACGGCGCGCACGCACACGCCACGTCGCCTTAACCGAATTTATACGCTAGAGGCGTAGGCGTCGCGGCGACGGCATCGACGGAAGAGGCGATGAGCGTTCACCTCCACGAGGGTGATCTGCCCGACGGCATCGCGTTCGGCGAGATCGTGGCGGTAGACACCGAAACGATGGGGCTCGTGCCCCGACGCGATCGGCTGTGCCTCGTTCAGCTCTCGGCGGGAGACGGTGAGGCGCATCTCGTGCGCTTTTCGCGCGGTCGCTACGAGGCGCCCAACCTGCGCCGGCTGCTCGCGGATCGCACGCGGCTCAAGCTGTTCCATTTCGCGCGCTTCGATCTCGCGGTCATCGAGCACTATCTCGGCGTGCGCTGTGAGCCGGTCTACTGCACCAAGATCGCATCCCGCCTCGCCCGCACCTACACGGACAAGCACGGCCTCAGGGACCTCTGCCGCGAGCTCCTCGGCGTCGAGCTCGACAAGCAGGCGCAGAGTTCGGACTGGGGCGCGGCGCAGCTCAGCGAGGAGCAGCTGCGCTATGCCGCGAGCGACGTCCTCCATCTCCACGCGCTCAAGGCGAGGCTGGACGCCATGCTCGAGCGCGAGGGGCGAAGGCCGCTGGCCGAGGCCTGCTTCGCCTTTCTGCCCGCGCGGGCGCATCTCGACCTCCTCGGTTTCGAGGAGGTGGACATTTTCGCGCATTGAGCGGGCCATGCGGGGAGCGCGCGCGTTGACGGGTTCCGGGGCCATCCCCATACTCGCCTCCGCCTTGGGGCGGGATCCTGGGCGCGGCGCGCAGACTGCGCGGACGCGAGACGGGGGGATGAGGATGTCGCAGCCGGCGATCGCGGACACTGCGAGGCTTGATGAAGCCGCGCGCAGCGCGATCGCGAGCGGCAGGCGGGTGGTGGAGGCGGAGGCGCGGGCGCTCGCGGCGCTGGCCGACCGCATCGGTCCGGCCTTCGCCGAGGCGGTCGCGCGGCTCGAGAGGGTCGCGGGCCGGGTGATCGTCACCGGCATGGGCAAGAGCGGCCATATCGCCCGCAAGATCGCGGCGACCCTCGCCTCGACCGGTACGCCCGCGCTCTATGTCCATCCCGGAGAGGCGAGCCATGGCGATCTCGGCATGATCACCACCGCGGATGCGGTGGTGGCGCTCTCCAATTCCGGCGAGACCGCGGAGCTCCGCGATCTCATGCTGTACACGCGGCGCTTTCGCATCCCGCTCATCGCGATCGTCGGGCGCGCGCGCAGCACCCTCGCCGAGAACGCAGATCTGACGCTGCTCCTGCCCGAGGTGGCGGAGGCCTGTCCCCTCGGTCTCGCCCCCACCACCTCGACCACCCTCATGCTCGCCCTCGGCGACGCGCTCGCGGTGACGCTGCTCGAGCGCCGCGGCTTCTCGCCGCGTCAGTTCGCCGAGTTCCACCCGGGAGGCCGGCTCGGCGCGCAGCTGCTGCGGGTGGAGCAGCTCATGCGGCGGGGCGAGGAACTCCCGCTCGTCGGGCTCGAGACGCCGATGCGCGAGGCGGTGCTCGAGATGACGCGCAAATGTCTCGGCTGCGTGGGCATCCGCGACGAGGAAGGTCGCCTCGTCGGCATCATCACCGACGGCGACCTGCGTCGTCACATGGACGAGGCGCTGCTCGCGCGGCGGGCTCGGGAGGTCATGACGCCGCGCCCGCGCACGATCGATCCCCGTGCGCTCGCGGTCGAAGCGCTCGCGCTCATGAACCGCTGCGCCATCACCGTGCTCTTCGTGGTCGAGGACGGCATGCCGGTAGGGGCCATCCACGTCCACGACTGCCTTCGCGCGGGCATCGCGTGAGGGACGGACGATGGGCGGGCGCGTGCGGGAAGCGGGGGCGTGGCGGCGGAGATGGTGCGGGCTCACTCTGCTCCTCTGGGCGCTGCTGGCGTTTTCCGCAGCCCGGGCGGAGGGGCTCGCCCAGCACGATCCCAACCTGCCGATCGAGATCACGGCGGATCGGCTCGTGGTCGAGCAGAACCAGGAGCGCGCGATCTTCAGCGGCAACGTCCAGGCGGTGCAGGGGAATCTCAGCCTGCGCGCGCAGCGTCTGCTCGTCTACTACCATCTCGCGGGAGAGGAGAAGGCCGAGACCCAGGCGGTGCGGCGCATCGAGGCCGAGGGCAAGGTCGTCATCTCCTCGCCGAACGAGAACGCCACCGCGGAGCGGGCGGTCTACGACGTGCGCGAGGGCCGTATCCGGCTCGAGGGCAAGGTCGTCCTGACTTCGGGCGAGAACGTGATCGAGGGCGAAAGGCTGGAGATCGATCTCGCCGCCAGGACCGCGGTCGTCTCCGCCTCCGCGGACAAGACGGGGGGGCGCGTGCGGGCGCTCTTCATCCCCGCAGGGCGGGCGGAGGCGAAGCCGTGAGCGCCGCCGTTCTCACCGACGCGCCGGAGGTCACGGCCCGCGGCCAGCCGCGAACGCAGAGCGAGGGGGCGGCGCTGAGTGCCGCCCGGCTCGCCAAGTCCTTCGGCCAGCGGCGCGTGCTCCACGACGTGTCGATCGAAGTGCGGCCGGGCGAGGTGGTGGGACTGCTCGGTCCCAACGGCGCGGGCAAGACGACGACCTTCTACATCGTCACCGGCCTCATCGCGCCCGATGAGGGGCGGGTGGTGCTCGATGGACGGGACGTCACGCGCATGCCGATGCACCGGCGCGCGCGTCTCGGCATCGGCTATCTGCCGCAGGAAGCCTCGGTATTCCGCGGACTCGACGTGGAAGGCAACATCCGCGCGGTGGCCGAACTCGCGGTGCGCGATCGGGATCGCGTGGAGGCCGTGGTCGAAGCGCTGATCGAGGAGTTCGGGCTCGGCCCGTTGCGGCGGACCCCGGCGCTTGCCCTCTCGGGTGGTGAGCGGCGGCGGGTGGAACTCGCGCGCGCGCTGGCCTCGGGGCCGCGCTATCTTCTCCTCGACGAACCGCTCGCCGGCATCGATCCCATCAATGTCGCCGAAATCCGCGATCTCGTCGCCCATCTCAAGGACCGCGGCCTCGGCGTCCTCATCACCGACCACAATGTGCGCGACGCCCTCGAGATCATCGATCGCGCCTACATCCTTCACGAGGGCAGCGTGCTGCGGGAGGGGCCGCCGGAGGCCATCGTCGCCGATCCCATCGTACGCCGGGTGTATCTCGGTGAACGCTTCCGCCTGTGAGGAACGATGACGGTCGGGATCGGGCTCGAGATCCGCCAGCATCAGGCCCTCGTCCTCACGCCGCAGCTGCGGCAGGCGATCCGGCTGCTGCAGCTGCCCGCCCATGAGCTTCAGGCGGCGGTGCAGAAGGAGATCGCGGAGAACCCCTTCCTCCGTCTCGCCGAGGAGGAGCGCGGCGGCGACACCGCCACCTCTCCCGCGCGGGTGCGTACCGGACCGGTGACGCCGGCCGATTCACGCCTGCGCCTCTGCAGCCTCGCGGGTGGTGACGGCGATGATCTCCCGCGGCTGGATCAGCGCCTCGCGCAGCCGGTCGGGCTGCGGGATTCGCTGCGGCTGCAGATCGGGGCGAACGAGCGCGACGTCGAGGTGCGCGAGCTTGCGCGCAGTCTCGTCGACCTTCTCGACGCCGACGGCTATCTGCGCGAGGACGACCGCGAACTCGCGCGGCGCTTCGGGGTCTCGGAGGATCTCGTCCGCCGCGCGCGGGCCGCGCTGCAACGCTGTGAGCCGGCGGGAATCGGCGCACGCGATCTCGCCGGGTGCCTCGCGCTCCAGCTTGCGGAGCGCGACCGCCTCGACCCGGCGATGGAGCGCCTTCTCGAACATCTCGATCTCGTGGCCCGCGGGGAGCTCGCGGCGCTCGAGCGGATATGCGGCCTCGAGCGCGAGGACATCGAGGAGATGATCCGCGAGCTCAGGAGCCTCGATCCGCGCCCCGGGGCGGCGGTGGTGGCGGAGGAGCCGGTGACGCTCGTCCCCGACCTCCTCATCCGCCGCTACGGGCGATCGAACTGGCGCATCGAGATCAATTCGGCACTGCTGCCGAAGGTCCTCGTCGATCGGGAATGGTATGCCGAGCTCGCGGGGGCGAAGCTCGCGCGGGAAGCCCGCGAATACCTCTCCGAGCGCATCCAGGCGGCCAACTGGCTCGTCCGCGCACTGGAACAGCGCACGCGGACGCTTCTGCGCGTCGCCCGGGCGACCTTTCTGCGCCAGCGGGCGTTCCTGGAGCATGGACCGCGGGCGCTCAGGCCCCTCACGCTGCGGGAGATCGCCGAGACGGTGGAATTGCACGAGAGCACGGTAAGCCGCGCGGTGGCGGGCAAGTATGCCGCCACGCCGCACGGCACCTTTCCGCTCAAGTATTTCTTCTCGGCGCAGCTTGCGGCCACCGACGGCGGGGACGGGCACAGTGCGGAGGCCGTGCGGCTGCGCATCCGTGAGCTCGTGGCGCGGGAGGATCCGGCGTCGCCGCTCTCGGACGACCAGATCGTCAGGCAGCTGGCCCGCGAAGGGGTGTCGATCGCCCGTCGCACCGTGGCGAAGTACCGGGAGGCGCTGGGCATCCCCTCCTCGGTTCAGCGCCGTCGCCTCAGGGCGGTAAGATGAGGCGGAGCCGCCCGAGGGTCGCCTTGACAGGGCCCGGGCCGGCGCCTAGATAGCGCCGCCTCGAAGAGCACGGAGGAACCGCATGGCCGGATCGGCGGAAGGTTCCTTGGAGGCCGAGGGTGGCGTAGGTTCCGCGGCCATCCGGCACGCCTCGCGCTTCCCCCGGATGCGGCATGCCGTGCGCTGGTCCCGCATCGCAGCCACCCCTTGCGCCGGGCGCGGCGCGGAGCCGCGCCGATGCTAGAGATGTCGGAACTTCTCAGTCGCGACCGCATCGCTCTCGATCTCCGGGCGACGAGCAAACGGCAGCTGCTGCGTGAGCTCGCCGAGCTGGTGGCGAAGAACCTCGGCCTCGATCCCGAACAGGTGCTGGAGGCGCTGCTCAAGCGCGAGAAGCTCGGCACCACGGCGATCGGCGAGGGGATCGCCATTCCCCATGCCAAGATCAAGGACCTCGACCATCTCGTCGGCGCCTTCGCACGTCTTGCGAAGGCGATCGACTTCGAGGCCGTGGACGAGATCCCGGTGGATCTCGTGTTCCTGCTTCTCGCGCCGGAAAGCGCGAGCAGTGCGGAACATCTCAAGGCCCTTGCGCGTCTCGCGCGGCTGCTGCGCGATCCCGAGCTGCGCGCCCGGCTGCGCAAGGAGGAGGACATCGAGCATATCTACCGCCTCCTCACCGAGCGGCCGCAGAGCCACGCCGCCTGAACGTTCCACGCGGGTCGCGGACCAGGAACTCCGCATTCACGGCAGCTGTGTGCGCTGGCTGGAGCGCGGCCTCCTCCTCCGCGGGCCTTCGGGTTCGGGGAAATCGGATTTCGTGCTCCGCCTGCTCGAGGCCGGCGCCTGGCTCGTGGCCGACGACCTCGTCCAGCTGCGGCGGGAAGGGGATCTGCTGATGGCGCAGGGGCCGGCGCCGCGGGGGCTGCTCGAGCTGCGCGGTCTCGGGATCTATCGCCTCGCGGCGATGCCTCGCACCCGCATCCACCTCTGTGTCCGGCTCGGTCCCGCCGAGCACGGCCCACGGTTGCCCGAGTCCGGCTCCGCCTCCATATGCGGCCTCGAACTGCCCGAGGTGGCGCTCGATCCTTCGCGTCCCTCGGCCGTCGCGCGGCTGCGGCTGCTTCTCTGGTGCGGACGGACGGCCTGATGGCACGCGTCGTGGTGGTGACCGGGCTCTCGGGCGCGGGGCGCAGTTCGGCCCTGCGCATCCTCGAGGATCTCGGCTTCGAGGCCGTCGACAATCTGCCCCTGCCCCTGCTTCCCCGCCTGCTGGGTGACCCCGAGACCCTCGAGCGCGATCTGGCGGTGGGGGTCGACAGCCGCTCGCGCGCGTTCGATCCGCGAAAGCTGCTCGAGGAGCTCGCCCGTCACCGGGACCGTCGGTCCGAAGGCCCGGAGCTGCTGTTCCTCGAGGCGGATGAGGAAACCCTGCTGCGGCGCTACAGCGAGACCCGCAGACGGCATCCGCTCGCCCGCGAGCGCCCGGTGAGCGACGGCATCGCCCGTGAGCGGGAGATCATGGCGCCGCTTCGCGCCGAGGCGGACTTCGTGCTCGATACGAGCCGCCTCTCGCTTCCCGGACTGAGGCGGCTGCTCGCGGTCCGCTACGGCCGGAGCGCCGCCCCCACCCTCACCCTTCTTTCCTTCGCCTATCGCAACGGGCTGCCGCGCGAGGCGGATCTCGTCTTCGATGTCCGCTTTCTCCGCAACCCGCACTATGTTCCGGAGCTGCGTGCGCGTACCGGCCGCGACCCCGAGGTGGCGGCATACATACGGCAGGATGAGCGCTATGCGGCCTTCGAGGCGCGGCTGCGGGAGCTTCTCCTGCTGCTGTTGCCAGCCTACCGGAGCGAGGGTAAGAGCCATCTCACCGTCGCCATCGGCTGCACCGGCGGCCGTCATCGCTCCGTGTTCGTGGCCGAACGCCTGGCGCATCTGCTCCGGGATCTGGACTGGCGCGTCATCGTCGCGCACCGGGACGCGCAGCATTCCCCGCAGCAGTTCGAGGTTGCAAGCCGATGATCGGTCTCGTGCTCGTCACCCACGGCCGCCTCGCCGAAGAGTTCCTCGCCGCCCTCGAACACATCGTGGGGCCTCAGGAGGCGGTGCGGGCGGTCTCGATCCAGCCGGACGACGACATCGAAGTGCGGCGGGCCGAAATCCTTCGTGCGGTCGAAGAGGTCGACGCGGGCGCGGGCGTCATCCTGCTCACCGACATGTTCGGGGGCACGCCCTCGAACCTCGCGATGTCGGTGCTCGACCGACCCGGCGTGGAGGTGGTCGCCGGCGTCAATCTCCCGATGCTCGTGAAGCTCGCGAGCGTCCGCCGCAGCGAGCCGCTGGCGCGGGCCGCCGAGGCGGCCCAGGAGGCGGGACGCAAATACATCAGCGTTGCGAGTCAGCTCCTCGCCGTCGACCGTACGCGCAAGTGAGTGGGCCCGCCATGAGCGAACTTCCGCGTGCCGAGGCGACGGTGGTGATCGTCAACGAGCGCGGGCTGCACGCGCGCGCCGCGGCACGCTTCGTGCGCGTGGCCGAGCGTTTCGATGCCGAGATCGAGGTCTCGAAGGAGGACACCACCGTGCCCGGCACCTCGATTCTCGGGCTCATGATGCTGGCCGCGAGTCCGGGCTGTGAGCTGCGGCTGCTGGCCCGCGGCGCCGAGGCCCGGGCGGCGGTCGAGGCGCTCGCCGAGCTTGTGCGGCGCGGTTTCGACGAATAGGAAGGCGGCAGACGTCTTTCCGGCGCAGAGAACGGAGAACCTCCCTCGATGAGTGAACGGGCCTTCAACGACTTCCGCGTCGCCGATCTCTCGCTCGCGGAATGGGGACGCAAGGAAATCGCCATCGCCGAACGCGAGATGCCCGGCCTCAGGGCGCTGCGGGAGCAGTACGGCGCGTCCAAGCCGCTCAGCGGCGCGCGCATCGCGGGCTGCCTCCACATGACGGTGGAGACCGCGGTGCTGATCCGCACCCTGCGCCATCTCGGCGCCGAGGTGCGCTGGTCCTCCTGCAACATCTTCTCCACTCAGGACCAGGCCGCCGCCGCCATGGCCGCCGAGGGGGTTCCGGTTTTCGCCTGGAAGGGAGAGACCGAGGAGGAATACTGGTGGTGCGTGGAGCAGACGGTTTTCGGCCCGGACGGCTGGCGGCCCAATCTGCTCCTCGATGACGGCGGCGATCTCACGCAGTTCATGCATGAGAAGCACCCCGAACTGCTCGAAGGGGTGCGCGGCGTTTCGGAGGAGACGACGACCGGGGTGCACCGGCTCTACGAGATGGAGCGCCGGGGCACGCTCCGCATCCCGGCGATCAACGTCAACGACAGCGTCACCAAGTCGAAGTTCGACAACCTCTACGGCTGCCGCCAGAGCCTCATCGACGGGCTGATGCGCGCCACGAGCACGATGATCGCGGGCAAGGTCGCGGTGGTGTGCGGCTACGGCGATGTCGGCAAGGGCTGCGCCCAGGCGCTGCGGGGTCAGGGGGCACGGGTCGTGATCACGGAAATCGACCCCATCTGCGCCCTGCAGGCCGCCATGGACGGCTACGAGGTGACGACGATGGAGGAGATCGCGCCGGTCGGCGACATCTTCGTCACCGCGACCGGAAACATCGACGTCATCACCCTGGAGCACATGCGGGCGATGAAGGATGGCGCGATCGTCTGCAACATCGGCCATTTCGACTCCGAGATCCAGGTGGCGGCACTGCGCAACTTCCGATGGCACGAGATCAAGCCCCAGGTGGACGAGGTCGAGTTCCCCGACGGCAAGCGGATCATCGTTCTCGCCAAGGGACGCCTCGTCAATCTCGGCTGCGCGAAGGGGCACCCGAGTTTCGTCATGAGCGCCTCCTTCACCAACCAGGTGCTGGCCCAGATCGAGCTCTGGACCAATCCGGG
>CAZHHU010000059.1:0-15457 GCA_964532215.1 uncultured Geminicoccaceae bacterium
AGGAGATCATCGCCATCGCCTTCATCCTGCGCTTCATGGACGCCTACAAGTTCGTGGACAAGGTGTTCGTGATGACCGCGGGAGGCCCCGCCCAGGCGAGCGAGCTTCCGGCCTACATCGCCTATCAGAAGGGCATCCGCGAATTCCAGATCGGCGAGGCGGCGGCCTATGCCTGGATCATCTTCGTCGGCGCCGCCGTGCTCATTACCCTGTTCATCCAGTACCTGAAGCGTGTGCTGAAGGCACAGGGACTCGCGTGAGGCGAAGATGGGCGAGACGAGCGCACGACTGATCCGCTTCGTCCTCCTGCTCTTCCTGGTGGTGTGGCTGTTCTTCACCCTCTTTCCGTTCTACTTCCAGCTCATCACGGCCCTGAAGCCGGTGGCCGAGATCAACCGCATGATCCCCACCTTCTGGCCCGAGACCCTGGTTCCGGGCAATTTCGCGGGCATCTTCGCCGATCCGGGATCGCTGCAGGCGCTGCGCGACAGCGTCGTCGTCGCTTCCGCGAACACCGCCCTCGCCCTCCTCCTCGGCACCATGGCCGGCTACGCGCTCGCGCGCTTCCTCAAGGGGCCGGTGGGCGAGAACCTCGCCTTCTGGATCCTCTCCAACCGCATGTTCCCCCCGGTGGCCGTCATCATTCCCATGTTCTTCCTCTTCGACGCCACGCCCTGGGGCACGGACAGCTATCTCTCGCTCATCATCCTCTATCTCGTCTTCAACCTGCCGCTCGCCACCTGGCTCATGATGGTGTTCTTCCGGGATGCGCCGGTGGAGCTCGAGGAGGCGGCCTATCTCGACGGCTGGCGGCCGCTGCAGGCCTTCTTCCGCGTCACCCTGCCGCTCGTCTTCCCCGGCATGGTCTCGGTGGCCATGCTCTGCTTCATCTTCGCCTGGAACGAGTATCTGTTCGCCAATCTTCTCACCGGCACCGCGGTCAAGACCTTCCCGGTCCACATCCCGACCTTCACCCATGGCAGCCAGACCCTGTGGAACCTCGTCATGGCGTTTTCGCTGGTGGCGATGCTTCCGCCCGTGGTGCTGTTCGTGGTGCTGCGCCGTTACATGGTGCGCGGGCTGTCGCTCGGCGTCGTGAAGGGGTGAGGCCGTGGCGCTGCTCGAGGTCCACAGGCTCTGCAAGGCCTTCGACCGGGTCGTGCTCGACGGGCTCGAGCTCGCCGTCGAGCCGGGTGAATTCTTCGTCGTGGTCGGTCCCTCGGGGATCGGCAAGACGACGCTTTTGCGCTGCATCGCGGGGCTGGAGCGGCCGCAGCAGGGGCGGATCGTGATTCGCGGCGCGGACGTCACCCGCCTTCCGCCGTATCGGCGCAATGTGGCGCTGACCTTCGAATCCTACGCCCTCTATCCCCATCTCACGGTGTTCGAGAACATCGCGAGCCCGCTGCGCGCCCGGCGGCTGCCGGAGGCGGAAATCCGCCGCCGCGTGGAGGCGGTGGCGGAGCTGCTGCGCATTTCGCACATCCTCGAGCACCGTCCGGGGGAGATCTCCGGCGGCCAGAAGCAGCGCACGGCACTCGGCCGTACGCTCGTGCGCGATCCGGACGTCTTCCTGCTCGATGAGCCGATCAGCCATCTCGATGCGCGCATCCGCCACGAGCTGCGGGGCCAGTTCCATCATCTCGAGGAGCTGCGGCGCACGGCGACGCTGTACGTGACCCACGACTACACCGAGGCCCTGTCCCTCGCCGACCGCATCGGCGTTCTCGGCCCGCCGGGGCGGCTGCTCCACGTCGGTCCGCCCGAGGAGGTGTTCGAACGCCCACGCGATCTCTTCGTCGCCCGCCATCTCGGCCAGCCGCCGATCAATCTCTTCGACGCCCGTCTCAGGCGGGAGAACGGCGAGCTGCGGGTCGAAGCCGCGCAGGCGCCGCTCCGCTTCGCCCTCACCGAACGTCAGGGGCACGCGCTCGCGGGATACAACGGAGATACCGTGACGGTGGGCATCCGCCCCCATCATCTTCATCTGCTCGCGGACGGCGAAGCGACGGCAGGGGATGCGGCATTCGAGGCCCGCGTGGAAGTGTTCGAGGCGCTCGGCGCGAGCGGCGTTCTCATGGTGCGGAGCGGCGCGCTCGCCCTTTGCCTTCTCACCGGTCTCGAGCGGGCGTTCGCACCCGGCACGCCGCTGCGGCTCGGCTTCGCGGCGGAGCGTGCGCTTCTCTTCTCGCCCGCGAGCGGGGCCAATCTCGTGGATGGCGGGTGATGGCGCGGGTCGAGCTCGAGAAGGTCAACAAGGTCTACCGGGGCCGCGGCATCGAGGTGCACGCGGTGCAGGATCTCGACCTCGTGATCGAGGAGGGGGAATTCGTGGCCCTGCTCGGCCCCTCGGGCTGCGGCAAGACGAGCACGCTGCGCATGATCGTGGGGCTCGAGGAGATCACCTCGGGCGAGCTCCGCTTCGACGGTGTGCGGGTCAACGAGCTCGAGCCCGAGGCGCGCAACGTCGCCATGGCCTTCGAGACCTACGCCCTCTATCCGAATTTCACCGTCTACGAGAACCTCGCCTTTCCGCTCGAGATCCGGCGTCTGCCGGAGGGCGAGATCCGCCGGCGCGTCGGCGAGATCGCCGAGCTGCTCGAGATCACGGACATCCTCGAGCGCACCCCGGCGCAGCTCTCGGGCGGCCAGCAGCAGCGGGTGAGCCTCGGGCGGGCGCTCGTGCGCGAGCCCGCGGTGCTCGTGCTCGACGAGGTGATGAGCCATCTCGACGCCCACCTCAAGTTCCGCATGCTGTTCGAGCTCAAGCGCCTCCATCAGCGCATCCGGCGCACCACCATCTACGTCACCCACGACCAGATGGAGGCGCTCGCGCTCGCGGACCGCGTTGCCGTGATGAACAACGCCGTGCTGCAGCAGTATGCGACCCGGGAGGAACTCTACCACCGGCCCGCGAACCGTTTCGTGGCGGACTTCATCGGCGAGCCGCCGACGAACTTCTTCATCGCGCGGGTGGAGCTGCCGGATGGAGACCTGCGGCTGCGGGTTCGCGACGGCGATCTCGTCTTCCGGCCCGCCGAGGCGCGCGCGGCTGCGCTTCGCGCCCGCGGCCTGTCGGAGGTGCTGGTCGGCCTCCGCCCGCACTATCTGCGGCTCGAGCCCGAGGGCGAGGATCTCGAGCGCTTCGAGGCGGAGATCGACATCTTCGAATATCTCGGCGAAAGCGCGATCGTGACCCTTCGAAGCGGGGCCGAGCGCTTTCGCCTCCTCGCGCCGCCGGTCCCCCGGAGGCGGCCGGGCGAGCGGGTGACGGTGCACTATCGCCGCAGCGACGTGCTGCTCTTCGATCCCGCAAGCGAGCATCTGCTCGCCTGACGCCTAGCCGCCGAAGCGCTCCTGCAGCCACTCGAACAGGGTGGGGCGACGGGTGTCGCTCCGGTTCCCGGCCGCGGTTTCGCTCCGCCCCCGGGACAGCCGGGCCACAGGCGCCTCGCTGGCGGGCAGGGCGCGGAGGATGTCGCGGAAGATCCGCGCCGGGAGGGTGCCGCCGCTGATGCGCCCGATGGGCCGGCCGTCGTCGCGGCCCACCCAGACGCCGATCGCGACGTCGCCCGCATAGCCGACGAACCACGCATCGCGCGGTCCCTGGCTGGTGCCCGTCTTGCCGCGCACCCGCCGGCCGGGAAGCGCCGCCTGCCTGCCGGTTCCATAGGCGACCACGGCCGCGAGCAGCCTGTCCAGGGCAGCGGCGCTGTCCGGAGCAAGAACGGGCTGTGCGCCGGAGGTGGGGCGCGCGAGCACTCTTCCGGTAGCGTCGGCGACGCGGGTGATGAGCCGGGGTGGGCGGTGGACGCCGCCGCGCATCACGGTCGCATAGGCGCCCGTGAGCTCGAGGGGCGTGACTTCGCTCGTGCCGAGGGCGAGCGAGGGCACGGGGGTGAGCGGGCTGGCGATGCCGCAGGCGCGGGCGACGGCCACGATTGCAGGAATCCCCACGCGCTGTGCGAGCCGCACCGTGGCGGCGTTGAGAGAGAGGGCGAAGGCCTGCTCCAGGGTGACGGCGCCGCGATAGCGGCCGTCGTGGTTGCGCGGGCTCCAGCCCGCTACGGTGAGCGGTCGGTCGTCGATCACATCGCTCGGGCGCGCACCGCGCTCGAAGGCCGCGGCGTAGACGAACAGCTTGAAGGCCGAGCCCGGCTGGCGGCGCACCGCGCCGGCACGATCGAACGCGGCGCCCTCCCGGCCGCGGCCACCGACATAGGCCCGCACCGCGCCCGCCGCATCGACCGCCACCACGGCGCCCTGGAGCGCGGGATAGGGGGCGAGCGCGCGGTTCAACGTCTCCTCGGCGCGGCGCTGGAGGGCGGGATCGAGCGTCGTCCGCACCACGAGATCCTGTTCGGGATGCGGAAAGCGACGGGCGATGCGCGTGAGCACGCGGTCCACGAAATGGCCCGCGAAGCGGCCGCCGGTGCGGCGCGGCATCGCCGGATGGGCACGGGCCCGCTCCGCTTCGGCTTCGCTGATGAACCCGGCGCGGACCATGAGGCCGAGAACGGTCGCAGCGCGCTCGCGGGCGCGGGCGGGGTTGCGCGTCGGTGCGTAGCGCGAGGGCGCCTTGAGCAGGCCCGCGAGCATGGCGCTTTCCGCGAGATCGAGATCTCTTGCGGACTTGCCGAAATAGGTGCGGGCTGCGGCCGCCGCGCCGTAGGCGCCCGCGCCGAAATAGACGCGGTTGAGGTAGAGCTCGAGAATTTCGGTCTTGGAGAGTCGCGCCTCGAGCCAGAGGGCGAGGACGAACTCCCGCAGCTTGCGCCTGAGGCTGCGCTCCGGCGAGAGGTAGAGGTTCTTCGCCAGCTGCTGGGTGATCGTGCTGCCGCCCGCGACATAGCGTCCCGAGCCGAGATTGGCGATGAGCGCACGCAGGATGCCGAGGGGATCGAAGCCCGGATGCTCGAAGAAGCGGCGGTCCTCGGTGGCGAGCACGGCCTTGACGAGCCAGGGTGAGATCTCGCCGAGGCGGAGAAACACCCGGCCGGAAAGCCCGCGTTCGGCGAGGATCGCGCCGTCGGCTGCGAGCAGCGTGATGCGCACGCCCTTCGAGCGCTCGACGAGGGCGCGCGGGTCGGGGAGCTCGGGTGCGAGCCAGATGAAGGCGCCTGCGAGCAGCACCGCGAGGAGCAGCAGACCGGCCGCGAGCCGGCGAAGCAACGCGAACAGACGCGCGCGGCGGCGCGGCTGCGGTTTCCGCCGCCGGGGGCTGCGGCCCGCGCCTGCCGTCTTGGCCCGGCGCCGCCTCGCCATTAGCTTACCCTGACCACGAACGATCCCGAGGACGAAAGGTCATGGACGAGGCCCTGCTGCTCCCCGATCCCGAGGATCCGAGGCTTACGAAGACGGTGGCCGGCATCGACCAGGAGGGCCGGCGGGTGGAGGCGCCCATCGTCCACGAGCGGCCGCTCACGCTGTTTCTGAACGATCAGGAGATCGTCACCGTGATGACGATCGGGGACCACCCCGAATATCTCGCGCTGGGGTTCCTTCTCAACCAGAACATGCTGCGGCCCGAGGACGAGGTCCTCGCCGTGGAGTACGACGAGGAGCTCGAGCTCGTGGTCGTGCGCACCGCCCGCTCCACCAACTACGAACAGAAGCTGCGCAGGCGCACCCAGACCTCGGGCTGCGCCCAGGGCACCGTGTTCGGCGACCTCATGGAGCGCTTCCACGAAGTGGAACTTTCGCGCGAGGCCGTGCTCCGGACGTCCTGGCTCTACGCCCTGCTGCGCAAGATCAACACCTGCCCCTCACTCTATCTCAAGGCCGGGGCGATCCACGGCTGCGCCCTGTGCGCGCGCGACCGCATTCTCGTCTACATGGAGGACGTCGGCCGGCACAATGCGGTGGACAAGATCGCGGGATACATGTTCCGCCACGGCATCCGGCCGGAGGACAAGATCTTCTACACCACCGGGCGGCTGACGTCGGAGATGATCATCAAGACGGTCCAGATGCGGATTCCCATCCTCATTTCCCGCTCGGGCTTCACCGCCTGGGGCGTGGAACTCGCGCGACAGGCGGGGCTCACTCTCGTCGGCCGCGCGCGCGGGCGCCGCTTCCTCGCCCTCTCCGGCGAGGAACGCATCGTCTTCGATGCCGATCTCAGCCGTGCCCCGGAAGAGGATCCGCGGCTCGTGCGCAAGGCGAGCCTTCCCGAGGAGAGCGAGGCGTCATGACCCCGCCCGTGCTCGGTCTTCTGCTCGCGGGTGGGCGGGCGCGACGCATGGGGGGCGGCGACAAATGTCTCCTGCCCCTGGGAGGGAAGCCGCTGCTCGCCCATGCGATCGCGCGGGCGCGGCCCCAGGTCTCGCTGCTGCTGCTCAACGCCAACGGCGATCCGGCGCGTTTCGCCCGCTTCGGCCTGCCGGTGGTGGCCGATCCGGTGCCCGGGTTTGCGGGACCGCTCGCCGGCATCCTCGCCGGCATGGCGTGGCTGCGCGCGAACCGGCCGGACATCTCCTGGATCGCGAGCTTCGCCACCGATACCCCGTTCTTCCCCCGCGATCTCGTGGCACGGCTGTTCGCCGCCCTCGACGGACAGGGGGCGGATCTCGCCTGCGCGGCCTCGAACGGACGCGCGCACCCCGTCTTCGGCCTGTGGCCGACGCGCCTGCACGCACCGCTCGCGCGCTTCCTCCTCGAGGAAGGCGGGCGCAAGATCGATGCCTTCACCGCCCGCTACCGCCTCGCGGTGGCGGAGTTTGCGGGCAGCGCCCCGGACCCCTTCTTCAACATCAACACGCCCGAGGATCTCGAGCACGCGGGGCGTTGCCTGGGACGGGAAAACTGATCACGCGGCGTCGCCGGCAGGCCCCCGCTCGATGGGCACGCCCACGAGATTGCCCCATTCGGTCCAGGAGCCGTCGTAGTTCTTCACCGCCTCGTAGCCGAGCAGATATCTGAGCACGAACCAGCTGTGGCTCGAGCGCTCGCCGATGCGGCAGTATGTGATCACCGGCCGGTCGGGGGTCACCCCCCTGGCCGCGTAGAGCTGCTCGAGCTCCTCGCGTGACCGGAAGGTCCCGTCCTCCTGACAGGTCAGCGACCAGGGGATGTTGACCGCACCGGGAATGTGGCCGCCGCGCTGGCAGGTTTCGGGGAGTCCCGGCGGCGCCAGGATCTCGCCGGTGAACTCCTCGGGGCTTCGGACGTCGACGAGATGCACGTCCCCCTTGCGCACGGCCTCCATGGCATCGTGGAGAAAGGCGCGGATCGTGAGATCGGGCTCGTCCGCACGATAGTCGGTGCGGGGATATGTGGGGACCTCGGTGGTCAGCGGACGTCCGTCGAGGAGCCACTTCCTGCGGCCGCCGTTCATGAGCCGCACGTCCGGATGGCCGTAGATCTTCATCTGCCAGAAGGCCCATGCGGCGAACCAGTTGTTGTTGTCGCCGTAGAGAACGACGGTGGTGTCGCGGGCGATGCCGGAGCTCGCCATGAGCTCCTCGAACTCCCGTTTGGGAATGATGTCGCGGCGCACGGTATCGCAGAGCTGGGTCGTCCAGTTCCAGGCGATGGCGCCCGGGATGTGGCCCTCTTCGTAGGCTCGGGTGTCGACATCCACCTCGACGAGCCGGATTCGCGGATCCTCGCGCCGGGCCTCGACCCAGTCCGGATCCACGAGAACCTCGGGATGCGCGTAGCTGGACATGACCGCCCTCCCTCGGGGTCGTTCTTAGGGATCCGTCATATTCCACATGATCCGGTGGGCTGTCAACAATTTTCCTTCACGAAATAGCAAATATCCTATTTGCACTATCTACACTTGTATAATGATCCGGCACCAGGGCGGCCTCGACGCCCGCCGGCAAAGCGGTCACACTGGTGGCGGCGACAGCGGGAAAGCGGATGCAGCACGAGGGGCGCAGCCGCGCATGGGGGAGATTCGACCGGATCGCGGGAGCGGTGGCGATTCTCCTGCTCGCCGTCGGCTGCGTCGTCGTGCTGCGGCCGTTCTTTTCGCCGCTGCTCTGGGCCGGCGTGCTGACCCTCTCCACCTGGCCCGTCTACGCCCGCATCGAGCAGCTTCTGGGGGGACGCCGCTCGCTCGCGGCGCTCGTCATGACGCTGCTGCTCACCGCGGCCTTCGTGCTGCCGCTGGCGCTCGTGGGCGTCAGCCTCGCCGAGAACGTGCGCGGCATCGTCGAGGCGGTGCGCGCCCTGTTCGCCGGCGGGCCGCCGCAGCCGCCGGCCTGGCTCGAGACCGTGCCCTGGGTGGGACCGGCGGTCGCGGCCTACTGGCGTGAGCTCGTCGCCGATCCCGAGCGTTTTGCCGCACTTCTGCGCGCCCTGTGGCAGCCGCTGCGCGATTTTCTCGTCGCGAGCGGGGTGACGATCGGCAGCGGCCTCCTCCAGGTCAGCATGAGCGTGCTCGCGGCCTTCTTCTTCTACCGCGACGGGCGGACCATCGCGCGCCACCTGCGGGCGGCGGGCTACCGGGTCGCCGGCGAGCGGGCGGCGCACTTCTTCCGCATCGCCGTCACCACCGTGGAGAGCATCGTCTACGGCACCATCGGCACCGCCATCGTCCAGGCGGTGCTCGCCTTCATCGGCTTTCTCATCGCCGGGGTCCCCGGCGTGTTCGTGCTCGCCTTCGCGACCTTCTTTCTCTCCCTCTTCCCCGGCGGGGCGCCGGTGGTGTGGATCCCGGTGACGTTCTGGCTCTACCAGAGCTCGGGGATCGGCTGGGCGCTGTTCATGCTGCTGTGGGGAACCTTCGTGATTTCGGGTGCCGACAACATCGTCCGTCCCTATCTTATCAGCCGCGGCAGCGAGATGCCGCTTCTGATCGTCTTCATGGGGGTGGTCGGTGGCGCGCTCGCCTTCGGCTTTCTCGGCATCTTTCTGGGGCCCACGCTGCTCGCGCTGGGACTTGCCGTGCTGCGCGAATGGAGCGAAGGAAGGGAAGGCGGCCCGGAGGACGGCATGCGCGCCCCGGAAGAGGCTGCGCGGGTGAAATGAAGGGCTTTGCGCGTTACGGGAAGGAATGCGGACGATGCCGCTGATCTGGGGTCCCTGGAGCAAGGACGTCCGGCTTCTCGACCGGATGAGCTTTCGCGATCTGCTGCGCGCCTATTTCACCTATTACGCGATCCAGGCCTATTTCCTGCTCGCCGCCGTGTTCATTGTCCTCGCCGTGCGCTGGAGCGAACATCCGCTCAGGACCCTGCTCGCCGCGGCGGTCATGCTGCTCCTCTATCCGCTCGTCGAATACGGCTTGCACCGCTACGTGCTCCACGCGCGCTTTCTCTACAAGAACCCGTACACCGCCCGGCTGTGGAAGCGCATCCATTACGATCACCATCAGAATCCCAACGATCTCTCGGTGCTCTTCGGCGCGCTGTATACGACCCTGCCGATGCTCGCCCTCGTGACCATGCCCATCGGCTATCTCATCGACGGCCCCGCCGGTCTCGCCGCGGCCTTCGCGACCGGCTGCCTGCTGTTCGCCTTCTACGAGTTCTGCCACTGCGTGCAGCATCTGGCCGTGGTGCCCCGTAACAAATGGCTGCGCGACATCAAGCGCCGCCATCTCGCCCACCATTTCCACAACGAGCAGGGGAACTTCGGCATCACGAACAATCTCTGGGATCACCTCGTGGGGACCTTCTACGATCCGCCCAACACGCGCCCGAAGAGTCCGACCGCCTTCAACCTCGGCTACACCGAAGAGGAGCGCAGACGCTATCCCTGGGTTGCGGCGCTCTCCGCCGACGACACCACCTATGCCCGGGCGCGGCGGCGCAGGGTCGCCCGCTGACGGCAGCCCTGTCCCATGGCCGAACTCCGCATCCGGCCCGTCGCAGGGCGCCGCGAGCTCGAGCAGTTTCTGCGCGTGCCCGGGGCCATCTACCGCGACGACCCGAACTGGGTGCCGCCGCTCCTGTTCGAGCGGCTGCAGCATCTCGATCCGCGGCGCAATCCGTTCCTGCGCGCGATCGAGATCCGCTATTTCATCGCGCTGCGCGGTGACGCGCCCGTGGGTCGGATCTCGGCCCAGATCAATCGGCGCCATCTCGCCCGGCATGACGACGCGAGCGGACATTTCGGCTTTCTCGAGGCGGTCGACGACGAGGAGGTGTTCGCAGCGCTGCTCGAGACCGCTGAAAACTGGGTGCGCGCGCAGGGCATGCGTCGCCTCGCAGGGCCCTTCAACCCGTCGATCAACGACGAGTGCGGTCTCCTCGTCGACGGTTTCGACACGCCGCCGAGCATGATGATGGGGCATGCCCGGCGCTACTATGCGGCCCGGCTCGAACGCCTCGGCTATCGCAAGGCCAAGGATCTCATCGCCTATGATTTCGACGTCGCCGGGCCGTGGCCTCCCGCGGCCGCGCGACTCCTGGCCCGGGCGCGGGGGATGCGGGGTCTCTCCTTCCGTCCGCTGGACATGCGCCGCTACGAGGAGGAGATCCTCGCGATCTGTCGCATATTCAACGACGCCTGGGCGCATAACTGGGGATTCGTTCCTTTCGACGAGGAAGAGGCCCGCTATATGGGGCGCAGCATCCGCCCGCTCGTGACCGCGCGGTGTTTCGCATTCGGAGAGGTCGATGGCGAGCCGGTGGCGATGACCGTAACCCTGCCCAACATCAACGAAGCGATCCGCGATCTCGGTGGCAGATTGTGGCCTTTCGGCTGGGCCCGGCTGCTGTGGCGGCTCAAGGTGCGGGGCGTGCGGACCTGGCGCATGCCGCTCATGGGGGTGTGCCGCCGCTTCCAGGGCACGCCGCGCGGCGCCGCCCTAGCCCTCGGCGTCATCGACGAGGTCAAGAGCTATCACCGCCGGCGCGGCGTACGACGCGCCGAGCTCTCCTGGGTGCTCGAGGACAACCGGCCGACCCGTCAGCTCATCGAGACCGTCGGCGGCGTTCCCTACAAGCGTTACCGCATCTACGCCAAGGAGCTGTCGTGAAGCGGCGGTTCAAGGCCCTCGTGCTCGCCGGCAGCCGCCGCGCCGAGCGCGATCCCGTCGCCCGCGCGGCCGGGGTGCCGCACAAGGCGCTCGCCCCGGTGGCCGGAAGGCCGATGATCGCCCATGTCCTGGAGGCGCTCCTGGACAGCGGCGCCTTCGAGGCCCTCTACCTCGTGCTCGATGATGCGCTGCGGCAGGAGCTGCCGGCATGGGACGGCTTCCCGGCACGCCTTCCGCTCACCCTCGAGTCGAGCCGCGATTCGATCGCCGCTTCGGTGGCCCAGGTCTTCGCCCGCACGGGACCGCCGCTGTTCGTGACCACCGCGGACCATCCGCTGCTTACGGCCGACATCCTGCGGGAGTTTCTGGACCGCGCCGAGCGCGCGGGTGGGGATGTCACGATCGGCCTCGTGGAAGCGGGAAGATTTGCGCCCCTTCACGAGCCCGGGCGGCGCACCTGGCTCCGCTTCGCAAAGCGGCGCTTCAGCGGGGCCAATCTCTTTCTGCTGCGAAGCTCGCAGGCACAGAAGGCGCTCGAGTTCTGGCGGCGGGTGGAGCGCGAGCGCAAGCGTCCCTGGCGGCTTGCCGCGGCCTTCGGGCCGGGGCTTCTCTTCGGCTATCTGCTGCGCCGCTGGGCGCTCGAGGGCGCGTTCGCGCGGATGTCCCGACGCCTCGGGGTCGAGCTGCGGCCGGTGGTGCTCTCCCGTGCGGAGGCCGCGATCGATGTCGACCGTCCGGAAGATCTCCGGCTCGTCGAGCGGCTTCTCGCACGCCGCCCGGGAGTGGCCGGGTGAAGATCCGCATCGCCCACATCTCCGACCCGCATCTCGCGCCCCTGCCGCCATGCCCGCCGCGCGCGCTCATGTCCAAGCGGTTCACGGGTTGGCTGAACTGGAAGCTGCGTCGCCACCGTCTGCACCGGCGCGCCTGCCTCGATGCGGTGGTCGCGGATCTCCAGGCCCAGGAGCCGGACCTCATTCTCTGTACCGGCGATCTCGCGAACCTTTCGCTTCCCGAGGAATATGAGGCGGCGCGCCGCTGGCTGGCCGGCCTTGGTACGCCCGATCGGGTACTTCTCGTGCCCGGCAATCACGATGCATACGTCCCGGGCGCGTTCGAGGCCGGTTGCGCGCGATGGGCGCCGTGGATGGGGGGCATCGACCGTCCCGCAGCGTTCCCCTATCTGCTGCGACGGCCCGGGCTCGCGATCCTCGGCCTGTCGACGGCGGAGCCGAGCCCGCCGGGCTTCGCCACCGGCCGCATCGGCGCGGATCAGCTGCGCCGCGCGGAGCTGCTCCTCGAGCGCGCGCGAAGGGAAGGGCGATATCGGATCGTGCTCCTCCACCATCCCCCGCTTGCGGGCTCCGAGCCGCGAAAGCGTCTCATCGACCGCGAAGCCTTTCTCGGGCTGCTGATGAGCTGCGGCGCCGAACTCGTGCTGTGCGGTCACGAACATCGCTTCCGCGAGGGACGCCTTGCGGGGCCGCGGGGCGCCGCGGCGTGCTTCATGGCTCCCTCGGCGTCGCTCCGTGATCCGCGGCCGGGCAGGAGCGCGGGATATCTGCTCTTCGAGCTCGATCTCGAGACGGGGACTCTCGACTGCATCCTCAGAGCCTTCGATCCCGGGTTCGAGCGGATCGGGCCGCGCGCCCGAAGCAGGGTCACTCCCGAGGCCGGTGCGCGCACCGCTGCCGTAGCCATGAGCCCGCTTCAGGAATGACGGTCATCAGCCGCTATGTCCTGTCGCAGACCCTGCGCCCCATGGGGGCCACCATTCTCGTCGCTCTGCTCATCCTCCTCGCGGAGCGGGCGCTGCGCGTCGTGAACCTGGTCATCGGCTGGCGCGGCAGCCTGTTCGCGATCTTCGAGATGCTGAGCTATCTGGTGCCGCACTACATGGGCTTCGCTCTGCCCATGGCGCTCTTCATGGGCGTCTTTCTCGCCACCGCGCGCATCTCGCGCGAGGGCGAGCTGGACGCCATCCAGGCGGCCGGTGCCGGGCTGTGGCGCTACACGCGCCCGCTCGTGGCGTTCACCCTGCTGCTGCTGGTCCTCCACCTCTTCCTGCTCGGCTACGTCCAGCCCTACAGCCGCTATGCCTACCGGGCCGCGGTGCGGGCGCTCACCAACGTGTCCTTTCAGACCCTGCTCGAGCCCGGGACCTTCACCACCCTGGGCCGCACCACCTATCTCGTACGGGCGCTCGATCCGGCCGGGGAACGGTTCGAGGGGCTGTTCCTGTATTCGGAAGCGCCGGGCGGCGGCAGCATCGTGGTCACCGCGGAGGCGGGGCGCATCGAGGTCGACGGTCTCGCCCAGCCCGCATACCTGCGCCTTCAGAACGGCACCCAGCAGGTTCTTCCGGGCGCGGGGCTCGCGGCGAGCGTGGAGCGGGCACCGTCCGCGGTGACGATGCGGTTTCGCGAATTCACGACCGATCTTCGCGGCGGCCGCCCGATCGGCTTCCGCCCGCGGGGGGAGGACGAGCGGGAGCTTACGCTGGATGAGCTGTTCGCGCTGCGGAACGATCCGCCGCCGCACATCGAATGGTTCGAGATCGCAGCCGAACTCGATGCCCGGCTCGCGCGCTCCCTTTCGCTGCCGTTTCTGCCGCTGCTCGCCGTGCCCCTCGCCCTCGGGCGGCGCCGCGGGCGGCGTTCCTACGGCTTCATTGCCGGCGTAATCATCCTCGTCGGCTACAATCAGATCCTGCAGACCGGCGAGGGACTGGCCGACGACAACCTCGTCTCGACCTGGCTCGGCGTGTGGCTGCCCTTCGCGGTGTTCGCCGTCGGCACCACGGTGCTGTTCGTCCGGCGCGCGACCCATGTGCCGGATCCGGCGAAGGGCGCCTTCTTCGATCGCCTCCTCGAGAGGCTCATCGAGGCGCTCGAGCGCCGCTTCGGGGCCGGGAGCTGAGCGGTGCAGCTTCTCTCCCGCTATCTCATGCGCCACACGGCGATCCGCCTCGCGGTGGTGCTCTTCACCTTCGATGCCTTCGCCCTGCTCTTCGACCTCGTGGACGCGAGCGAGGATCTGCTGCGCGATCCCACCGGAATCTGGCGGGGCATCTTCCTCTACGTGGGGTTGCGGCTGCCGAGCCTGACCGCGGAGATCCTCCCGTTTGCCGTGGTCATCGGTTCCCTCTTCGCGGTCGCCGACCTCATGCGCCACCGGGAGATCGTCGTGATCTGGGGGGCCGGTCTCTCGCCCCTGGACATCGCCCGGCGTCTCGCGCCGCTCGCCGCGCTTCTCGCGGCCTTCGCCTTCGTCAACGCCGATTTCGCCGTGCCTCAAAGTGCGACCGCGCTGCGCGCCTGGGGCATCGGGCAGTTCCGCTACGCGCCGCGGGGGGAGCAGGGACGCTATCTGTGGGTCCAGCTCGACGGCGATGTGCTGCGGGTCGATGCGGCCGGGGTGCGCAGGCGGGCCCTTCACGACGTCGCCATCTTTCGTCGCGATGCCCGAGGGGTGCTGATCGAACGCATCGAAGCCCGGCGCGCGCGTCCCCGGGGCTCCGGACTCGAGCTCGAAGAGGTCGTGCGCTACCCGGTCGGGACCGGCCGCGCGATCCGCGAAGCGCGCATGCACTGGCCGAAGGGGGTCGACCTCGAGGCCATGGAGCTCATGGCGCGCCCGGCTTCCGAGCTTTCGCTCGTGGAACTCACGCGGATCATCGCCGCAGCCGGATACGGCATGCGCAGCGTGCGCAGCCATCGCAGCTGGTGGCACCATCGCCTCGCCGGCGCGCTCGTCCCGGCCGCCCTCCTCCTTCTTCCCTTCGCGCTCCTGCGGGAGTTCCGTCGCACGGGCGGCGCGACGCGGCTGTTCGTGGAAGGAATCACCGTGAGCTTTCTGTTCCAGATCCTGGACGGTGTGGCGGTTGCGCTGGGTGAAGGCGGGTTTCTCCCGCCCGCTCTGGCCGGCTGGGCGGCGCCCGTGGCCCTGGTGAGCCTCCTCGTGGCTCTGCTCGCCCGCGGCCAGCGGGGGTTCGGGCCGACGCCGGCGCTCCTTCGCGGAGCGGCCTGAAATGCGCATCGGCATCCTCACGAACCGCGCGAGCCGCCACAATCGCAACGGCTGGCGGGATGCCATCGCCCACATCGAGAACGAACCGGATGTCCTCCATCTCCTGCGCGAGGACGGCACGAGCTCGCGGGAGCTGCTGCAGCGGTTCGCCGCAGAGGAGGTCGACCTGCTCGTCGTCAACGGCGGCGACGGCACCGTCCAGCGCGTGCTCACGGCCCTGCTCGAGGACCGCCCCTTCGCGCGCCCGCCGGCGCTCGCCCTGCTTCCCCGGGGTACGGCGAACATGACCGCGGCCGAGCTCGGCATCGGCGGCCGCGGCCCCCGCGCTCTTGCACGACTGCTCGAGCTCGTCCGCTCCGGCGGGCTCGAGTCCCGTCTCGTCGAGCGCGAGGTGCTGCGGGTCACCGCGGAAGGTTCGCCGGCGGCGCAACGGGGTTTCTTCTTCGGTGCACTCGCGATCTGCGACGCGATCCGTCACTGCACCCGGAAGTTCCA